>NZ_CP046190.1:2292-352056 GCF_012568445.1 Enterobacteriaceae endosymbiont of Donacia vulgaris
ATCAGAAAATAATTTAAAAAAATTATATTTTAATTACTTAATTAATATTAAGTTTATTAAACGATTGTGGGTTGTAAGGTTAAGTAAATAAGCGTATATGACGGATGCCTTGGCAGTCAGAGGCGATGAAGGACGTGTTAATCTGCGAAAAGCATCGATAAGTTGATTTAAAACATTATTAGTCGGTGATATCCGAATGGGGTAACCTAATATATATAATTATATATTATCGTTATTTGAATACATAGAATAACGAAGTAAACCAGGAGAACTGAAACATCTAAGTATCCTGAGGAAAAGAAATCAATAGAGATTTCCTTAGTAGTGGCGAGCGAAAAGGAAAAAGCCCAGAGATATATGTAATTATTATATTAATAGAAATAACTGGAAAGTTATACAATATAGGGTGATAGTCCCGTATATTAAAATATAGTGATTATAATCTCAATGAGTAAAACGAGACACGTGAAATCTTGTTTGAATATAGGGGGATCATCCTCTAAGGCTAAATACTACTGACTGACCGATAGTGAACTAGTACCGTGAGGGAAAGGTGAAAAGAACCCCGGTTAGGGGAGTGAAATAGAACCTGAAATCATATACGTACAAGCAGTAGGAGCATTTTGAAAAAAATGTGACTGCGTACCTTTTGTATAATGGGTCAGCGAGTTATATTTTGTAGCAAGGTTAACTGTATAAGGAAGCCGTAGGGAAACCGAGTCTTAAAAGGGCGTTTTAGTTGCAAGATATAGACCCGAAACCCGGTGATCTAACCATGAGCAGGTTGAAGGTTTGGTAATGCTTACTGGAGGACCGAACCGACTAATGTTGAAAAATTAGCGGATGACTTGTGGTTAGGGGTGAAAGGCCAATCAAACCGGGAGATAGCTGGTTCTCCCCGAAAGCTATTTAGGTAGCGCCTCGTGTAATTCATATTCGGGGGTAGAGCTCTGTTTCGGTTAGGGAATCTTCCAGATTTACCAATCCGATGCAAACTTCAAATACCGAATAATGTTATCACGGGAGACACACAGCGGGTGCTAACGTCCGTTGTGGAGAGGGAAACAACCCAGATCGCTAGCTAAGGTCCCTAAGTTATAATTAAGTGGGAAACGAAGTGGGAAGGCAGAAACAGCCAGGATGTTGGCTTAGAAGCAGCCATCATTTAAAGAAAGCGTAATAGCTCACTGGTCTAGTCATCCTGCGCGGAAGATGTAACGGGGCTAAATTATACACCGAAGCTGCGACAATAAAGAATTTATTTATTGGGTAGGGGAGCGTTCTGTAAATTGTTGAAGATAAATTGTAAAGTTTGTTGGAAAGATCAGAAGTGCGAATGCTGACATGAGTAACGATAAAATAGGTGAAAAACCTATTCGCCGAAAGACTAAGGGTTCCTATCCAACGGTAATCGAGGTAGGGTAAGTCGACACCTAAGATGAGGCTGAAAAGCGTAATCGATGGACAACAGGTTAATATTCCTGTACTCATTATTATTGCGAAGGGGGGACGAAGAAGGTTAAATTAGCCAAGTGATGGTAGTCTTGGTTTAAGCGTGTAGATGTATTATTTAGGAAAATCCGAATAATTATAAACATTGAGGCGTAATGACGAGGTACTTTATTGTATTGAAGTAATTGATACCCTGCTTACAAGAAAATCCTCTAAGCTCTAGATAATATTGAATCGTACTCTAAACCGACACAGGTGGTCAGGTAGAGAATACTAAGGCGCTTGAGAGAACTCAGGTGAAGGAACTAGGCAAAATAGTGCCGTAACTTCGGGAGAAGGCACGCTGATGGTAGGTCGAGAAATTTACTTTTGAAGCTGAAATCAGTCTAAGATAATAGCTGACTGCAACTGTTTATTAAAAACACAGCACTGTGCAAACACGCAAGTGGACGTATACGGTGTGACGCCTGCCCGGTGCCGGAAGGTTAATTGATAGAGTTATTATTTTAATAAGAAGCTCTTGATCGAAGCCCCGGTAAACGGCGGCCGTAACTATAACGGTCCTAAGGTAGCGAAATTCCTTGTCGGGTAAGTTCCGACCTGCACGAATGGCGTAATGATGGTCAGACTGTCTCCACCTGAGACTCAGTGAAATTGAAATTGCTGTGAAGATGCAGTATACCCGCGGCAAGACGGAAAGACCCCGTGAACCTTTACTATAGCTTGATATTGAATGATATTCATTAATGTGTAGGATAGGTGGGAGACAATGAAATATTGACGCTAGTTAATATTGAGTCAACCTTGAAATACCACCCTTTGATGTTTATTATTCTAACCTTGGCCCGTTATCCGGGTCAGAGACAGTGTCTGGTGGGTAGTTTGACTGGGGCGGTCTCCTCCTAAAGAGTAACGGAGGAGTACTAAGGTCAGCTAATCACGGTTGGAAATCGTGAGGTTAGTACAAAGGCAAAAGCTGGCTTAACTGTGAGAATGACAATTCAAACAGATGCGAAAGCAGGTCTTAGTGATCCGGTGGTCCTGTATGATAAGGCCATCGCTCAACGGATAAAAGGTACTCCGGGGATAACAGGCTAATACCGCCCAAGAGTTCATATCGACGGCGGTGTTTGGCACCTCGATGTCGGCTCATCACATCCTGGGGCTGCAGTAGGTCCCAAGGGTATGGCTGTTCGCCATTTAAAGTGGTACGCGAGCTGGGTTTAGAACGTCGTGAGACAGTTCGGTCCCTATCTGCCGTGGGCGTTGGAAGATTGAAAGAATTTGCTCCTAGTACGAGAGGACCGGAGTGAACGTATCTCTGGTGTTCGGGTTGTTATGCCAATAGCATTGCCCGGTAGCTAAATACGGAAAAGATAAGCGCTGAAAGCATATAAGCGCGAAACTTATCTTAAGATTAATCTTCCCAGAATTTTTGTTAATTATTTACAAAAATTCCTTAAGGGACGTTAAAGACTATGACGTTGATAGGCTGGATGTGTAAGCATAGTAATATGTTGAGCTAACCAGTACTAATAAACACCCGTGAGTCTTAACCTTACAACACCAGAATCGTTTAGATTTAATTATTAATTATTTATAACTTAACAAAATATTCCTGGTATAAATAACGCAATGGTACCACCTGAACCCATTCCGAACTCAGAAGTGAAACGTTGTAGTGCCAATGGTAGTGTGAGGTTTACCTCATGTAAGAGTAGGTAAATACCAGGAATTAATATATAAAAAAATGATTTTTTGTAAATATGCATTAAAAAAAATAAATACTTTTAACGTTAATGTTAATGCTAGAAAAATTGTAAAAGTTAAAAATTTACCACAACTTTGTAAGTTATGGAAAGAATATAAAAAAAAAAAACAGCCTTGTCTAGTTCTAGGAGAGGGTAGTAATGTTTTATTTTTAAAAGATTTTTATGGTCTGGTAATTATTAATAGAATAAAGGGTATTTATATAAGTGAATCTAAAAAATATTGGCATTTACATATAAATTCTGGAGAAAATTGGCATAAATTAGTAAAATTTACAATAAAACGTAAAATTTATGGTTTAGAAAATTTAGCATTAATACCTGGGTATGTAGGTTCAGCACCTATACAAAATATTGGTGCTTATGGTTCTAGTATACAAAAATTTTGTACATATGTAGATATAATTAATCCTATTAATAAAAGTATTAAAAGAATTAATAAAGAAAAATGTAATTTTAAATATAGATATAGTATTTTTCAACATAATTATAAAAATTATATAATAATTTCTGTAGGTTTATTGTTACCCAAAAAATGGGTTCCAAATTTAAATTACTTTAATTTTAAAAAATCAGAAAATAATATTTATAATACTCCCCAAAAAATTTTTGATTATATTTGTAGTATTAGAAAAAAAAAAATTCCTTATCACAAAATTTGTGGTAACGCAGGAAGTTTTTTCAAAAATCCAATAATTTCTATTAAATTAGGAAAAAAATTATTAAAAATATTTTCTAATATGCCTTATTCTTTGGAAAATAATTTTTTTAAATTATCAGCGGGATGGTTAATATATAAATGTAAATTTAAAGGATATATCAAGGATGGTGTAATGGTTTATTCTAAACAATGTTTAATTCTTTTAAATAAATTTAACAACGCATCAGGCATGGATATACTTAATTTAGCTATTAAAATTTATCATTCAGTTGGAAATAAATTTGGAATCTGGTTAGAACCAGAAGTAAAAATTATAGATCATTATGGTAAAATTAATCCTTATATATTGTTTAAAAAAAATTAAAAACTAAAATAATGTTTTTATTAAATAAAATTCTAAATTAATAATCTTTTAAAAATCATTTTTAATGCTAAAATATAGCCATATGTTCCTAATCCTAAAATTATACCGTTAGAAATATCGGAAAAAAAGGATTTATTTCTAAAAGCTTCTCTTTTATATATATTTGTGATATGTACTTCTATAAAAGGAATATTAATTCCTAATAAAGTATCACGTAAAGCAATACTAGTATGAGTAAAAGCTCCAGGATTGAAAATAATATAATTAATTATATCTTTATATCTTATTAAATAATTAATTAATTTATGTTCTGCGTTAGACTGAAAATGACTTAATTTAAAATTTTTTTTTTTTGCTTTTTTATATAAAATATTAATAATATCTTCTAAAGATTCGTTACCATATTTTTCAGGTTCTCTAATACCTAAAAGATTTAAGTTAGGCCCATTTAATACTAAAACATGATATTTGTTTTTTACTTGTTTATACATTATTATCTCTTAAATTAATTAAATACATTTAAAATTAATATATAATAAATTTATTTTAAATCTATAAAAAAATACAATTTTAAAAAAATATTATTTATTTGTAATAAATAATATATTTATTATAAATATAATGTTATTATTTAATAATAAAATAATACAATAAATTACATTTAATTAAAATAATTATAAAAATATAAAATTAGGTTTTTCTTATCATGTTAAAAAAATTTCGGGGAATGTTTTCTAATGATTTATCTATAGATTTAGGAACAGCAAATACTTTAATTTATGTGAAAGGACAAGGAATTGTTTTAAATGAACCCTCTGTAGTAGCAATTAGACAAGATAAAGCAGGTTTTCCAAAAAGTGTAGCAGCTGTAGGATATAACGCAAAAAAAATGTTAGGAAGAACGCCAGGAAATATTTCTGCAATTCGACCCATGAAAGATGGCGTTATAGCTGATTTTTTTATAACTGAAAAAATGTTACAACATTTTATTAAACAAGTACATAGTAATAGTTTTATGAGACCTAGCCCTAGAGTTTTAGTATGTGTTCCTGTAGGTGCTACTCAAGTTGAAAGAAGAGCAATACGTGAATCAACACAAGGTGCGGGAGCTAGAGAAGTTTTTTTAATAGAAGAACCAATGGCGGCGGCCATCGGAGCTGGTTTACCTGTTTCAGAAGCAACAGGTTCAATGGTTATAGATATAGGAGGAGGGACTACTGAAGTTGCCGTGATATCACTTAATGGTGTGGTATATTCTTCTTCTGTAAGAATAGGTGGAGATAGATTTGATGAAGCAATTATTAATCATGTTAGACGTAATTATGGATCTTTAATTGGAGAAGCTACAGCTGAAAAAATTAAACATAGAATTGGGGCAGCTTATAATAATGAAGAAGAATTATTAGAAATGGAAGTAAGAGGAAGAAATTTAGCTGAAGGAGTTCCAAGAGGTTTTACATTAAATTCAAATGAAATTTTAGAAGCTCTTCAAGAGCCCTTAATGGGTATAGTTAGTGCTGTCATGATTGCATTAGAACAATGTCCTCCAGAACTAGCTTCAGATATAGCAGAAAGAGGTATGATTTTAACTGGTGGAGGAGCATTATTAAAAAATTTCGATAAATTATTAATAGAAGAAACAGGGATACCAGTTACTATTGCAGAAGATCCATTAACTTGTGTAGCAAGAGGTGGAGGAAAAGCTTTAGATATGATTGATATACATGGAGGAGATTTATTTAGTGAAGAATAAAATTCTAATTTTAAGATGATATGTTTATGAAATTCATTTTTAATAAAAAACCTATTTTCAAATCAAGAATAATTATTACTATTATTCTTTCTATTGTAATTATCATTACAGATATATACTCAAATTATTTTATAAAATTTAGATATTATATTAATAATAAAATTAGTCCAATTTATTTTATTTTAAATAAACCATTTTCTATATATAGAAATACATTAGATTATTTTATAAAAAATGATATTTTACAAAAAAAAAATAAAGATTTAAATAATAAAATATTACAACAACAAATTAAACTATATAATTTACAAAAAATTAAATATGATAACGATAACTTAAGAAATATTTTACAATTACCTATTTTAAAAGAAAAAAAAAATATTTTAGCAGAAATAATACCTGTTTATTTTCCTATAAATAAAGATATAATATTTATTAACAAGGGATTAAAAAATAACATAAAACCAGGTACAATAGTTCTTAATAATCAAGGTATTGTGGGACAAGTAATATCAAGTAAAAATAGAAGTAGTCAAGTTTTATTAATTTGTAATAAAAATTTTTTTTTACCAGTACAAATAAAAAATAGTGATATTAAATTCATAATTAGTGGTAATGGGTGTACAAAAAATTTAAAATCTGAATTTATATCTACAGATATTAATCTTCATAAAGGAGACATGTTAGTTACATCTGGATTAGATGAACAATATCCTATTGGTTATCCAGTAGGTACAATCACTAATATATTTTTTGACAAAAAAAAGAATTTTAACACAGTATACGTGAAACCATTTTTACAAATAGAAAAAATAAAATATTTAGTACTATTAATAAATTTAGAATAAAATATGAAAAATTATTTTTTGAAATTATTTATTTATATAACTTTTATAATATCATTATTTTTACAAATTTTATTTATTAAAAATAATAATGTTATACTACATACATCATGGTTAATATTAATTTTAATTTATTGGATTATAACACATCCTTACCTTATTAATGTAAATACAAGTTTTTTTATAGGTTTAGTGATAGATTTTTTTACAAATTATATATTAGGAGTACATAGTTTATTATTATGTGTATTAACATATTTTATATCATACAATTATAAATTTATTATAAATTTACATATAATAAATAAGTTGTTGTTTATAATATATGTTACATTTATTATAAATAGTATTATTTATTGTATAAATAATGTTAATTATAATTATTTACAATTACTTTTACAAAGTATTTTAAATAGTTTTATTTGGTTAATTATATATTTTTATATAGAAAGAATCTATGATAAATATCAAAAATACTTTTTTAAGAAAATTTAGTATAAAAATTATTCTTATAAACAAATATTATTTTTTGGTAAACCAGCAATATTAGAAGCCTGTTTTATAGTTCCATTAGGAAATAATTGAAAAAGTATAATACTGTCCCAATAAACATCTTTATATTTTTTTTTAAGTGTATAAATTAATATACGTAGATTAGGATGTATATTATATTTTTTATATAAAAAACGTAATGTATAAATTACTTTCCAATGATTAGCTGTTAAAATAATATTTTCTAAAGAAGAAATTTTTATTGCTAATTTTTCATTCCATAAATTTTTTTTATGTATTTGCATATTTATATAACTAATTTAAATTTTAATATTTTTAAATAATGAAAAGATTTTTAATAGGAGGAAGAGAGATTCGAACTCTCGAATAGTTTCCTATTTCCGGTTTTCAAGACCGGTGCCTTCAACCTCTCGGCCATTCCTCCTTTTTTATATTTATAAAACTATATATTACAGCTTGTATATTAATACATTTTATCAAATAATTAAAGTAAATATTGTAAATAATGAATTATTCAAAATATGAAAAATCAAGATTTGAAATCTGGTAATTTATATATTATTGCTACTCCTATAGGTAATTATAATGATATAAGTAAAAGAGCTTTAATTATTTTAAATAAAGTAGATTATATTTTAGCTGAAGATACTAGAAAAACTGGAATATTATTAAAATATTTTAAAATAAAAAAAAAATTATATTCTTATTATGAATATAATGAAAAAAAGAATTCAACTTTTTTTTTAAAAAAAATTAAAAAGGGGCATAATATTGCCTTAGTTTCAGATTCAGGTACACCATTAATCAGTGATCCTGGCTATAGAATTATTAAATTATGTCGTCAAAAAGACATTAATATTATCCCTATTCCAGGACCATGTGCTGCTATTTTAGCATTAATTATTTCAGGATTACCAACAAATAGATTTTGTTATGAAGGATTTTTATCACATAAAAAAAATAAAAGAATTCAAAGATTAAATGAATTAAAATTAGAAAATAGAACATTAATTATTTATGAATCAACACATAGATTATTAAAATGTTTACATGATATAAAAAAAATTTTTGGAAAAGAAAGATATATAGTACTTATTAAAGAATTAACAAAAAAATGGGAAAATATATATGGTAATAATGTATCTAATTTAATTAAATGGATTAAATTAGATTTAAATAGATTAAAAGGAGAATTAGTATTAGTTATTAGTGGATATAATAACTCTGAATTAAATAACTATAAAATATCTCCTAAAATAATTAAAACATTTTTACTGTTAAAAAAAGAACTATCAACAAAAAAAGCAATACAAATAACTTCTGATATTTTTTCTATAAAAAAGAATTTATTATATAAATTTTATATCAAAAAAAAATATTAATTATTATTATTATAATATATAATATATATTTCTAAAGTTAATTAAAACAGTCGCTTTTATGAAGTAATAAAAGAGGAAAGTCCGGACTCCATAGGGTATTGGTGCCAGATAATTACTGGGAAGTTTAAACTTACGAATAGTGCAACAGAAAAAATACCGCCATCTTTTCAAAGATGGTAAGGGTGAAAAGGTATGGTAAAAGCATACCGGTATATTAGTAATAATATATGTCTATGTAAACTCCACCAGGAGCAAGGCTAAATAAGATTCGTATTTACCCGTACTATGAATCTGGGTAAGCTGCTTGAAATAATAAGTGATTATTATTCTAGATAAATGACTGTTCTAGACAGAATCCGGCTTAACAATTAACTTTATTATAAAAATTAAGCATAATTTTTTTATAAAAAATTATGCTTTTCATAAGCATATAAAATATTTTGCATTAACATAGCTACAGTTACAGGTCCTACACCTCCAGGCACAGGTGTAATATATGAAGCTTTTTTTTTAGCTAATTGAAAATCTACATCACCAACTATTTTATTTTTGCTAATTCTGTTAATTCCAACATCTATAATAATAGCCCCAGGCTTAATCCAATCTCCTGGTATAAAATTAGGTTTTCCAACAGCTACAATTAATAAATCAGCATATTTTATATGATGTTTTAAATTTTTTGTAAAACGGTGAGTAATAGTAATAGTACATTTATTTAATAATAATTCCATAGCCATTGGCCGTCCAACTATATTAGAAGCACCAACAATTACTGCATTTAAACCACATATATTAATATGATAATATTTTAATATTTCTAGTATTCCAAAAGAAGTACAAGGTCGTAATAAAGGTACTCTTTGACATAAACGTCCTATATTATAGGGATGGAATCCATCTACATCTTTTAATGGATGTATTTTTTCTAAAATTTTAATTTTATTAATTTTTTTAGGTAAAGGTAACTGAATTAAAATACCATCAAAAATTCTTTTTTTATTTAAAAAATTAATAATATTAATGATGTTTTTTTCATTAATATTTTTAGATAAATTATATTTATAACAAAAAAAACCTAATTTTTTACAAATTTTTAATTTATTCTTAACATAAATTTCTGAAGCTGGATTATTACCTACTAAAATAATTCCTAAACCTGGTTTTCTTTTTTTATTTGATGAAATAATTTTCATTTTTTGATTAATTTTATTATATATTTTATTAGCAATAATATTCCCATTAATAATTTTAGTATTCATTCTAGATACTCACTTTAAAATAATAAATAAAATTTATTTAATTAATTTGAATCTATATTGTAATAGTGATATCATTACTTACACATAGTATATTTTGCGCCCTTAGCTCAGTAGGATAGAGCAATAGCCTTCTAAGCTATTTGTCACAGGTTCGAATCCTGTAGGGCGCAAAAATATTAGAATATATAAAATTTATAATTAAACACATGTAAAATTATTTATAAATATTTAAAAAACTTATAATATTAATTAATTTTATAAATTAATTTGTAATATACTATGTATATAGAAACATTCTAAACTAATATTTAATTTTTCACTTGTCCTTATTTTTAATAAAAAACAAATCTAATAAAATATTTTTTTATATCTGAAAATTTAAAATTTATAATTATTAAAATATTAGGTATTTATTTTTATAAGAAAAAAATTTAAAATTCTAAAATTTTTATAAATAATAACATTTATTGGGTCGTGCAGGATTTGAACCTGCGACCAATTGATTAAAAGTCAACTGCTCTACCAACTGAGCTAACGACCCAAAATATTATATTTATAAATTACTTATAAATTCTATGGGTGATGACGGACTCGAACCGCCGACTCCCTCCTTGTAAGGGAGGTACTCTACCAACTGAGCTAATCACCCAAAATATAACTCTTATATGCTATATTTTTTAATACTATAATGTCAATGTTTTTTATTAAAAATGTTTAAAATAAAAATAAAATCATTTATATTATATATTAAATTATTAATCTACATAAAAAAAATTTTAAAATTATGAAAATAATTACTAGATTTGCACCTAGTCCAACTGGTTACTTACATATAGGAAATATTCGTACCGCTTTATATTCATGGTTATTTGCAAGAAAAAATAAAGGTAAATTTATATTACGAATTGAAAATACTGATTTTAAAAGATCAAAAAAAATTTTTATTAACAATATTATTGAAACTTTACAATGGCTAAATATTGATTGGGATGAAGGACCTTATTTACAAAGTAAAAGAATAAATAGATATAATAATATTATTAATCAAATGTTAAATAATAATAAAGCTTATAAGTGTTTTTGTTCTAAAAAAAAATTAGAAAAAAACAAAAAAAAACAAATAATGAATGGTGAAAAAATTAAATATAATGGTAATTGTCGGAATATTACATCATTAAATGATAAAAAATTACCTTATACAATAAGATTACGTATTCCTAAAAATAAATGTATTACATTTACAGATACAATTAGAGGTGAAATAAAATTTAATAATGCCGAATTAGATGATTTTATAATTCAAAGATCAGATGGTATTCCTACTTATAATTTTTGTGTCGTAATAGATGATTGGGATATGAAAATTACTAATATAATTAGAGGAGAAGAACATATAAATAATACCCCTAAACAAATACATATTATTAATGCTATTGGAGCAAATATCCCTGTATATACACATGTTTCAATAATTACAGATAAATTAGGGAAAAAAATTTCTAAAAGAGATAATAATTTTAATATTTTAAAATATAAAGAAAATGGTTATTTATCAATTACTTTATTAAATTATATTTTACGTTTAGGATGGTCTTATGGAAATAAAGAAATTTTTTCACAGGAAGAAATGAAAAAATTATTTAATTTAAAAAATTTAAATAAATCATCTAGTATTTTTGATATAAACAAATTAAATTGGCTAAATAAATATTATTTAAATAAATTATCAAAAGAAGATATGATTCTTTTTTTAAAAGATATTAGTATTACAAAAAATATTAATATAAATAATGGACCAAAATTAAAAGATTTATATAAAATATTTTATAAAAGATGTAATTCAATAAATGAAATAAATAATCTATTTTGTATTTTTTATAAGAATCCAGATTATAAAAATAATATTTTAATTAAAAATTATTTAAATATAAAAACTAAAATAATTTTAGAAATATTGGAAAAAAAATTAATTAATATTAACATATGGTCTTCAGAAAATATAAGTAATGTTTTAAAAAAAACAATATTTATATTTAATATATCTTTTAAAAAAATAGCAATGATTTTACGTATAGCTATTACTGGATTAGAAAACAGTCCTCCTATTAATGATATAATTTATTTAATGGGTAAAAAAAAAATTATATACCATATTAAAAATGCAATAAATTTTATTAAATTAAATACATAACAAAATATAGTATAATATCTTATACGTATACAATAATTAATTTTTTATATTATTTATATTAATTTCTTAATCTAGGCTTTATCAATTGTTTTTTTATTGCATCTGCTAATTCATCTAATAATGAATTACTTAGATGTTCATTTTCTAATGGTTCTCCAGATAATTGTGCTTCAGCTAAATATGTATGTATTGGTTGTCCATTATCATCTTCCATTATTACGTGATACCATGGTTTACTACGTAATGTTATACTTTCTGCCACTTCATCAATTTTAGGATCACTTAAAGAATATTCAGGATCAACATCAACTATAACTCCTAAAAAACCTAATAATTTATGTCTTACTTGTTGACCAATACCAAATTTACTGGTAATCATTATTAAGATCCTTTCTAAGAAATATTACAGTTTTCTATGATTAATTATATAATAAACTTCTTTGAAGTTAAATATTAATTTATACTAAAATAAAAAAAATAATATAATTTGATATCTTATATATATAAAAGATAGTCTATAATTTTTATAAAATATAAAATTTTTTGCACAGAGTGATTATATGATAAGACCAATCTATGCTATTATCAATACTAATGCAGTAAAAAATAATTTTAAAATAATTAAAAACATTGCATATAAATCTAAAATTTGGACTGTATTAAAAGCAGATGCTTATGGACATGGTATTAAAAATATTTTTCCCATTATTAAAAATGATACTGATGGTTTTGCTGTTTTAACATTAGATGAAGCTATAATTTTAAGAGAAAATGGTTATAATAAACCTATTTTGTTATTAGAAGGTTTTTTTAATAAAGAAGAATTATATTTAATTTATAAATATTTTTTAACTATTACTTTACATAGTAAATGGCAATTAAATAATTTAATTAAATATAAAGCAAAATATCCAATTAATATATATATTAAAATTAACAGTGGAATGAATAGATTAGGATTTTCAGTAAAAAATATTATGCAAATTATTAATATTATTAAAAATAAAATAAATATTTGTAAAATTACTTTAATGACACATTTTTCTGACGCATCAAAAAATTCTAATTTTATAAAAAAACAAATAAATAATATAAAAAAAAATATTCATAATTATTATAAATTTTCATGTTCATTTGCTAATTCTGCAGCAATGTTATGGCATTCATCCAGTCATTATAATTGGATTAGAACTGGAATTATTTTATATGGGGCTTCACCAACTGGTATTTGGCAAGATATTGCTAAAAAAAATATAAAACCTGTTATGACACTAAAAAGTAAAATAATATCCATACAAAAAATATCTCAAGGAGAGACAATAGGATATAATTGTAAATATTATACAGATAAAAAACATAGAATAGGAATTATTGCATGTGGATATGCAGATGGATATCCTAAAAATATTAATAATAAAACGTATGTTTTAGTAAAAGGCATTAAAACATTAATATTAGGTAATATATCTATGGATATGATTGCAATAGATTTAACAAATATTCCAACAGCAAGAATAGGTAGTTCAGTAGAACTATGGGGAGAAAATATTAAAATAGATGACGTTGCTAAATCTTCTGGTACTATTGGTTATGAATTAATGTGTTCTGTTTCTAAAAGAGTACCTAGGATTTTAAAATAATTTTTTTATAATATTAAAAATAAAGATTTAAATAAAAAAATAAGTTTTATAATTACTTATCTAGTATTTTATGTAAATCTTTTATATGTATTCTAAAAAATAATGGTTTAAATTTATTAATTTTTCTATTAATTAAAGGACATAAAATATTTTTAAAACATAATTTATATTTTAAAAATAACTCTGTTTTCTTAGATAAAATAGGCATAATTGGTTTCATATATATCATAATTACGCGAAACATATTAATACCCATAGAACAAATAGTTTGAACTTCATTTTTTTTTAAATCATCTTTAATTAAGATCCATGGTTTATATTTATCAATATAATAATTAGCTATATCTGATAACACTATTATTTGTTTAATAACATGACTAAATTTGCATTCTATAAAATATTTATGAATAATTTCTGATTTTTTAACAAATTTTAAATAAAAAGACATATTAATATTTTTAGATAAATTATTATTAAAATAATTATTAATAAAATAAGCATTTCTTGATGCTAAATTAATAATTTTATTAACAATATCTCCATTGATTTTATAAACAAAATCAGAAAAATTAAAATCAATATCATTAATATCAGATGATAATTTAGAAGCATAATAATAACGTAAACTATCAGGATCTAATACATCTAACCATTTTTTAGCAGTAATAAAATTACCCTTAGATTTAGACATTTTATATCCATTTAATGTTACATGTCCATGAACAAATAATTTAGTAGGTTTTCTAAAATTACTTCCTTCTAACATTGCAGGCCAAAATAAACTATGAAAATAAACAATATCTTTTCCAATGAAATGATATAATTCAGTAGTAGAAGTTTTTTTCCACCATTCATAAAAATTTAATTTTTTATTATCACATAAATTTTTAAAAGTACTTATATAACCTATTGGGGCGTCTAACCATACATAAAAATATTTATTAATAGTTTTAGGTATTTTAAAACCAAAATATGGTCCATCTCTAGTAATATCCCATTTTTTTAAACCTAAAATAAACCATTCTTGTACTTTATTTTTTATTTTTTCATTTAAAACACCAGAATTAATCCAATTTTTTAAGAAATTAAAAAATTGAGGTAAATCAAAGAAAAAATGTTCAGAATTACATAATATAGGGGTTGTTTGAGATAAAATAGAAATTGGGTTCATTAAATTAATAGATGCATATGTTGTACCACAATTTTCACAGTGATCGCTATATTGATGGATAGAAAAACAATTAGGACATGTTCCTTTTACAAATCTATCAGGTAAAAAGATATTATAAACAGAATCATATAATTGCTTAATAATCTTTTTTTTAATAAATGTACCTTTTTTTAATCGATTAAAAATTAATTTAGAAAAAAAAAAATTTTCATTACTATGTGTAGTATAATAATTATCATAACTAATATGAAATTGTTTTAAGTCTATAATATGTTCATTATATATTTTATTAATCATACTTTCCGGACTTATTTTTAATTGTAAAGATTTTAACATTACAGGAGTACCGTGTGCATCATCAGCACAAATAAAATATATTTCATTACCATACATGCGATGGTATCTAACCCAAATATCTGCTTGTATATGTTCTAACATATGCCCTAAATGAATACTGCCATTAGAATAAGGTAGTGCACAAGTAACTAGCATTTTTTTTTTTAATAACATAATATTTTATTATCTTTATATAATTAAATAAAAAATTAAAAATCTAACTAATATTTTAAAATCAATTAATAGAAGAATTTCATTATAATATTATTACAAATAGGATACAATAAATACAAAGAAAATATTAAATATAAATAACAAAAAATATCTTCTTTAAGAAATTTTTTTGTAATAAGTGGTAACTTAAATTTTTTTTTATAAGGCCATAATAATGGTACACCAGATGGTGTTAATATATCTGCAACAATATGACTACAATAACCTATAATCAAACCTAATTTAACATCAAAAACACAATTTAATTTTAAATTAATAGAAAAAATTATAAAACTGAAAACTAAAACTGATAATAAACTATGTGTAAATCCCCTATGTCCAAATATTTTATTAATTAAATATGATAAAATTTTAATTTTACGTCCTAAAATAGATTGAGGATTATCAATATCAGGTAATAAACATGTAACAATAGAAACAGGAATAATACGCCACCAATCATCATGATACATAATATTAGAAAATATAAAATGTTGTATTAAAACACTACTAGCTATTGTAAATATTATATGCCCTTTAACTGTCATACTTTACCTAATATATTAAATTATTTTCGCAATAATACCATTAATATTTACTTCTTTTATAATAACCTTTATTTTATCAGTAATTTTAAAAAATAATTTATTTTTATTAAAAATAACTCCCTTTTCTTGATTGATAATAATATTATCAATGTTATTACACAAAAATTTTTTAGGAATAAAAGCATAAGCACCATTTTTAATTAATCTTATTTTTATACCATAATAAAATATATCAATTATTTCAGATATAAAAATTTTACTACGAATAGATATATTTTTAAAATATTGTAAATATAAAAAATTATTTATCTCATT
Organism: Enterobacteriaceae endosymbiont of Donacia vulgaris; assembly: GCF_012568445.1. NCBI lineage: Bacteria > Pseudomonadati > Pseudomonadota > Gammaproteobacteria > Enterobacterales > Enterobacteriaceae > Enterobacteriaceae endosymbiont of Donacia vulgaris. The sequence goes on from NZ_CP046190.1 coordinate 18,705, forward strand.
TTTTACTTTTTTATGTAAATAACGTTTTTTATTCATGTTAATAAATATATCATTAATAGGTTTTGATATATTATATTTTTTATCTATAACTGATTTAATCAATCTATGATTAATCATATCTCCAAATTTACGTATAGGAGATGTCCAAGTAGCATATCTTTTTACCCCTAAAGAAAAATGAGGACCTGGTTTTATATTAAATAATGTAATTAATTGATATTTTTTTATTCTATTTAAAATAAAAGATGCATTTAATTCATATAATTTATTATATATTTGTTTATAACCTTTTAAAGTAGTTAAAAATAATTTATCATATTTAATATTATATTCATTTAATAATTCTATTATTTTATTTGTTTTACTTATATTAAAACCATAATATACATTATATATTCCAAAACCTAATTTTTTATATAATACTTCAGATGCACATATATTTGCTGTAATCATAGCTGTTTCAATTATCTTATGTGCTATTCTTTTTTTTTCTTTTATTATATCGACTATACGTCCTTTATCACCAAAAACAAATTTATAATCAGTATTATTAAAAGCTACAATATTTTGATGATTCCATTTCTGACGATATAAATAAAATTTATATAAAAAAATAATTTGTTGTTCTATTTTATTATTATCAGGTTTCCAATTACCTATTTTTTCTAACCAATTAGAAACATCATAATAATTTAATTTTGCATGTGATTTAATCCAACCTGTAAAAAAAATTATTTTTTTAGACAAAAAACCATTTTTATGAATTATCATTTTACAAATTAAAACAGGTCTTTTTTTATTAGGTTGTAAAGAACAAAAATTTTCTGATAATATTTTTGGTAATAAAGGAATTGTTAATCCTGGTAAGTAATTAGTAAACATTCTTTTTGAAGCTATTTTATCTATTTCATTATCTTTTTCAATATAAGCAGTAGGATCTGCAATAGCCACATAAACTAATAATTTATCTTCAGATAATTCTTCTATATATAATGAATCATCTATATCCTTTGTATCTTTATTATCTACTGTGATAAAACATAATTTAGTTAAATCTTTTCTATATAAATTATCATTTAGAAATTTTATTTTTTTACATAAATTATTACTAGGAGAATTAATTGAAAGATTATATTTTAATAAAATATTCCACCATGGAATTAAATATTTATTATCTTCATTTAAAAATTTTGTTATTTCAGCTATAAATATATTATTCCCCCCTTTTAAGGGATGTTGAATAATTTTAGCAATTACTTTATCTCCATTTTTAATAATATTTTCTATATTTTTTTTTATATTACATTTTATTATATTTTTATACAAAATTTTTTTTTCTGGAATTATATAAATAATATTATTTTTTTTTTTAATTATTCCTTCAAAAATATTAATATTGGATTTTAATAATTTAATTGGAATAACTTCTAATTGACCATTATCATTATTTTTTATATTAGCTAAAATATAATCTCCTTCCATAATATATTTTAAATAAATACAAGATATATAATAAATATAATTTTTATCTGTTTCTAAAATTCCTGTTTTTTTATTTAGAATTTTAACAAAACCTTTAATTGGAGGTAAATGTTTTGTAAATTTTTTTTTAAGTTTTAAAAGTAAAAAATTATTATAAAGCATAATATTAATTATTAATTCTTTTTTAAATTAAAAATTTTTTTAATGATTAAAATGGTATGTCATCTTCAAAATCAAGAAGATTTTCATTTTCATTTTTATTAATAGATGATTCATCATTATTATTTTTTTCTATATTATTAGATATATTAATTTTTTTTTTCCAACTATTTTTAATTTCTTTTGATTTTTTTTCTTTATTTAATAAATTATTATCATTTTGACGTAAATTATTTAACATTTGCATAGTACCTCCTATACTTACAATTATTTCAGTTATGTAATTATCTTGACCATTTTGATTTTGCCATTTTCTAGTTTGTAAATAACCTTCAATATATACTTGAGAACCTTTTTTTAAATACTCATTAGAAATTTCTGCTAATTTTCCAAAAATAACAATACGATGCCATTCAGTTTTTTCTTTATTTTCTCCGGTATTTTTATCTTTCCAATTATTTGAAGTAGCAACTGTAATATTTACTACAGGATTTCCATTAGGCATATAACGTATCTCAGGATTTTTACCTAAAAAACCAACAATAATTACTTTATTAATACCTCTACTAGCCACTTTTAATCCTTTTTATAATTAAATTTCATATATTTTAAAAATTATTAATTAAATGATTATTACATAAAAAATATTAAAAAAATATAAATCATATAAAAAATAAATTTCCAATAATAAAACGTAATTTTTTCATTGCATTTTTTTCTAATTGTCTTATACGTTCTGCAGATATACCATAATAATTTGCTAATTCTTGTAATGTAGTTTTTTCTTTATTTTTATTTAACCATCTTAAAGTAATAATATTACGACTACGATAATCTAATTTTAATATAGCTTTATATAATTTATTTGAAATAAATTTACTCCAATTATCTTTTTCAATTATATTTGCAAAATTAGAATTATGATCTTTAAGAAAGATATTTGAATTATCTTTTTTGTTTTTAAAATTATCTTTAATATTATTATTATTATTATTACTCATATCTTGAGCTGACATACGTGATTCCATTTCACAAACATCTTTAATAGATACTCCTAATTCTTTAGCAACCATTTTAATTTCATCTTGATTAAACCAACCTAATCTTTGTTTGGCTTTACGTAAATTAAAAAATAATTTTCTTTGTGCTTTAGTAGTAGCAACTTTTACTATTCTCCAATTACGTAAAACATATTCATGTATTTCTGCTTTAATCCAATGAATAGCAAAAGATACTAATCGCACCCCAACTTCTGGATTAAATCTACGTACAGCTTTCATTAAACCTATATTCCCTTCTTGAATAAGATCTGCTTGTTGTAGTCCATATCCTGAATAATATTTAGCTACATGTATAACAAATCTTAAATGTGATAAAATTAATTTTTTTGCAGCCTCTAAATCTCCTTTATAATATAATTTTTTTGATAATTCTTGTTCTTCATCAGAAGTTAATATTGGATAATTATTTGTAACATATATATAAGAATCTAGTGTACCAATGGGTACAACAATAGAAGATCTTAAATTAGAGGTAAATATATTTTTATACATTAATTCTTCCAAAAATAAAAAATTATTAACATATTATATAATTAATTTTAAAATGGTATTATTAAAAATTAATTAATAATTATAAAATTGCATTAATAAAATCTTTTGCATTAAATAAATGTAAATCTGTTATTTTTTCCCCACAACCAATAAATCTAATTGGGATATTAAATCTATTTGCTAAAGAAAAAATAATTCCACCTTTTGCAGTTCCATCTATTTTAGTTAAAGTAATACCGGTTACTCCAATATTATTGTGAAATGTTTTTAATTGATTAATAGAATTTTGTCCAATAGTTGCATCTAAAATTAACATAATTTCATCAACAACCATATTATTATTTTTTTTTATCACACGTACAATTTTTTTTAATTCTTCCATAAGAGAAATATTATTATGTAATCTTCCTGATGTATCAGCAATTAAAATGTCTATTTTTTTTTTTTTAGCTTGAAAAATTGCATCAAAAATAACTGCTGAACTTTCTTTTTTTTTAGAATTATATATAAAAAAACTATTACTTTTTTTACTCCAGGTAAATAATTGTTCATGTGCACCTGCTCTAAAAGTATCACCAGAAGCTAACATTACAGATTTTTTTTTTTTATAGAAGTAATATGCTAATTTTCCTATTGTAGTAGTTTTACCTACTCCATTTACACCTATTATTAATATTATAAAGGGTTTTTTTATATTTTTATTAATTACTAAAGGAATTTCTACATGGCTTAAAATATTTAACATTTCTATTTTTAAATATTTATATAATTGAGAAGAATCTTGTAGATTATTTAATGTTACATATTTTTTTATTGAATCAATAATTTTTTTTGTAGTATGTATACCTATATCAGAAATAATTAATTTTTCTTGTAACTTATCAAATAATTTTTTATCAATAGTATTTTTTTGTTTAAAAAGTTTAATAATTTTTTTACTAATATTATTACTTGTTTTAATTAATTTTTTTTTTAAATAACTAAAAAAACTTATTTTTTTTTCGTTTTTTGGAATTGTATTTTTTTTATTTATCATTTTTTTACAAAATTTTAAATTATCTAGTAATAAAATTACTTGATATAATTAAATAATTATTTAAATAATATATCAAAAATACTTTTAAAGTAATTATTATTATTAAGTTATTTTACATAAATTATGAAAAAACAAAAATCTTTAAATACTATTAATATTATAGCAGGTAAATGGAAAGGTAAAAAAATAAAAATTATAGACAATAAAATATTAAAACCCACAATGTGTTTTATTCGTGAAAATTTATTTAATTGGCTTATAAACAGTAATTTACATGTGTTTAATTGTTTAGATTGTTATGCTGGTACTGGAATTTTAAGTTTTGAAGCTTTTTCTAGAAATATCTTATTTGCTACATTAATTGAAAATAATAAAAAAATATTTCAACAATTAAAAAAAAATATTTTTTTATTAAAAATACAAAATATTTCCTTAATTTATAAAAATACTTTAATTTTTTTATCAAAAAAATCAAATAAGCAATATGATTTAATTTTTATAGATCCTCCATTTTGTGAAACAAATATTTTATTACAAAAAACCTGTTTTTTATTAGAAAAAAATAATTGGTTAAAACATAATGCTTATATTTTTATTGAATATAGAACTAAAAGTAATAAATTTTTTTTACCAAAAAATTGGTTCAAATATCGAGAAAAAAGATTTGGTATCGTTACTTATCTTTTATGTAAACGAATTTTATTTTAAAAAAACTATAATTTTTTTATTAAAAAGAAATATGGTGGTACATTATATATTTTTTTATAAATTATGTTATAATTCATAAAATAACAAAAATTTTTTATATCTATATTAACTAATAAGTCGTCAGTAATAATTAATAAAGTTTCATGTTTTTTAATCCGAAGTGTTTTTTTTCTAATCATCATAATAGTTGTTGGGCACTGTAATCCTTGTATATCTAAAATATAATTTGCATTTTTATAAAGATTATTTTTTTTTAACATTTTAATATATTATTAAGAATAAATTCATATGAATAGTTTTATTATAATAAAAAAATTTTATTTTTATAAAAATTTTTAATTAAATTTATTATTTTAAAAAATATAAAGTAGGTGAATATTATGGATTTAAATAAAAAAAAAATAGTTCTTGAAGATGCTATTATTCAAATCGAAAACCAATTTGGTAAAGGTTCTATTATGAGGTTAGGTGATAATAGAACTATGGATATAGAATCAATATCAACAGGATCTATATCCTTAGATATAGCATTAGGTATTGGTGGTTTACCAATTGGTAGAATAGTAGAAATATACGGTCCAGAATCCTCTGGTAAAACTACTTTAACATTACAAATTATAGCTGAAGCCCAAAAGTTAGGAAAAATTTGTGCTTTTATTGATGCAGAACATGCACTAGATCCTATATATGCTAAAAAATTAAATGTTGATATTAATAAATTATTATGTTCACAACCTGATACAGGAGAACAAGCATTAGAATTATGTGACTCATTAGCAAAATCAGGAGTAATCGATGTTATTATTGTAGATTCTGTAGCAGCTTTAACTCCTAAAGCTGAAATAGAAGGAGAAATAGGAGATTCTCATGTAGGACTAGCAGCAAGAATGATGAGTCAAGCTATGCGTAAATTAGCAAGTAATTTAAAACAATCAAATACACTTTTAATTTTTATTAATCAAATTCGCATGAAAATTGGTATTTTATTTGGTAATCCTGAAGTAACAACAGGAGGTAATGCATTAAAATTTTACGCTTCTGTAAGATTAGATATTCGGAAAATTGGTAATGTTAAAAAAGGAGATGAAATAATTGGTAATGAAACAAGAGTAAAAGTTGTTAAAAATAAAGTTGCAGTACCTTTTAAAAAAGCAGAATTTCAAATTATTTATGGTAAAGGTATTAATATTTATGGAGAATTATTAGATTTAGGAGTAAAAGAAAAAATAATTGAAAAATGTGGATCATGGTACAGTTTTCATAATGAAAAAATTGGACAGGGAAAAATTAATGCTATAAATTTTTTAAAAAAAAATAAAAAACAATCTATAGAAATTGAAAAAAAAATACGAGAAATTTTTTTTAAAAAAAAATAATATAATGAAGTATTTTATTTTTTATAATTAATTTATATATAATTTTAATTATAATTAAGGATAATGTATAATATGGGAAGTAGAATAGAAGAAGTACGTAAAATGTTTTTAGAATTTTTTTCTACAAAAAAACATAAAATAATAGAAGGTAGTTCTTTAATACCTTATAATGATACATCATTATTATTTACAAATGCAGGTATGAATCAGTTTAAAGAATATTTTTTAGGATATAAAAAACCTCCTTATCCAAGAATTACTACAGTTCAAAAATGTATACGAGTAGGAGGAAAACATAATGATTTAGAAAATGTTGGTTTTACAAATAGACATCATACATTTTTTGAAATGTTAGGAAATTTTAGTTTTGGAGATTATTTTAAACAAGAAGCAATTTCTTATGCATGGGAATTATTAACTGATTCTAAATGGTTTAACTTAAAAAAAGAAAAAATATATATAACAGTATATTATACAGATATAGAAACATATAATATTTGGCATAAAAATATTGGTATTTCTAAAAAAAATATCTTTTTAAGAAAAGACAAAAATAATGAAATATATAATTCTGATAATTTTTGGCAAATGTCAGATACAGGACCTTGTGGCCCTTCTACTGAAATTTTTTATGATTTAGGTTGTAATTTAAAGGGAAATATTCAAAATAACTTGTTAGGAGATCGTTTTATTGAAATATGGAATATTGTATTTATACAATTTAATAAAAATTTAAAAGGAGAATTAATCCCTTTATCAATAAAATCAGTTGACACAGGTATGGGATTAGAACGTATTAGTTCTATTTTAGAGGGAGTTAATTCAAATTATCAATTATATTTTTTTAGAAAAATAATTAAAGATATAAATAATTTTATTAAAAATCAAGATTTAAAACATAACTCACTAAAAGTTATAGCTGATCATATTAGATCTTCTGTTCATTTAATATTAGAAGGTATTGTACCTAGTAATGAAAAAAGAGGGTATGTATTAAGAAGAATTATTAGAAGAGCTATAAATCATGGTAGAATTTTAGGTAAAAAAGAAACATTTTTTTATAGATTAGTAAAAATATATATTAAATATATTAATGATAAAGAAAAAAATATTTTATATAAAAAATATGATAATATTATTAATATAATTAAAAATGAAGAAGAAAATTATAATAAAATTATAAAATCAGGAATTTTATTATTAGATAAAGAAATTAAAAAATTAAAAAAAAAATATTTATCCGGAGAGAAAATATTTTATTTATATGATACATTTGGATTATCTCCTGATTTAATAGAAAATATATGTATAAATAAAAAAATTAATATTGATAAAAAAGAATTTATAAAATACATGGATATTCAAAAAAAAAATTCAAGAAAAAAAAATTTTTTTGAAAAAAAAAATTTTTTTTATTATAAAAATAAAATTTCAAAATTTAACGGATATGAAAATTTTGTTATTTATAGTAAAATAATTGATATATACTTAAATGAGAAATTAGTAGATAAAATAATTACAGGAGATCAAGGAGAAATAATATTAGATATTACTTCTTTTTATGGAGAATCTGGAGGACAAATAGGTGATATAGGATTTTTAGAAAAAGATAAAAAAAATATATTTCAAGTTTATAATACGAAAATACAAGGAAATTTAATTATTCATATTGGTAAAATGATTTTAGGAACATTAAAAACTAATGATTATTTATATTCTAAAATAAATATATCAAATCGCATACTAATTAGTAGAAATCATTCTGCAACACATTTATTACATTCTATCTTACGTAAAAAATTTGGTAATTATGTCCAACAAAAAGGATCTTTCATTACTAATAAATACTTAAGGTTTGATTTTTCATATAATAATTCTTTAGTATTAAAAGATATTTTTGATATTGAAAAACAAGTAAATACTTATATTTTCCAAAATATACCTATAAAAACATATTTGATAGAAAAAAATAAAATACAAGATAATAATATTATTGCTTTATTTAATAATCAATACAGTGATATTGTACGAATTGTAGATATTAAAGATATTTCAAAAGAATATTGTTGTGGAACACATGTATTAAATACTCAAGAAATTGGTTTTTTTATAATTACAAAATTTTTAAATATCGCCAGTGGCATAAAACGTATACATGCTATTACTCATAATTTTGCATTAGAATATATACAAAAACAGAATAAAAATATTAAATATATTTCCAATATCTTTAAAACAGATGAAAAAAATTTAATAAAAAATATTTTATTAAACAAAAAAAAAGTTAATATATTAAAATGTAATATTAAAGAATTAGAACAATATATTATTTTAAAAGAAGAAAAATTTTTATTAAAAAATAAAATTTTATTAAATAATATTAATTTAATAATAAGTAAAATATATAATTTTCATCCAAAATTATTTAATTATATTATAAAAAAATTATTAAAAAAATTTAAAAAAGTAATAATTTTTTTATCTACAAAATGGGAAAATAAAATATTTTTTGTAATAAAAATTACAAAAGATCTTTCTAAAACAATAAATATTATGGAAATTATTAAAAAAAATTTAGATAAAAATGTTTGTAAAATAAATGGATGTGTTAATATGGCACAAGGAAATATTAATCTCAATGAAGATAAATATTATTTTTTTTTATCTAAGATAAGATTATTTATTTTGAATAAAATAAATAAATAAATTAATTTCATTTAAAATTTCAATTAAAATTAATTAGATGTATTTAAAAATAAAATTTAAAATTATTATTTTAAATAAATACGAATATAATAAATATTTTATTATATTTTATTTTTTTAAGGAGAAAAGGATGCTTATTCTTACTCGCCGAGTAGGCGAAACACTTATGATAGGTGATGAAGTTATAGTAACAGTATTAGGAATAAAAGGGAATCAAGTTCGAATAGGTGTTAATGCTCCTAGAGAAATTGCTGTTCATCGTGAAGAAATATATCAACGTATACAAGCAGAGAAAAATCAAAAAACAAATTCGTTAAAATAAACTTATTTTTTTTATAAAAAAATAATTAATTTGACAAAGTTTTTATAAAAGATATAATATTATATCTAGTAAATATAATTGGTGAGATGGCCGAGTGGCTTAAGGCGCACCCCTGCTAAGGGTGTATGTGGTTTTCTACATCGAGGGTTCGAATCTCTCTCTCACCGAAAAATATTCGAAGCATCCGTAGCTCAGGGGATAGAGCACTCGGCTACGAACCGAGTGGTCGGGGGTTCAAATCCTCCCGGATGCAGATATAAAAAAGTTAAATATTTTTAGTTTTTACTTTTAAAATAGCAATCAAGTTATTATTCGATAATAAATAATTAATTAGTTATTTTGGTTATGTGTTTAGCTTCACGTAAAATATCATTAATTTCAGTTTTACTTAAAGTTTTTTTATCTACTTTTTTTACTATTATTACACAATATAAGTTATATTTACCATCTTTAGATGGTAAACTACCAGGTACTACAACAGAATAACTAGGAATTACACCATAGTGAATTAAACCTGTTTCTCTATTATAAATTTTAGTACTTTGTCCTATATATACTCCCATTGAAATTACTGATCCTTTTTTTACAATTACTCCTTCTACTATTTCTGATCTTGCTCCTATAAAACAATTATCTTCAATAATAGTAGGTCTAGATTGTATTGGTTCTAAAACACCACCTATGCCTACTCCTCCTGAAATATGAACATTATTTCCTATTTGAGCACAAGAACCTATTGTAGACCAAGTATCTACCATAGTTTTTTTGCCTATAAAAGCACCTATATTAATAAATGAAGGCATTAATATTGTATTTTTAGAAATAAAAGATCCATATCTTACTACAGTAGGTGGTATAATACGACATTTTATTTTTTCAAAATCATGGATTTTAAAATTATTATCAAATTTTAAAGGTATTTTATCGTAAAAATTATTATATGTACCTTTAAAAATCAAATTTTGATTAATATGAAAATATAATAATATTGCTTTTTTTATCCATTCATGAACTATCCAATTTTTCTTAATATTTTCAGCTACTCTAATTATACCTTTATCTAAAAATTTAATTACTTTATTAATATTATTGATAACTTCTTTATTTTTTAATAAATTATTATTTTTTTCATATTCCGAAAAATAATTTTCTATAATATCTTTAATATATTTCATATAATTTTATTATTAAAATTTTTTTAATTAAAATATGCGTATTGTTCAATAACAATATCATTTATTTGATAAATAAACAAATTTTAATATTTTTCAAAATTACTTATTTGATTAAGTAAATAAATTATTTTATTTTCATTAATAATTTTAATATTAAATTTAGTTGCTTTTAATAATTTTGAACTTGGTTTTATACCTAAAATTAGGATATTTGTTTTTTTACTAATATTATTATTTATAATTGCTCCTAATATCCTTAATTGATTGACAAGATTATATCTTGTTATAAATTTAAATCTTCCAGTAATAACTATTTTTTTTTGATAAAAAAAATTTTTTTTTGAAATATTATTAGTATAGATAATATCTATTTTTTTTAATAAGTTTTGAATAATATTTATATTATGTTTTTTTTTAATATAATTTAATATATTTAATGCAGTTTTTTCTCCTATATTCGTAATATTTTGTAATTTAATTAAATTAGTATTTAAAAAATCTTCTAACGTTTTAAAAAAAAATGATATAATATTAGAAGTTACTATCCCTACTTCAGGAATTCCTAAAGAAAATAAAAATCTATTAAATGTAACTTTATGTTTTTTTTTTAAACATTTTAAAATTTTTTCAATAGATTTATTTCCTAAATTTTCTATTTTAGATAAAACAAAATTATTTAAATTTAATAAATCTACAGAATTTTTTATTAAATTTTTATCTACTAATTTATCAATTAATTTTTCACCAATAAAACTAATATTCATAGCATTTCTTGAAATAAAATGTTTTAAATATGCTTTTAATTGAGCTTTACAAAATAGTTCTGACGTACAATATAAAATATTATTTTTTTTCTTATTTAAAATAGAATTACAACTAGGACACCTTTTAGGTATCAAAATATTTTTTCTTTTTCTTGTACATTTTTCATTAATTACAACATTAGTAACTTTAGGTATTACATCACCACATCTTTGTATTATAATCTTATCCCCAATTTTTAAATTTAATCTTTTTATTTCATTAATATTATATAATGTAGCAAAATTAATATTTACTCCATTAATATTTACTGTATGAAAATTAGCAATTGGAGTAAGAATTCCTGTACGTCCAATTTGGAAAATTACTTTTTTTAATGATGTTAATTTTTCTTGTGAAGGAAATTTATAAGCAATAGCCCATTTAGGTGCATGATTTGTACATCCAAAAATATTTTGTTTTTTTATATTATTTATTTTAATAACAATACCATCAATATTATAAGGTAAAAAATATCTCTTTTTTTTAAAATATTTATAAAAATTAATAATTTCATAGTAAGAAGAATAAACTTTTGTATGTTTACATATAGGAATTCCATAATATTGTAATTTTTTTAATATTTCTTGTTGATTTAAAAAAAAATTTTTATTTGTAAAACCAATTCCATAACTAAAAAAATTTAATAAATTAAAAATTTTTTTATTAATATTTTTATTTAATTTTAATATTCCTAATGTAGCACTTCTTGTATTACTAAATAATTTATTTTGATTTAATTTTTTTTGATTTAATAATTTAAATTTTTTTTTTGTTATAAATATTTCACCTCTTACTTCTAATATATTTGGTAAATTTTTTCCCTTTAAAATATGAGGTATATTTTTAATTTGTAATACATTTTTTATAATATTTTCTCCAATATTGCCATCTCCTCTTGTTATAGCACTAACTAAATAACCATTTTTATATAATAAATTAATTGCTATACCGTCAAATTTTAATTCACAACAAAAACTAGAGCTATTTATTCTTTTATTAATAGGGGAAAAAAATTTTTTAAATAAATTATTTTCATTAAAAACATTATTTAATGATAGCATGGGTATTTTATGTTTTTTTTTTTTTTGTAATATATATGATTTAACTTTTGCACCTACTAATTGAGTAGGTGAATTTTTATTTTTTAAATAAGGATATAAATGTTCTAATTTTATTAATTGAGTTAATAATTTATCATATTGATAATCAAGAATATTAGAATTATTTAATATATAATATCTATAATTATAGTTGTTAATTATTTTACGTAATTTAATTACTTTTTTTCTTAAATAAAAAAGTCTATAAATTTTGTATAAAATATTTATTAATTTTATTATATGAAATTTTATATTTTTTTTTTCCATATTGTTCCAATATCTGTATCTTCTAAAATAATATTTTTATTTCTTAATTGATTTCTAATTAAATCAGCCTTATCCCATAATTTATTTTTACGAGCAATATTACGTTTTTTAATTAATTCTTTAATTTTATCTTTACTATAAAAATTAAATAAATCTTTATTATCTTGTAAATATTTTTTAGGATTATAAAATAAAATTCCTAAAATATTACCTAATTTCTTTAATTTTGAAATATAATAATTAGTAATTAAATATTTTTTATTTCTATAATAAATATTAATTTTTTTAGATATTTTAAATAAAATACTATATGCTTTAGGAGTATTAAAATCATTATTCATAGCATTATAAAATTGTTGTTCTAATAAAAAAAAATTATTTTTAATATTTTGTATATTAAAAGATTTTTTTTTATAAAATAAAGAAGTATATAATTTTTTTATAGTTATTTGTGCTTGTTTTAATTTAATTTCATCAAATATAATAGGACTACGATAATGAGTGGCCGTTAAAAAATATCTAATAACTTCTCTATCATATTTTAATAATAAATCTTTTATTTTAAAAGTATTTTTTAAAGATTTAGACATTTTTTTATTATTAATTATAATCATTCCTGTATGTATCCAATAATTAACATAAAATTCTGGATCAATACAAGTAGATTGTGCAATTTCATTTTCATGATGAGGAAATATTAAATCATTACCTCCTCCATGTATATCAAAACATTTTCCTAAATATTTACGACTTAAAGTTGAACATTCTATATGCCATCCTGGACGTCCATACCCCCATGGAGAATTCCAGCCTATATTTAATTTATTAGTTAGTTTCCATAAAATAAAATCTTTATAATTTTGTTTAAAATTAATATTCTTAATTTTTATATTTGATTGTAATAAATTTATATTTTGTTTAGATAAAATCCCATATTTTGGATATTTTTTTACGGAAAACATAATATCACCATTTTTAGCAATATATGCAATATTATTTAGTAATAATTTTTTTATTATAAAAATAATATCCTTTATATGATCAGTAACTTTTGGTTCAAAATTAGGTAATAATATATTTAAATTATTAAAATCTTCTGATATTTTATCAATTATTTGTTTTGTAATAGAATATATGTCTTTATTTTCGTTATTTACTAAATGTATAATTTTATCATCAATATCAGTAATATTTCGGATATAATAGACTTCATAATTTAAAAATTTTAAATATCTAATAATAATATCAAATACAATAAAAGTTCTGCCATGCCCAATATGGCATATATCGTATGGAGTAATACCACATACATATATTTTTACTTTTCTTTTATTAATAGGAATAAATATTTCTTTTTTTTTACTTAATGTATTAAAAATTTTTAACATTGCTTTTTTCTTAATTAAATGATATAAATAATTTTATATTAATTTTTTTTTTGTGTAATATTTTTTTATAAAAATTAAATTTTTATAAAAAATTAATTAAATTATTTTAAAGAAAATTTTAAATATTTTCATTATTATAATAATCTGAATAATTATCAAAACGTGTAATTTGATTATTAAAAATTAATTTTATGGTTCCAATAGGTCCATTTCTTTGTTTTCCTATGATAATTTCAGCTATACCATGTAAATTAGTATTTTCATTATATACTTCATCTCTATAAATAAACATAATCAAATCTGCATCTTGTTCAATTGACCCAGATTCTCTTAAATCAGAATTCATAGGTCTTTTATCAGATCTTTGTTCTAAAGATCTATTTAATTGAGATAAAGCAACAACTGGGACATGTAATTCTTTAGCTAATGATTTTAAAGAACGTGAAATTTCAGATATTTCTAGTGTTCTATTAAAAGATAAAGAAGGTACTTTCATTAATTGTAAATAATCTACCATTATTAAACTTAAACCATTATGTTCTCTAAATACTCTCCGGGAACGTAATCTAATTTCTGTTGGAGTTAATTCTGAAGAATCATCAATATATATATTTTTTTTTTTTAGTAAAATTCCCATAGTATTAGATATTTTTTTCCAATCATTATCATTTAATTGTCCTGTTCTAATTTTACTTTGATTTACGCGAGAAAGAGAGGCTAACATACGAATCATAATCTGTTCACAAGGCATTTCTAAACTGAATATTAATACAGGTTTATCTTGAGATATTGCTGTATATTCACAAATATTCATTGCAAGTGTAGTTTTACCCATAGCAGGACGTGCCGCAATAATTATTAAATCAGAATTTTGTAATCCTGATGTTTTTTTATTTAATTCATGATATCCAGTATCTATTCCTGTAATTCCTTTCTGAGGTGCATTATAAAATGATTCAATTTTAGATATAGTAACTTCTAAAATTTCTTCTAAATTTTTAGGTTTAGTATTTTTATAAAATCTTTTTTCTGCAATTTTAAACACACGAGATTCTGCTAAATTTAATAAATCTTCACTATTTCTGCCATTTGGATAATATCCAGCTTCAGCTATTTCATTAGCAACAGATATCATTTCTCTAATTATAGCACGTTCATGAACAATATCAGCATAAGCATATATGTTTGATATACTAGGAATATTTTTGGATAATTCAGCTAAATACGCAAATCCTCCTACTTGATTTAATTTTTTTTTATTTTCTAAAGATTCAGATAATGTTATTAAGTCTATAGGTTTTCCTAATTCTATTAAAGAATTCATTTCATTAAAAATTATTTTATGTGATAAAATAAAAAAATCATCTACTATTATTTTTTCTATAATACGATCCCAGCGATTATTATCTAACATTAATCCTCCTAATATTGACTGTTCTGCTTCTAAAGAATGTGGAGGAGTTTTTATATTTTCAATTTGTAAATCTTTTTTAAATTGTTTCATTCAATTATTTATTACCATTTATCAATATAATTTTTAATTTATTTAAAAAATAAAAATAAAATATATTATTTATGTTTTATATAACACAAAGCATTTTTTAATATATCTAAACTATTATTTTTTAAAGAATTTGTTTTGTTAAAAATAAAATTTTTAAAAGCATGCGATCCATTAATACCATAAAAAATATTTAATAAAGGAGTAATAATAGTTCTTAAAGGGACACCTTTATTTAATTCTGATTTTATATAGGGAAACATAGATTTTATTATTATTAAAGGATCTTTAATAATAGTTTTTTTTATATTGTAAATATGTTTATCTATATTTATTAATATCATTGGATTTTTAAAAACTTCTCTACCAATCATTACTCCATCAACATATTTTAAATGTTCTTTTATATTTAATAAAGTTTTAATCCCACCATTAATTGAGATTTTTATATTTGGAAAATTTTTTTTTATTTTATAAATAATTTTATAATTTAATTTAGGAATAATTAAATTTTTTCTCGTATTAATTTTTTTGTAAAGTAATGCTTTTCTAGCATGAATAATAAATCTTGTACAACCACTCTGAACCATTAAATCAATAAAATTATGTAGAAAATGATAATTATCATTATTATTAATACCAATACGCATTTTTATTGTAATAGGTATTGACACAGCATCACTCATAGATTTAATACAATTAGATACAATTATTGGTTGAGATATTAAACATGCTCCAAAATTACCTTTTTGAGATCTTAAAGAAGGACATCCTAAATTTAAATTTATTTCTTTATATCCTATTTTTTCTGCTTTTTTCGCACATAAAGATAATAATTTTGGTTCATTACCAGCTAATTGTAATGCAAGATTATTCACATTATTATTTTCTAATAAAATTTTTGCATTATTTTTAATTAAATTAGAATGAATCATTTCAGTATATAAAAGTGATTTTTTTGTTAATTTGCGATAAAAATATCTACAATATTTATTAGTTTTTTTAAACATAGGTGCTACTTCAAATTTAAAATATGGATTTTTTTTTTTCATATTTATGCATTAACAAATGGAAATATTATTTAAATAAAATATTATAAAAGAATAAATATTGATTTTAATAAATTAATTGTATGGATTTTTATTTTCTTGAAATTTGAAATTTATAACATTACCAATACATTGTAATTTTTTATAAAAAAAATTTAATAAGTAACGTTTATAATTATTATTTAATTTTGTTAACTGATTACCATGTATTTTAAATATTAAAGGAGTATTATTTATTTGATGTATATATTTTAATCTTATACGCCTACCATTATAAATAGGAGGTAGAACTAATTTAGTTGCTAAATTTAAAATTTTCATAAGTTTAGAAGTATTATATATTTTAATAGATATATTATATATTTTATATATTATTTTATAAATATTTGTTAAATTTATAGTAAATTTAGCAGAAATAGAAATGATAGGAAAAAACTTAAATTTTATTTTTATAAGTTTTTTTATTAAATTAATATCTTTTACTTTTATAAGATCTATTTTATTTATTATTAAAATAATTGATTTTTTTTGAGAAATAATATAATTTATGGTATTAATGTCTTGATTACAAAAAATTTTTTTTTCTCCATTAATTACATATAAAATAATATTAGATTTTTTAATAATTTTATAAGATTCTAAAATAGAAATTTTTTCTATTTGATTTTTAATTTTATTTTTTTTTTTTATACCAGCTGTATCAATTATAGTAATATTTTTATTAAATTTATTTAATGATATAGCAATACTTTCTCTAGTTGTACCTGGAATATCACTAATAATTACTCTTTTTTCTTTAATAAATTTATTTATTAAAGTAGATTTACCTACATTAGGCATACCTATAATAGCTAATTTAATATTATTTTTATTTTTATTTTTATTTTTATCTTTTATACAAAATTTACTATATAATTGATTTTTATCTAATTTATTTATAGAAATTTTATTAATATAAGAAAATAATATTTTTTTTAATTTAATAATATCATTATTATCTGTAATATCTATTTGATAAAAATTTATACCTAAAGAATAAAATTCAGTATCTAAAAATCTTTTTTTCTTAATATTTAATATTATAATTACTTTTTTACCACATTTTCTAATACTATCAATAATTTTATAATCTATAAAATTTAATTTATCTCCTTTAATTATTAATAAAATAAGACTCGATTTTTTTATTAATAGTAAAATTTGTTCTTTTATTAAAGAATTTTTTTCATTAAATTTATTATAACTAACTGTATCTATACAAATAAATTTTAAATTTTTAATTTTAGCATTACTATATTTAGTATCTATTGTAAAATTTGGTATTTTATTAACTAATGAATCATTTTTTTTAATTAAAATATTATATAAAGAAGATTTACCTACATTATTATCACCTAATATAGTAATATTAGGATATTGAAGTATCATTTTTTTCTCTTTTATTTATTATACTGTTAAAATTTTAAATAAATATATTTTATTATATATAGTTTGTATAACTAATTGATTTTTTATTACTAAAATATAATGTATTTTATATTTATCAATTTTTTTCTTTCCTAGAAAAATTCCTGTATTAAGATCTATCCAATAAAGAAAACCTCTATTATTTGTAAAAAAAATTTTTTTATTATATATAAATAAATTATTAATTTTATTATTTTTAAATTTATCTATTATCCATATTAAATTTCCATTTTTTACATTTAAAGCTAAAATTCTATTTAGTGGATCTATTAAATATATAATATTATGATTTATAATAAAATTTTTATGAGTAAAATATATTTTTTCCCAAATAATATCACCTGTACTTAAATTAATAGCCATAAAATTACCGTTATAAGATGATACATAAACAATACCTTTATATATAACTGGTGAGATATCAATATCATTTATATTAATAAAATTTTCTTTATTATTCATTCTTAATAAATTTTGTTCCCAGACTAATAATCCATTAGTTACTATACGAGAACTAACTAAACCATTATCACTTCCTATAATTACATTATCAAAAAAAAGTACAGGATCAGATAATCCTTTTATAGATAATGAATTTGAATGTCCTAAATGTACTGTCCATAAAATTCTACCATTATTTTTATCTAATCCTTGTAAAATATCATCCATACTATGAACTATTAGTATATTTTTTCTAATAACAAAATTAGATAGTATTTCATTAAATATATTTTGTTTCCAAATAATAGATTTATTTTTTATATTTATTGAAAAAATTTTTCCTTGTTTATTACCAACATATAAATAATTATTCGAAATTATAGGACCAACTGTAAAATATTCATATTTACAAGATGAAAAAAAACAGGATTTATTTATTAAATTAAGAGACCAAACAACTTTACCTGTTTTTATATTTATACAATAGATAAAACCATTTTTATTAGCTAAATATAAAAATCCTTTACTATAATAAGGATTTAATTTTTTAAAAGAAACATTATTTTTTCCTATGTTATTTTGCCATATTAATTTTAATTTTATGTTATTAACTTTAGATAATAAATTATTATTTTTTTCATATGTACATGAAGTTAAAAAAATAGAACAAAAAATAAATATTAATGTTACAAATTTTCTTAATTTTATTTTCATATTTTACTCTTTTATGATTAAAATTTATTTTTTTATAATTTTAAAATTTAACCAGATAAAATTTTTTAAATAACAAAAATACATTAAAATATTTTTTCTAAATGTAATATTAATTTATTTTCTGGTATAATTATTTGTTTTTTTAAATATAAATCTTTAATAATAATTAAAGAATTTTTTATTTCTTCTGGACCTATAATAATTATAAAATGTGATTTGTATTTATTTGCTTGAATAATTTGTTTTTTTAAATTTTTAAAAAGATAACTAGTAACTATTCTAAGTTTAGGAAAATGTTTTCTAATTAATTCTCCAATAATTAAAATTTTTTTTAAAATATGATTATTTTCCATTGGTATTAAAAAAATATCAATCAAATATTTTATATTTAATTTAATAGATTTCATTTTTTCAACTAATAAAATTAAACGTTCTATTCCGATAGCACATCCAATACCATTATTAATTTTTTTATTACTCATATTTTTAATTAATTTATCATATCTTCCACCTCCACATATAGTTTTAGGATTTTCTGTACTTATATTATTAGTTTTCCATTCAAATACTATATCATTATAGTAATCTAATCCTCTGACTAAATAATCATTTATTATAAATTTTATATTCATAAAATTTAAAATTTTACACAATTTTTTAAATTGATATATACTATTTTCATTAAGAAAATTTTTTAATTTAGGTATATTAGGTATATTAGTTAATAATTTTTGGATATTTTTATTATTATTATCTAAAATTCTTAAAGGATTTGTGTATATTTTTTTTCTATTTTTTAAATCTAAAAGATGTGAATTTTTTTCGAAAAAAAATATTAATTCTTTTATATATCTTTCTCGATCTAGTATAGAACCAAGAGTATTAATTTCTAAAAAAACATTTTCTGTAATATTTAATTTTTTCCATATATTATTTGTCAGAATAATAATTTCAGCATCAATATAAGGTGATTTTAATCCAAGGCTTTCAATACCAATTTGATTGAATTGTCTATATCTACCTCTTTGAGGTCTTTCATAACGAAACATAGGACCATTATACCAAAAACGTTTATTATTATAAAAAACATTATGTTCTATTATGGCTCTAATAAATCCTGTAGTACCTTCTGGTCGTAAAGTTAAAGAATTTTTATTTTTATCTAATAAAGTATACATTTCTTTTTCAATAATATCTGTATTTTCACCAATAGTTTTATTAAATAATTCACTTTTTTCCAAAATAGGTAATTTAATTTCTTGATAACCATAATTATTTAAAATATTTTGAATAATATTTTCAATATTTTTCCATAATAAAGTACTAGGAAATAAATAATCATGCATACCATAAATTGCTGTAATTTTTTTTATCACTATAAATTCTCTTTATTAATATTAATTTTAATTATTTTTAATATTTTTTATAAAGTTTGAAATATATTAATATTATACTAATAACAATTATTTTTAAAAATAAAATATATATTCTTTTTATATTTTTTATATAATAAAATTAAATCTTATTTAACATAATTAAACTGAAAAATATATATTTTAATGAAAAATGACATTTATTGGATGAAATATGCTTTAAGTTTTGCTAAATTAGCAAAAAATATAGGAGAAATACCAGTTGGAGCAATTATTGTAAAAAATAATAAAATTATTTCTTATGGTATAAATAATTCAATTAAAAAAAATGATCCTACAGCACACGCTGAAATAATAGCTTTAAGGAAAGCAGGCAAATATTTAAAAAATTATAGATTATTAAATACAACTATGTATGTAACATTAGAACCATGTTTAATGTGCTCTGGTGCTATAATTATTAGTAGAATTGCTCGATTAGTATTCAGTACTTATAATAAAAAATATAGTAATATAGGATCTTTTATAGATTTATTAGGTATTTATAATATAAATTATAAAATAAAAATTCATTCTGGAGTTTTAAAAAAAGAATGTACAAATATCATAAAAAAATTTTTTTCTTTTAAAAGAAAAAAATTTTTTTTAAAAGGTAATTAATTTGAAAAAAAATAAAAAAATATTAAATTATGATATAGAATTATTAAATATTTTAAATAAAGAATCAAAAAGACAAGAAGAAAACATTAATTTAATAGCTTCTGAAAATTATACATCACATAATGTGATGTTTTTTCAAGGATCTCAATTAACTAATAAATACGCTGAAGGATATCCTAAATATAGATATTATGGAGGTTGTAGATATATAGATCAAATTGAAAACATTGCTATACAAAGAGCTAAAAAATTATTTAATGCAGATTATGTTAATGTACAACCACATTCGGGATCACAAGCTAATTTTGCTGTGTATATGGCTTTATTACGACCTGGAGATATTATAATGGGATTAGAAAATTCACATGGAGGACATTTAACACATGGTTCTAAAGTAAATTTTTCAGGAAAATTTTATAAAAATATATCATATACAACTAATGAACATGGAAAAATTGATTATAATAATTTATTAAAATTAGCAAAAAAATATAAACCAAAAATGATTATTGGGGGTTTTTCATCATATTCAAGAATATGTAATTGGGCTAAAATGAGATATATTGCTGATATAATAAATGCATATTTTTTTGTTGATATTTCACATATTGCTGGATTAATTATTGCAGGATTATATCCTAATCCATTACCTTACGCACATGTTATAACTAGTACAACACATAAAACATTATCTGGACCTAGAGGTGGAATTATATTATCATTAAAAAAAAATAAATATTTATTTCAAAAATTTAATAAGTCAGTTTTCCCTGGAAGTCAAGGAGGTCCTTTAATGCATGTAATTGCAGCTAAAGCTGCAGCATTTAAAGAGGCATTAAATCCTAGTTTTATTTTATATCAAAAACAAATATTAAAAAATGCTAAATTAATGGTTAAAATTTTTAAAAAATATCACTTTAAAATAATATCTAATTATACTGAAACACATTTATTTATTATTGATTTAACAAATAAAAATATGACAGGTATAGAAGCTGAATTATTATTAGAAAAACATAATATTATTGTAAATAAAAACAGTATTCCTAATGATGTAAATCCTCCTTCTATCACTTCTGGAATAAGAATAGGAACACCAGCTATTACAAAAAGAGGTTTCAAAGAAAAAGAAATATATTTATTATCTAAATATATTATAAATATTTTAAATAAAAAAAATAAGTATTGTGAAAATATAAAAAATAATATTATTAAATTATGTAGGATTTTTCCTATATATAAATAATATATTTTTTTAAAATTTTAGTTTTTTAAAATAAAATTAGGAGAAATTTATAATGACAAAATATAATTCTGTTTTAATATTTGTGACAGATGGTATTGAAGACATAGAAACAGTATCTTCAATAGATATCTTAACTAGAAGTAATATAAATGTTATATTAGTTAGTGTAAATAATATACGAGAAATTACATGTGCTCATGGTACAAAAATTATAAGTGATATTTTTTTAAATAATATAGAAAATATTAATATAAAAAATATAGCAGCAATTATCCTTCCTGGTGGTTTACAAGCATCTAAATATTTTCAAAAAAATTATTTTTTATTAAAATATCTAAAAGAAATTAAAAATTCTAATCGTATTATAGGTGCAATATGTGCATCACCTGCTATGGTTATTAGTTCTAATAATTTATTTCCTAATGCTAAAATGACTGGATATTTAGGATTAAAACATTTAATACCAAATAAACAATGGGTAAAAAATCCAATTTACTGGGATGATAAATACAAATTATTAACAGGGCAAAGTGTAAAATAT
The DNA here is from genome assembly GCF_012568445.1 of Enterobacteriaceae endosymbiont of Donacia vulgaris. Taxonomy (NCBI): domain Bacteria; kingdom Pseudomonadati; phylum Pseudomonadota; class Gammaproteobacteria; order Enterobacterales; family Enterobacteriaceae; species Enterobacteriaceae endosymbiont of Donacia vulgaris. The sequence continues at coordinate 41,773 of NZ_CP046190.1, forward strand.
GCTATTAAATTTAATTTAAAATTAGTACAAATTATTTTAGGTAAAGAAAAATCTCGTAAAATAGAAAATGAATTATAATTCAAACATTTAATAAAAAAATTAATATATTTAAAATATTTATAATTTTTATTACACAAATAATAATTCAAAATAAAATATTTAATTATTCATTTCTTAGTTTATTTGCTATTTTATCTAATACTCCATTAATAAATTTATAACTATTTTCTCCTCCTCCAAATTTTTTTGCAAGACAAATACTTTCATTTATTACTACTTTATATGGAACATCTAAACGATTAATTAATTCGTATAAAGATAGACGTAAAATTGCTTTTTCAACTTGTCCTAATTCAAATAATTTACGAGATAAAAATGGTTTCATTACATTATCTAAATAAAAACTATTAATTATTACTCCATTTATTAAATCATTAAAATAATCGACATCAATATTTTTAATATTTTTTATTGATTCATTTAAGAAATAATATTGAATTTCATGAAAATTATTTTTAGATAATTGCCAAGAGTAAATAGCTTGTAAAGCATATTTTCTAGATTGATATCTTTCAGTAAATTTCACTTAACTACCTTTTTACTTTTTATATGTAATAATTGTATTGATTTAAATATATTAATCATTTCTAATAGAGTTAAAGCAGCTTCAGTACCTCTATTACCCATTTTAACTCCTGATCTTTCAATTGCTTGTTCAATATTATCTGTTATTAAAATACTAAAAGCAATTGGAATATTATTTTGCACTGATAAATTAGATATTTGAGAACAAACTTCTTGAGATAAATATTTAAAGTGAGATGTTTTTCCTTTTATAATAGTACCAATAGCTATTATACCATCATAAATATTTTTTTGTATTAATAAATTTATAACTGATGCTATTTCATAACTTCCCGGGACCCAACATATAGTTATATTTTTATCTTGCACCATCCCTATTCTTTGTAAAGTATCAATCGTAGCATATAATAAATTTTTATTTATAAATGTATTATATCTTGATATAACAATAGCTATAAAAGCATTAGGTGCTATAATATTTTCATCAATAATTTTCATAATATATTATTTATATCCTTGTTTTATAAGATTATTTAATGGGTTTTAATATTAATTTTAAATCTGATCCTAATCTTTTTATTTTTGTAAAATAAAAATGAGGTACATTAATAATATTTGTAAATTTATGTATATTACATAAACTTAATGACATATTTCCTAATAATTTAGGTGATAAATATATAATTAATTCATCTATTAAATTATAATTAATTAAAGATCCTGATAAGATACTACCTGCTTCTATTAAAAGAGAATTAATTCCTCTATTACCTAATGTTTTAAATAAATTTTTTAAATTAAAATAATTATTAATTTCAGGAATAATAATTTGTTCTACATAATTAGGCCAATTTTCAAAAGTATATTTTGATTTTACTAAAATTATTTTTCCAGGAGATAAAATAATATTATTATTAGGTTTAATTGTATTTAATCTATCTAAAATAATTCTAATTGGTTGCCTGAATAATTTTTTAGGATATATCTTTTTTATTTGATTATATAATTTACTCCATTTTACTAAGAAAGTAGAATTATCTTGTAAAATAGTTTTACTTGTACTTAAAATAGCTGTACTTTTTGCTCGTAATATCTGAACATCTTTCCTAGCAATTATTGAAGATATCCATTTACTATTACCATTAAATAATGCAATTTTACCATCTAAAGATGATGCTAATTTAAGTTGTATCCAAGGTATCCCAGTTTTCATTCTTTTAAAAAATCCATAATTTATAGATTTAGCTTTTTTTGATAAAATATGATTCGTTATTTTAATTCCCTGAGTTTTTAAAAATTTTAATCCTTTTCCATTTACTTTTGGATTAGGATCTTTTGAAGCAACTACTAATCTTTTTATCTTAGCATCAACTAAAGCTTTACAGCAAGAAGGGGTTAAATTTTTATAATTACAAGGTTCTAATGTGATATAAACAGTTGCACCTTTAGCATATTGACCAGCCATTTTTAATGCATTAATTTCTGCATGAGTTTGTCCTGCTTTTAAATGATATCCTTTCCCAACAATTTTTTTATTATTAACAATAATACATCCTACATTTGGATTAGGAGTAGTAGTAAAAATTCCTAATTTAGCTAATTTAATTGCATGCATCATATAAAATTTATCTATTGAATCCATAATAACCTTAAAAAACGTTTAATATTAAAATAATTAGATAAATATTTATTTATAAAAAATAATTTTTTATTTAAACATTTAATAAATATAAATTATTATAATTATATATTAATATATATATAAAACATAATTTTTCTAATTATTTAATTAATTATTAAAATAGTTTTAATATAAAAAAATAAATATTTGTAATAAATTTTTTTTAAGAGATAACATTATATGAAAAAAAAAATTATTCTTTTTGATACTACATTACGTGATGGTGAACAATCACTAAAATCTAATTTAAATACTAATGAAAAAATAAAAATAGCATTAGCATTAGAATCTATGGGAATTGATATTATAGAAATCGGATTTCCTATTTCTTCTCCTAATGATTATCAAACTTCTAAAAAGATATCTAATATTATAAAAAATAGTAAATTATGTGGTTTAGCTAGATGCAAAGAAAAAGATATAGATATGGTATATAAAGCATTAAAAAAATCTCAAAATTTTAGAATTCACCTTTTTTTAGCCACTTCTCCTATACATATTACTACAAAATTAAAAACTACTTTGCATAAAGTAATAGAAAAAATATCATTTATGATAAAATATGCACGTAAATATACTGATGATATTGAATTTTCTTGTGAAGATGGAAGTAGAACACCTATTAATGATTTATGTTTAGTTGTACAAACAGCTATTGATGCAGGAGCTACAACTATTAATATTCCAGATACAGTAGGTTATACATTTCCTCAAGAATATTATAATATAATTTCTTATTTAAAAAAAAAAGTAGACAATATAGACAAATGTATTCTTTCAGTTCATACCCATAATGATTTAGGTATGGCTGTTGGTAATGCTATTACAGCAATAAATGCAGGAGCAAGACAAATAGAAGGCACTATTAATGGGATAGGAGAAAGAGCTGGAAATTGTGCATTAGAAGAAATAATCATGGCTTTATACGCAAGAAAAAAAAATATGAATTTTTATACCAATATAAATTATCAAAAAATATATAATACAAGTAAAATAGTAAGTAGAATTTGTAATATTCCATTAGCTATACATAAAGCTATTGTAGGAAGTAATGCTTTTTCTCATTCTTCTGGAATTCATCAAGATGGAATGATAAAAAATAAAAAAACTTATGAAATATTAAATCCAAAAAATATAGGTTTAAATAATACAGAAATTAATCTTACTTCTAAGTCAGGAAGAGCTGCAGTTAAATATCACATGAATTTAATGGGATATAAAAATAATACATATGATATTAACATATTATATAATAAATTTATTAAATTAGCTGAGCAAAAAGGACAAATTTTTAATTATGATTTAGAATCCTTAGCATTTAATAATGAAGTAGAAAACAATACAGAATATTATTCGTTAATATATTTTAATGTACAGTCTAATTCCAATATTTCTATTGCAACAATAAAATTAAAATGTGGGCAAATAATAAAGTTAGAAGCTGCAACAGGATTAGGTCCAGTTGATGCAATATATAAAACAATAATTAGAATAACAAATTATGATATAACACTAATTAAGTATATTTTAAAAGCTAAAAACCATACTGAAGAATCAATAGGTCAAGTTAATATTAAAATAAAATATAAAAACAAATTTTTTTATGGAATTGGTTTATCTAAAGATATTATTAAAGCTTCAGTTATTTCAATTATTAATTGTCTTAATAGTATTTGGAAATCTGAAAGAGTAAAACAAAACATATTAAAAATTAATAAATTTCACAATTTTAAGGAATAATTATGTCGGATATATTTAAAATAGCAATTTTAGCGGGAGATGGTATCGGGCCAGAAGTTATGAAACAAGCATTAAAAGTATTAGAAAAAATTAAAAAATATATAAATAAAAAAATATTTATTAATCATTATGTTGTTGGTGGAACAGCTATTAATAAATATGGGAATCCTTTACCTAAAAAAACATTATATGGTTGTGAAAATTCTGATGCAATATTATTTGGATCTATTGGAGGTCCTGAATGGGATTATTTACCTTTAAACAAACGACCAGAAAAAGGATCATTATTAAAATTAAGAAAACATTTTAATTTATTTGCAAATATACGTCCTACTTTTTTTTATAAAAAATTAAGTATTTTAAGTCCATTAAAAGAAAAAATTTTAAATAAAGGTTTTGATATTATTTGTATTAGAGAGTTAACTGGAGGTATATATTTTGGATTGCCTAATGGTAGAAAAGGAAAAGGTATAGATGAATATGCTTTTGATACTGAAATTTATTCAAGATTTGAAATAGAAAGAATTGCACATATTGCTTTTAATTTGGCATTAAAAAGAAAGAAAAAAATATGTTCTATTGATAAAGCAAATGTTTTAAATACATCAATATTATGGCGTGAAGTGGTAACAGATATATCTAAACAATATGCATCAGTCAAATTAGAACATATGTATATTGATAATGCTGTCATGCAATTAATGAAAAATCCGTCTCAATTTGATATTATATTATGTCCAAATTTATTTGGAGATATAATTTCTGATCAATGTGGTATGATTACAGGATCAGTAGGTAATTTACCTTCAGCTAGTTTTAATCATAATTATTTTGGTTTATATGAACCTTCAGGAGGTTCTGCCCCTAATATTGCAGGTAAAAATATAGCTAATCCTATCGCACAAATATTATCATTAGCAATGTTAATTGAATACTCCTTACGAGAAAAAAATATAGCTCAAAAAATAAAAAATGCTATTCAAAAAATATTAGATTTAGGTTATAGAACTAAAGATTTATTTACAAATAGTAAAAATGAAAAAATAGTTACTACTGAGGACATGGGAACATTAATTATGGAATCTATTATATAAAATATATAGGTATAATTTATGGGTAAAACATTATATGACAAAATATATAATAGGCATATTATTTGTAATATAAAAAATAATATTAATTTATTATATATTGATAGACATTTTATTCATGAGGTTACTTCGCCTCAAGCATTTAATGCATTAAGAAATAAAAATAGAAAAGTTTATAAATCAAATAAAACTTTTGCAACTATGGATCATAATGTATCTACTAAAATAAAAGATATAAATGCATCAGGATATATAGCTAAAAAACAAATGGAAACACTTATAAAAAATTGTAATGATTTTAATATTAAATTATATGATATTTATAATCCTGAAAATGGAATAGTTCATGTTATAGGTCCAGAACAAGGAATAACATTACCAGGAATGACTATTGTCTGTGGTGATTCACATACTTCTACCCATGGAGCGTTTGGAGCATTAGCTTTTGGTATAGGTACTTCAGAAGTTGAACATGTTTTAGCAACTCAAACATTAAAACAAGATCGTGCTAAAAATATGTTAATAAATATTAATGGTAATATATCTAAAAATATTACAGCAAAAGATATAATCTTATCAATAATTAGAAAAGTAGGTATTAGTGGTGGTAATGGATATATTATTGAATTTACTGGTGAAGTTGTAAAAAAATTAAGCATGGAATCTAGAATGACAATTTGTAATATGTCTATTGAAATGGGCGCTAAAGCTGGATTAATTGCACCTGATAATATAACCTTATCATATTTAAAAAATAAAAAATTTGCTCCTAAAAAGAATTTATGGAAAGAAGCTTTAAAATATTGGAAAACATTATATAGTGATTATGATGCTAAATTTGATAAAATTATAAATATTAATATTACAAAATTAACTCCTCAAATTTCTTGGGGTACTAATCCTGAACAAGTAATAGGTATAAATGAAAATATTCCATTAATAAATTCCTATAGCAATAATAATAAAAAAAAATTAGCTATAAAAGCATTAAAATATATGGATTTACATGAAGGTATTAAATTAATTAATTTAAAAATAAATAAAGTTTTTATCGGTTCTTGTACAAATTCTAGGATTGAAGATTTAAGATCAGCAGCAGAAATAATTTTAGGCAAAAGAATTTCTCCTCATATTACAGCTATAGTTGTACCAGGATCTAATGTAGTAAAACAACAAGCAGAAAAAGAAGGATTAGATAAAATTTTTAAAGATGCAGGTTTTGAATGGAGATATGCAGGATGCTCAATGTGTTTAGCAATGAATGATGATAAATTACTACCAGGAGAAAGATGTGCTTCTACTAGCAATCGAAATTTTGAAGGTCGTCAAGGACGCAATAGTAGAACACATTTAGTAAGTCCTATAATTGCCGCAATAACAGCTCTATATGGTTATATTACTAATATAAATTGAGATATATATGAAAAAAAAATTACAATACAATGGTGTTATAGCTCCCTTTAATATATCAAATATTGATACAGATGTGATTATACCAAAACAATTTTTACAAAGGAATAATAAAATAGGATTTGGAAAAAATTTATTTAATAATTGGAGATACTTAGATGATAAAAATAAAGTAATTAATCCTAATTTTATTTTAAATAAAAAAGAATTTCAAAATTCAAAAATTTTATTAACCAGAGATAATTTTGGTTGTGGTTCTTCTAGAGAACATGCTCCATGGTCATTATTAGATTTTGGGTTTCATACTATTATTGCTTCTAGTTATGCAGATATATTTTATAATAATGCTATTAATAATAAATTATTATTAATTATTTTAGATAAAAAAATAATTGATCAATTATTTTTTATAGTAGAAAAATTCCCTGGTATTTTATGTTATATCAATTTACTACATAAAAAAATTATGATAAATAATCAATTTTTTAATTTTAAAATTAGTGAAGATATAGTTAATTTTATTACAAATGATTTAGATCAAATAGATTTAACAATGAAATATTCTAAAGAAATTAATATCTTTGAAAAGACATATTTTAAGTTTTTTTAAAATGAGAATATTATTAAATGCGTATAATATTATTAGGTCCTCCAGGAGTAGGAAAGGGCACTTATGCAAGGTTTATATCTGAAAAATATGATTTACCTAATATTTCTATAGGAAATATATTAAGAAATTATATTTTAAATAATAAAAATTCTTTTTTAACCAATAAAATAAAAAATTTTATTCAAAAAGGAATGATGGTTCCTGACAATATCACAATTAAAATTATTAAAAATAGATTATACAATATAGATTGTAAAAAAGGTTTTTTATTAGATGGATATCCTAGAAATATTATACAAGCTAATATTCTAAAAAAAGAAAACATAAAAATAGACATAATTCTAGAATTTTATATACCAAAAAAACAAATTATTAAAAGAATTATAGGGCGGAAAATACATATACCTTCAGGAAGGACCTATCATATCATTTTTAATCCTCCGAAAATAAAAGATAAAGATGATATAACTGGAGAAACATTAATAACTAGAACAGACGATAATCTTATTACAATTAAAAATCGTTTTAAAGAATATTTAAAACAAACTAAACCATTAATTAAATATTATTACAAAGATTATATGCATAAAAAAATTATTTATAAAAAAATAAATAATACGTTATCTATTTTAGATGTAAAAAAAAAAATAAGTAATTTTTTAAAAAAATTTAATATACAAAAAAAATAATTTTTTTTATAAAAATTGAAATGAATAAATTTATAATAATTTGTTTATTTACTTTAAATTTGTTATGATCATTTAATGATTAATATTAATTAGTATGGATTATAGTCTAATGTTTACTGGAAGTATTGTAGCACTTATAACTCCAATGGATATTAAAGGAAATATTTGTAAAAAAAGTTTACAAAAATTAATTAAATATCATATTAATAATGGCACAAAAGCAATTGTTATTATGGGTACAACAGGAGAATCTGCTACATTAACATATAAAGAACATATAGATATTATAATGTATGCATTAGATTTTTCAGAAAATAAAATACCTATTATCGCAGGAACAGGATTTAATTCAACATCTAAAAGTATTGCAATAATATCTATTCTTGAAAATTCAGGAATTATTGGTTGTTTAAATGTAACCCCTTATTATAATCGACCTACACAAGAAGGTTTATATCAACATTTTAAAGAAATTGCAAATAATACTAAATTACCCCAAATTTTATATAATGTTCCTTCAAGAACAGGTTGTGATTTATTACCAGAAACTATTTATAAATTATCAAAAATTAATAATATTATAGGAATTAAAGAAGCAACTGGAGATTTGTCTCGTATTAATAAAATTAAAAATTTAGTTAAAAAAAAATTTTTTTTAATTAGTGGTGATGATAAAACTTCTTTTGAATTTATGTTATTAGGTGGTGATGGCATTATATCTGTAACGGCTAATATAGCCGCATTAAAAATGAGTAAATTTTGTAATTATATAAAAGAAAAAAAAATAAATAAAGCAAAAAAAATTAATCAAGATTTAATCTTATTGCATAATCAATTATTTATTGAGTCTAATCCAATACCAGTTAAATGGGTAGCAAAAAGATTAGGACTCATTAATAGTGATAAAATGAGACTTCCTATGACACAACTTACAAAGTATAATCAAAAAATTATAGAAAATACATTGAAAAAATTAAAATTAATATAAATTACTAATATTAATTACTTTTATAAAATATTCTTTTATATGGTATAGAATTAAGATTCTATTTTTTTTAATTTTTTTATCTTTATGATTAATTATTATCTTTTTAAAAAAATTATTTATAGGATAATATAACTCTGATAATATCAATAATATATTATAATATTCATTATTTTTAATTTTTAAAATAAATATTTTAGATAATTTGAGAATATGTTTAAATAACACAATTTCTTCTTTATCTTTTAATAAAGAGATATCTATCTTATTAATGAGATCTATATATTTTATATTTTTTAATAAAATTTTATTTATTCTTTTATAAGTAAAAATTAAAAAATTACCTTGTTTTATTTCATTTTTAAAAAATAAATCTAAAGCTTTTATTTTATAATCTAAAATTAATAAATTATTAATCTCATTATCTAAAACAGAAGAGATAATATTTTTTTTATAACCTAAAGAGATATACCAATTTTTACACCTATTTTTTATAAAAGATAAAATTTGCTGTAATATTTTTTTTTTATTAATAATATTTTTTTTATATAAAGTTAAACTAAAAAGAATTAATTTAGTTAAATTAATATTTATTTTTTTATCAATAATTATACGTATAATTATTAATGTTATATATTTTAAAGCAAAAGGATCTTTATCTCCAGTTGGTATTAATGATATACTAAAAATTCCTGTTATAGAATCTATTTTATCTGCAATAAATAAAATACAAGAAATTATATTTTTAGGTATTGAATTATTTTTTTTGTATTGATATTGTTCTTTAATAGCTTGTACTACATTTTGATTTTCTTTATTATATTTTGCATAATACATACCAATAATTCCTTGTAAATCAGGAAACTCATAAACCATTTGTGTAGCTAAATCACATTTAGATAATTTACTAGCTCTAATACAATCTTCTATATTAATATTTTTAATATTTTTTCCTATATATTGAGATATATTATTTATACGCATAGTTTTTTCAAATAAATTACCTAATTCATTTTGAAAAATAATATTTTTTAATTTATCTAAATATTTTTCAAATTTTATTTTTAAATCATTTTTAAAAAAAAATTGAATATCTTTAAATCTTGATGTAATTACTTGCTCATTATTAGAAATAATTGTTTGATTATTTTTAGTTTCTATATTTATTAAAATAATAAAATAAAATGATAAATTTTTCTCTTTATCATATAAGGGAATATATTTCTGATAATTAATCATAATATATTCTAATATTTCTGATGGTAATGTTAAAAATTTTTTATTAAATTTACCTATTAATAATACAGGCCATTCTACCATAGCAGATAATTCGTTCAAAAAATTTTTATCTATTTTAGAAATAAGATTTAAATTATTTGCTATTTTTTGTATTTCATGAAAAATAAAATGTTTTCTTTTATAATAATCAACAATAACTTTTCCTTTATTAAATAATAATTTATTATATTCTTTTGCATTTTTTAAAATTATTTTTTTTGAACACATAAAACGATGTCCTTGAATAATATTATTAGATTGAAGATTTAATAAATTTTTTTTAATATTTTTTTTATCTAAAACTAATACTATATTTCTTATAGGTCTAATAAATTTAAAAAAACTTTTTTCCCAAAACATAAAATTAGGAATAGAAATAATATTTTTTAGAGAATTAATTATTATATTTGATAATAAATTTTTAATATGTAATCCTTTAATTTTTTTTTTATAAAAAAGATATTTATTTTTATAAAAAATATCTTTTTTATTTTTAATATTATATTTTTTAATCCATAATTTTACTATTTTATCTGAAAAAATATTTTTTTTATTAGATATAAAAGGTCCTTTAATAGTATAAAAATGATCACTTTGTATAATATTTATAAAATATATTTGCAATGCAATACGTCTAGCAGTAAAAAAACATTTTATTGTTTTATATTTAAAAGAATTTTTTTTTAATTCATTTTTAAAATTTATTAAAATTATTTTAGATAATTTTAATAAATAATTAGAAGGTATTTCTTCTATACTAATTTCTAATAATAATATATTATTACACATAACATTATATTACCTAATTAAATAATTTTTTATTTTATATGATTAAAATATTTTGTAACAATTAATTTTGTCATATTACGTAATTTTAAAACATATCTTTGTCGTTCAGTATGGGATAAAAATCTACGTGCTTCTAATAAATTAAAACAATGAGATGCTTTTAAAAGTTTTTCATATGCAGGGAAAATTAATGGTTTTTCTAATTTTAATAAATAATCTATTTCAGTTTCATAATTTTTAAAACAATATATTAGAAAATTAATATTTGTATATTGAAAATTATAAATAGATTGTTCTATTTCATTTCTATAAAAAAGATCTCCATAAGTAATACAACTATTTTTATCTTTATTCCAAATTAAATCAAATATATTTTTTTTACCCTGTATATGCATTGCTAATCTTTCTAAACCATAAGTAATTTCTCCTGTTATTGGATCACATATTATTCCTCCCATTTTTTGAAAATATGTAAATTGAGTAATTTCCATACCATTTAACCATATTTCCCAACCTATTCCATAGGCACCTAATGTAGGATTTTCCCAGTTATCATCAATAAAACGAAGATCATTTTTTCTTAAATTTAATTTTAATTTTTCTAAAGATTTTAAATATAATGTTTGAATATTATAAGGAGGCGGTTTTAAAATTACTTGAAATTGATAATATTGTTGTAATCTATTAGGATTATTACCATATCTGCCATCGGATGGTCTTCTTGATAATTGTATATAAGCTAATTTAATAGGCTTTTCTCCTACTGCATATAAACAGGTCATTGGATGTGATGTAGCGGCTCCAACTTCAATATCAATTGGTTGAACAATACTACAACCTTGTTTCCCCCAATAATTTTGTAAAATAGAAATCATTCCTTGAAATGTTTTTTCGTTAAATTTCTTCATTTTTTAAAATTTATAATTTAAATATAATTATTTTATATAATTTTTAATAAAAATATAAATTAAAATTTAACATATTTTTAATAGAATAAAAATTAATGTTAAAATAATTTATTATTTTAAAATATAAAAAATTTTAATATGGATTAAATATAAACATGAATAATATATCTAAACAAATTTATTTTAAAGAAAAAAAAAATGAATATAATAAATTAATAAAAAAGGCTACAAATTTAGCTATTTTATTATCCTTAACGTTATTAATATTAAAATTACTAGCTTGGTGGCAAACAAAATCTATAAGTATGCTTGCCGCTTGCGTAGATTCTTTAGTTGATATTACATCTTCATCAATTAATTTATTAATTATATATTATTCTTTACAACCTGCTGATGTAGAACATACATTCGGGCATGGTAAAGCAGAATCTTTATCAGCTTTAACACAAAGTGTGTTTATTTGTATTACAGCAATATTTTTATTTTTAAATAGTTTACAATATATATCTCATCCTACAAAAATATATTATCCAGCAATAGGAATATTAGTAATAATAATTTCATTTTTTTTAACTTTAATATTAGTTCTTTTTCAAAAGAAAGTAATAGCTAAAACAAATAGTCAAGCTACTCATGCTGATATGATGCATTATGAATCAGATATTTTAATTAATAGTGCTATTTTATTGGCTTTAATTTTAAATTATTTTAATATAAAACAAGCAGATTCTTTAATAGCATTAATTATAAGTATATTTATTTTTTATAATGCTTTTAAAGTAGGATATAAAGCAATACAATCTCTATTAGATAGATCTTTACCAGAACATGAAAAAAAAATTATAATAGATTTGATTACTACTTGGCCTAAAGTAAAAGGAGCACATCAATTAAAAACAAGACAATCTGGTCCTACACGTTTTATACAACTTCATTTAGTATTAGAAGATAATTTACCTTTATTAGAATCACATTCAATTGCAAAAAAAATAGAAAATGCTTTAAATAAAAGATTTCCTTATTCAGATATAATTATACATCAAGATCCATATTCTATTGTTTCTAAAAAATATAAAGGTTTTTTTAAAAATTAATTTTATTAGTAAAATATTATATATTTTAATGAGGTATCACATGATTCAAAAAATTGGTGTACTTACAAGTGGTGGAGATGCTCCAGGAATGAATGCTGCTATTAGAGGAGTTGTAAGAACAGCTATAAGTTACAATATTGAAATTTTTGGAATATATAATGGTTATTTAGGATTATATAATAATAATATTATTAAATTAAATAGATTTAGTGTATCTGATATTATTAATAAAGGAGGAACTTTTTTAGGATCTTCACGTTTCACTCAATTTAAAAACCAAAAAGTACGTTCTATTGCTATAAAAAATATGAAAAAACATGGTATTAATGCATTAGTAGTAATAGGAGGAGATGGTACATATATGGGAGCTAAATTATTAACAGAAATGGGTTTCCCATGTATAGGAATTCCAGGTACTATTGATAATGATGTAGCAGGTACTGACTATAGTATAGGTTATTCTACTGCTTTAGAGACTATTGTTCAAGCTATTGATAAATTAAGAGATACTTCTACTTCACATCAAAGAATATCTATTGTTGAAATTATGGGTAGACATTGTGGAGATTTGACATTGTCTGCAGCTATTGCAGGAGGTTGTGAATTTATAGTTTTACCAGAAGTTAATTATAACCAAGAAGATTTAGTACAAGAAATAAAATTAGGCATTAAAAAAGGTAAAAAACATGCAATAGTATTGATTACAGAACTTATTTGTGATATTAATAAACTAGCGAAATTTATCCAAACTAAAATTAAACGTGAAACTAGAACTACAGTGTTAGGTTATATCCAAAGAGGAGGTTCTCCTGTTGCATATGATCGTATTTTAGGTTCACAAATGGGATCTTTTGCAGTAGAGTTATTATATAAAGGATATGGTGGAAGATGTATAGGAATTCAAAATAATAAAATGGTTCATCATGATATTATTGATGCTATTTTAAATATGAAAAAAGTTTTTAAAAAAGATTTATTAGATATTGCTAAAAAATTATATTAATTAATTAAAAAGAGATGGAATATGCATAATATAAAATTTTTAAAAAGAATGCAAACAGGTAAAAAATTTAGTAGACGATTAAGAATAAATCATCAATTTCCAGCTATAATTTATGGTAAAAAAAAAAAAGAAATACCTATAATTATAAATATTAATGATATAGTTAATATTAATTTTAAAAAAATTTTGAAAAAAAAATTTAGTGTAATTAATTTAATAGATGAAAAAAAAAAAATCTATAAAGTTAATATTATTGAAATTCAATATCATCCTTTTAAAAATAATAAAATATATCATATAGATTTTTTGTTTATATAATAATTTTATATTTATAAAATATATTTTTTTAAAATATTTAATTAGTTATATTAATTTTAATATTATATTTCTAATACATCATTCATATTATATATGCCAGATTTTTTATTATTAAGCCATATAGCTGCTTTAATAGCACCTTTGGCAAAAGGCATTCTGTTAGATGCTTTATGAATTAATTCTATTTGCTCTCCTATAAAAGAAAATAAAATATTATGTTCTCCATATAAATCAGCAGCTCTAATAGAATGACATGTAATTTTTTTTAAAATATTAAATTTTTTATAAGTTTGAATAATAATATTTTTAAATGATAAAGCTGTTCCTGATGGTAAATCTATTTTTTTTTTATGATGTTTTTCTATTATATCTATATCTAAATTATTTATTTGTTTATTTTTACATAAAATTTTAATTATATTTTCTATTATTTTTAATAAAATATTGATACCTTGACTAAAATTAGAAGATAAAATAACAGCTATATTTTTTGATATTTTTTTTATTATTAATTCTTGTTTTTGAGTAAATCCTGTAGTTCCAATAACAATTTTTTTTTTATACTTTTGACAAATATTTATATTTTTTAGTGTTGTTTGTGGATTTGTAAAATCTATTAAAATATCAAATTGATCAATAATATCTATTATATTTGATTTAATATCTAAAAAATTAGATTTATATAAAATTTTATTTATATTTTTTAGAGATATTTCACTTTCTGTAACTCCATTTAATGAAATATTATTTATTTTTTCTGTATTTAGTATTTTTAAAATACTTTGTCCCATACGCCCATTAATTCCTGATACAGCTAAACGAATTTGATTATTTTTCATATACAAAAACCTATATATTATTTTAATATTTTAAAATTATTTTTTATAATAATTATTATACCAATAAAAATGAAAATATCTGCAATATTAAAAACAGGAAAATGATAATTAAATATATGTATATCTATAAAATCTATCACAAAACCATATTGAATTCTATTAATTAAATTACTTAATATTCCGCTAAATATTATAGTGGTAGATAATTGATCATAATTTTTTTTAATAAAAATTAATATTATTAATATAATAATATTAATTTTTATTAAAAAAAAATTAATGTTGTTATAATTTTTTAAAAAACCAAAAATAATACCATAATTTCTTAAGTAAATTAAATTTAAATAAGAACAAATATAATAAAATTTATATAATTTTATTTTTTTAATTATTAAATTTTTACTTAACAAATCTATTAAAATTAATAATAAAATATATAAATTTAATATTTTTATTTTTTTTTTAATTATTTGCAAAAAACTACTAAATAAATAAACGTTTTTCACCATTACCTATTGTATTTAACCTACAACGATCACAAATATTATTAATTATATTTTTATAATAATACCAACAACGTTTACATTTGAAATATTTTGATTTAGTAATTTTAAATCTTTTTATTAATATATTTGTAGAAATTTGTTTTTCTTCATAAAGAGAAATATTAGATACTAATAATAAAAAACGTAATTCTGTCCCTAACATTATTAATTTTTTATAAATATTTGTATTTACAAAAACAGTAATGTTTGCTTCTAAAGAACTACCTATAATTTTTTTATTTCTTGCATATTCAATAATTTTATTTATTTTATTTTTAAAAACAAAGATTTCATCCCAATATTTATTATTCATTATATCATTTAATGGTAAATAAAATAATTTAGAATACCATTCTTCGGTAAAAACATATTTTGATCTTGTTCCAGGAATATAATTCCAAATTTCATGTGCTGTAAAAGATAATATTGGTGTTATCCATCTAACTAAAGCTTCAAGAATCATATATAAAGATATTTGACAACTTAATCTTTCTATACTAAATTTTTTAAATGTATATTGTCTATCTTTTATAATATCAAAATAAATAGAACCTAAATCTATAGAACAAAATTGCATAATTTCTTGAACTACATTTTGTATATTATATTCATTATAATATTTTATAATTTTATCTTGTGTAATTTTAGTCTTATGTATAATCCATTTATCTAAAATTAACATTTGTTCTTTTTTAATTATATTTTTTTTTGGTATAAAATTATCTAAATTAGATAATAAAAATCTAACTGTATTTCTAATACGTCTATAAATTTCTGTAATTCTTTTTAAAATATTTGAAGAAATATTTATTTCATTAGTATAATCTGTAGAAGCTACCCATAATCTTAAAATATCACTACCTAAAGTATTTACTATACTTTGAGGTTCAATAATATTACCTAAAGATTTAGACATTTTTTTACCTTTTTCATCAACAGTAAATCCATGACTTATTACTGTTTTATATGGAGCATCATTATTTATTGCCGTTGAAATAATTAATGATGAAGTAAACCAACCTCTATATTGGTCAGTACCTTCTAAATACATATCAATTTTTTTTTTTTTAAATTCTTTAATTTGTTTAATAATTGAATTATGAGTAGAACCAGAATCAAACCAAACATCTAATACATCTATCACTTTTTCATATAAACTAGCATCTTCACCTAAAAATTTATTAATATTTAAATCCCACCATGCTTGTATGCCTTTTTTTTCAATCAGACAAGCTATTTTTTCAATAAATTTTAAAGAATTAACATGTATTTTTTGTGTTTTTTTATGAATAAATAAGGGAATCGGAATTCCCCAAATTCTTTGTCTAGAAATACACCAATCAGGTCTTTTATCTAACATCAAACACATTCTATTATAACCCCAATTAGGTATCCAATTTACTTTTTTTATTGCTTTTTTTGCTAATTTTCTAAGATTATTTTTATCTATATTAATAAACCATTGTGGTGTAGATATATATATAATTTTTATTTTATGGCGCCAACAAAATGGATAATTATGTATATAATTTTCTAATAAGAATAATGTATTTGTTTTTTTTAAAATTTTAATAATTATTTGTTTAGAAGAAAAAATACTAATTTTATCTAATTTAGGATGTACACCATCTATAAAAAATCCTTTTTTATCTATAATATTTTTTAAACATTTTATATTATTTTGATGACATATTTTATAATCTTCTAATCCATGATTAGGAGCCATATGAACAATACCAGTACCTGATTGTTCAGATACATAATCACTTATAATTACAGAAGAAATTTTATTATTAATAGGATTTTTTACTAATATATTTTTTAAATATTTACCTTTTATTTCTAATAAAATTTTCCATGTTATAATTTTTGCTTTATTCATAATTATACTAACCAAATTTTTGGCTACTATAATAATATTTGTGTTATTAATCTTAATTAATTGATAATATGCTGTATAATTTACAGCAATTGCTCTATTTGCAGGTATTGTCCATGGTGTTGTAGTCCATATTAAAAATGAAATATCATGATTTTTTATTTCTATATTGAAATTTTTTTTAAAATAACTAGTATTTATTACATTAAACATAACATAACATGTTAATGTTTTTTTTTTAACATAATCAACTTCTGCTTCTGCTAAAGAAGAAAGGCATTTTATACACCAATATACTGGTTTTTCACCTTTATATATGTAATTATTTTTAATAATTTCCCCTAAAGTACGTACAATATTTGCTTCTGTTTTAAAATTCATTGTTAAATAAGGATTTAACCAATCAGCAAATATTCCTAATCTTATAAAATCTTTTTTTTGTTTTTCAATTTGTTTAAAAGCATATTCTCGACATTTAATTCTAAATATTTTTTTAGAAACTTTTTTATTTTGTTTTTTTAAAATTTCTTCTACTTTTTGTTCTATTGGTAAACCATGACAATCCCATCCAGGAATAAAAGAAGTACAATATCCATCCATATTTTTAGATTTTATAATAATATCTTTTAAAATTTTATTAAAAGCATGTCCAATATGAATATTACCATTAGCATAAGGTGGGCCATCATGTAAAATAAATAATTTTTTATTTTTTTTTATATTTAATATTTTTTTATATAAATTATCTTTTTTCCATTGTTTTAATATAATTAATTCATTTTTCGTTAAACATGCTTTCATGGGAAACATTGTTTTTGGTAAATTTAAACTAAATTTATTTTTCATACTAATTATCTTTAATTCATTATTATGTTAACAAAAATTAATAAATATACATTTTATTTATACATAGATATTATATATAATAATATTTTATGTAAATAAATAATTTTTATAAAAAAGAAAAATTATTTAAACAATTTAAAAGGTTATTGCATGGCAAATATAAAATCAGCTAAAAAAAGAATTTTAAAATCTGAAAAACAAAGAAAACATAATATTAATTATCGTTCAATGTTAAGAACATTTATAAAAAAAGTTAATAGTGCTATTATGAATAAAGATATAGAATTATCAAAAAAAAATTTTCAAATAATGCAATCTATTATAGATAAGCAAGTACAAAAAAAACTAATTCATAAAAATAAGGCAGCACGTTATAAATCTAGATTATATAATAAAATTATTAATCTTACTTAATTAAAATTAACTTAATAATAATCTGTAAAATTTAAATAATGAATATTAATTCAAAAGATTTTTCGATTTCTTTAACTAAAAGAGCTATGAATAAAATAAAAGAATTATATTTTCAAAATAGTAATTTTAGAATATTTATTCTAGGTGGAGGATGTAGTGGATTTAAATATAATTTTATGTTAGATAAAAAAATAAAAGAGAATGATATTCTGATAAATTTATCAGGTATAAATATTGTAATAGATAAAATAAGTATACAATATTTAACCGGAAGTATTATTGATTATATAGAAAGTATTGAAGAATCGAAATTTATTATTAAAAGTCCATACATGAAAAATACATGTAGTTGTGGTTCTTCTTTTGATATTTAATATTAAAAAGTATATTTATATAAGGAAAAACTTATGTCTAATACAAAATTAGTATTATTACGTCATGGACAAAGTGAATGGAATAAAAAAAATTTATTTACTGGTTGGCATGATATTCAATTATCTCCAGAAGGAAAAATTGAAGCAATACAAGCAGGAAAAATATTAAAAATAAATAATTTTAAATTTGATTATGCATATACTTCTGTGTTAAAAAGAGCAATTCATACTTTATGGTTAACTTTAAAAGAATTAGATCAATTATGGATTCCGATAAAAAAAACATGGAGATTAAATGAAAGACATTATGGTAAATTACAGGGAATGAATAAAGAGCAAATTGCTAATCAATTTGGTAAAAAAAAAGTACAAGAATGGCGTCGTAGTTTTAAAATTGCACCACCAGAATTATCTACTAATGATATTAGATGGTCTAGATTTGATTCAAAATATTCTAAATTAGAAGATTATCAATTACCTTTATCAGAAAGTTTATCTAAAACATTAGAAAGAGTTATTTATCTATGGAAACATAATATATCAACTAAAATTATAAATGGAGAACGCATCCTCATTGTCGCACATGGTAATTCATTAAGAGCATTAATTAAGTATATTGAAAATATTAACGATAATGATATTATTAATTTAAATATTGCTACTGGCATGCCAATAGTTTATGAATTTGATAGTAATTTAAATTATAAAAAAAAATATTATTTAAATCATTAATATATAAAATATTTTTTTACTTTCTTGTATATTGAGATTGAATAACCGTTACAGCTATTGTATAAATTATATCTTCAATTGATGAACCTCTTGAAAGATCATTAATAGGTTTTTGTATACCTTGTAATATAGGACCAATAGAAATTATTTTAGATGTTCTTTGAACTGCTTTATAGGTAGTATTACCTGTATTAAGATCAGGGAAAATTATAATATTAGCTTTTCCAGCAACTAAAGATTTTGGTGCTTTATATTTACCAATCTTTTTGATAACAGCGGCATCATATTGTAATGGTCCATCTATTATTAAATTTGGTAATTTATTTTGTACTAATTTAGTTGCTTTATATACTTTTTCAACTTCAATACCTTTACTAGAATTACCTGTTGCGTACGAAATCATTGCTATTTTAGGTATTAAATCAAATAATTTACTAGTATTAGCTGATTGTATTGCTATTTCAGATAATTGTTTGTAATTAGGATTAGGATTAATTGCACAATCTCCATATATTAAGATATTTTCATGTAATAACATTATAAATATTGATGAAATTATAGAATACTCTGGTAGAGTTTTAATTATTTGTAATGCTGGTCTTATAGTATTTGCTGTTGTTGTGTTAGCTCCTGATACTATTCCATCAACTTCATTATTTTTTAACATCATAGTAGCTAAAAACATATTATCTTGTAATAATTTTATTGCATTATTTTTATTTAATAATTTATTTTTTCTTATATACATTAATTGTTCTATATAATTATTTCTAATAGAATTAGGCTCGATAATATCAATATTTTTTAAATTTATATTATTCATTTTAGCTATATTAGTAACTTCTTTTATTTTACCTAATAATATACATTTAGCTATTTTTTTTTGAGAACATATTGATGCAGCTTGAAGAATACGTAATTCATTTCCTTCTGGTAATAAAATTGTTTTATCCAATTTACTAGCTTTATTAATTAAATTATATTTAAATAAAAATGGTGAAAGATAATATTTATAGTTTTTAGATTTTTTATTAAAAAATTGAGAAGGAATATATAAATTAATATAATTAATAATATTTAATATTAATTTAGAATCATTAATTGGAAAATTATTTGTATAAATATTTTGTAATTTTAAATTAATTTGATAAAAATTATTTTTTGTATATAAAATATACATATCATTATCTTTCATAATTTTAAAAATTTTTTTTATTATTAAATCAAAATTTTTTTGTATACAATTTGTAAATAATATAGCTTTAAAAAAAAATTTTTTAGATAACATTTTATATATTTTTTTTAAATTTTCGGTATCTTCTATAGAAATAATAATTAAAGATTCAATAAAAAAAAACTTATCTATAAATATTTGTTGATTTAGAAAAATAATATATTTAATATTTTTATATTTAAAATTCTTAGGTATATTACAGTTCAAATATTTACATATAATTTTTAAGTTTATTCCAAATACAAAATTTGTTAACCATGGAATAAAAACACAATTATTTGTACTTAAAGGTAATAAATTATAATGTAAAGTATTTTTTTTTAAAAAAATATTTTTAAACATATTTATTGTATAAAAAAAGGGATTATTATTAATAAATTTTTCTTTAATAAAAAAAAATGTATTATTTTTTGTTAAATTACATAATTTTTCTTTAAAAAAATTATTAATAATTAATTTTGTTTTTTCTAAAGTTTCATTTTTTGAAAATTTTGATGCAACAAAAATAATTTTTGCATTAAATATATTTGCTATATCACAATTTAATTTAAATATTGTTTGTTCTAAATAGAATGGAATTATTCCTTCTATAAAAACAATTTCTGTATCATTTATATTTTTAAAATATTCTTCTATTATTTTTTCAATAATATTATTATATTCAGTTTTATTATGTAATAAATTAAAATCATTAATTTTTAATGAATTAATAGATTCAATATTTAATTGATATTTATTTAAAATATCATAAGTATAATTAATATTATATTTTTCTATTTGAGAAATAGGTTTAAAAAATTTACATTTTAATTTTTTTTTTTTTATATTATTTAATAATCCAATATTTATACTAGTAAAAAAATGCATATCAACATTAACTGGTATTGACATAATTACTTTTAACATTATTATTACCTTTTAAAATAAATAATTTTTTATAATATTATTTCTTAATTATAATATTAAATGTATCATTTGCTATCATTAATTCTTCATTTGTAGGAATAACTAATATTGGAACACTATTATTTGTATTTATTAAACCAATTTTACCAAATTTTATTTTATTATTTAATTTATGATTAATAAAAATATTTAAAATTTTTAATTTTTCTATAGTTTTTTCTCTAATTAAAACACTATTTTCTCCAATCCCACCTGTAAAAATAATTGCATTTATTTTATTTTCCATTAAGATACTATAAGAAGCAATATATTTAGATAGAGAATGTATAAAAATATCTACTGCTCTTTTTATTCTAAAATCATTTAAATAATTATTTTCAAGATATCTAAAATCACTAGTTATATGAGTTAATCCTAACATCCCTGATTTTTCAGTTAAAATTTTATTAATTTTATCTATTTTAATATTTAATTTGTTAAACATATAAAAAATAATTGCAGGATCAATATTACCACATCTAGTACCCATAACTAAACCTTCTAAAGGTGTTAATCCCATTGAAGTATCAATACTTTTACCATTTTTTATAGCAGTAATAGATG
This sequence comes from Enterobacteriaceae endosymbiont of Donacia vulgaris, assembly GCF_012568445.1. Taxonomy (NCBI): domain Bacteria; kingdom Pseudomonadati; phylum Pseudomonadota; class Gammaproteobacteria; order Enterobacterales; family Enterobacteriaceae; species Enterobacteriaceae endosymbiont of Donacia vulgaris. Next base: position 64,326 of record NZ_CP046190.1, read on the forward strand.
AGCCATTGCCTAAATGGCATGAAATACAATTGAATTTATCTAATGGAATATTCAATATTTTTGAAGCCATTTTACTAACATATTTATGGCTAGTACCATGAGCCCCATAACGACGTATTTTATATTTTTCATAAAATTTTATTGGTAAAGCATATAAATATGATGTTTCAGGGATTGTTTGATGAAAAGAAGTATCAAATACAGCAACTTGTTTATTTTTTAAATGAGGTAATATTTTGATACTTTCACTAATACCTATTAGTTGAATTGGATTATGTAAAGGAGCAAAAATAGATGCTTTTTTTATTGCTTCTATCACTTTTTTTGTAATAATAACAGATTCTGTAAATTTTTCTCCACCATGCACTATACGATGTCCTACTGCAATTATATTATTATATAATAAGGTTTTTTGTAAAATTTTATTTATTAAATACTTTAATATTATTTTATGATCAATTTTTGAATAAAAATTTTTTTTTTCTTTTTGACTATTAAAAGTCCATTTAATATAAGCATTTTTATTTTCAAAATTTTCTGATAAACCGGATAATAGAATTTTTTTTTTTAAAACATTTATAACTGAAAATTTTAAAGAAGAACTTCCACAATTAATAACAAGTACTGATTTATTTATCATATATTTTCCTGAAATAAAATTTTATTAAATAAGTAAAATTTAATTATATATAAAAAAATTATAAAATTATATATAAGATAAATTATAATTTTTACTAAAAATAAAATATAATATGTACAGAATTAATAATTTAATATATTATGTACAAATGGCGCATTGGCAGAATGGTTTATGCAGAGGATTGCAAATCCTTTTATTTCGGTTCAATTCCGGGATGCGCCTTGTTTAGTAAAAACTATTTATTTTTTTTTTGCCCAGATGGTGGAATTGGTAGACACAAGGGACTTAAAATCCCTCAGCATTTATACTGCTATGCGGGTTCAATTCCCGCTCTGGGTATTAAATTTTTATAAAATATATTTATATTTTTGTAAAATATTATTAAAATAAATAAAAAATAAGGATTTTTTTTTAATTAAAAAATAATTATATAAATTTTTGTCTATATTATTTAATGAATATAAAAAAAGGAAAATTATTAAACATCCTTTAAATAAGCCAAAAAATAATCCTAATATACTATTAACATTTTTCATATGATATTGATTAATAATCTTTTGATTTAAATATTTTTTAATACTATTTCCTGATATAAAAATTAATACAAAATAAATAAATAATAAAAAAATTTTTCTGAAATAAAAATTCATTATTTTTTTATCTTTTATAAAAATAATATAATTATAATATTTTTTAGATATATAAAATGATATAAACCAAGTAAATATTGTAAAAATTTCTTTTATAAATCCTCTAAAATAACTAAATATTATAGAAAAAAATAACACTATTATAAATAAATAATCAATGTTAAACATATTTTTTATGTAAATTTTTTGGTTACGTTAAATTATTTAAAATTTTCTAAATTTTAAATAATTTTAAAATAATAGAAATAAAATAAATTATATAATTTATTTAATATAAAATCTTCTTTTAATAAAAATTTTTATTAAACTAATTTTTTAAAAAAATAAAATAAATTATTATTAATATTTGGAATTCCAAAATATTTTGGATATTCTACTTCTACTAAAAACAAACCGTTTGGTTTAACTGTAGCAGCTGCTTTAGTTCTATCTTTCATTTTTATTAATTTTAATAACCAATCTTCTTTTTTATTACCAATCCCTATTTCTAACAAACTTCCAACAATATTTCTAACCATATGATATAAAAAAGCATTAGCTTTAATATCAATTAAAATATAATTTCCATATTTTGTAATATTACAATGTAAAATTCTTCTATAAGAAGAACCAATTAATTTACCAGATCTAAAAGATGAAAAATCGTGCTCTCCTAAAAGGAATTTCATTGCATTTTTTATTTTTTTTATATTTAAATTACAATTATATAAAGTAACTAAATTATTTAACAAAGCAGATCTATATCTATTATTATAGATAATGTAAAAATATCTACGTGATAAAGCACTAAAGCGAGCATGAAATTCTGTATTTACAGAGATTATCCAATTAATAACTATATCTTTAGGTAAAAGACTATTTATACCTAAAATCCAAGATTTTTTTTTTCTAAAACTATATGTTTCAAAATGAATAACTTGGCCTAAACTATGTACACCAATATCAGTTCTACCTGCACAAAAAATTATTATATTATGATTTGCTATTTTAGAAATAGCATTTTCTAAACATTCTTGTATAGTCTTTTTATAATGTTGTTTTTGTTTTTGCCATCCATGATAATTAGTTCCATTATATTCTACTCCTAATGCAAATCTATATTTTTTTATAAATTTAAAATTTACCATATGATAATTTTCTATCTTTATATTTTTTATAATATTATATTTTACTAAAAATTAGTTACATTTTTAAAAAAATTATATAAAATAATGTTTTAATAAATAAAATTTAAATAATTTTAATAAAAATAAAAACATATTTATATGTGAGTAAAATATAATGAAAATATATAAAAAAAATAATAAATCTATGAATAATATATTAAAATTAATTATTATTGTATTTTTAGTATATTCAACAGTTATATATGCAAATGAAAATATATTTAATATTACATCTCAACCAAATATTGGTGCTAAATCATATATTTTAATAGATTATAATACAGGTATTATTTTAACTGAAAAAAATTCAAATGAAACTCAAAAACCAGCTAGTTTAGTAAAAATTATGACTAGTTACGTAATAGGGAAAGCATTAGTAAAAGGTAAATTACATAGAAATGATATAGTTACGGTTGGTAAAAATGCTTGGGCTACAGGTAATGATGAATTTAACGGTTCATCACTAATGTTTTTAAAAATAGGAGACCATATTTCTGTAAAAAATTTAATAAAAGGTATTATATTACAGTCAGGTAATGATGCATGTGTTGCTATAGCAGAATATATATCTGGAAATCAAAATAATTTTGTAAATTTAATGAATTTTTACGCTAAAAAAATAGGATTAAAGAATACTAATTTTAAAAATGTACATGGATTAGATGAAGAAGGGCAATATACGTCTGCAAAAGATATTGCTATTATGGGAAAATGTTTAATACGTGATTTTCCTTACGAATATTCTATATATAAAGAAAAATATTTTACTTTTAATCATATTTCTCAAAAGAATCGTAATTTATTATTATGGGATAAAACATTAAATGTAGATGGTATTAAAACTGGCCATACTGAAAATGCTGGTTATAATATAATTGCTTCTGCAATTAAAAATAATATGAGATTAATTGTTGTTATTTTAGGAGATAAAACAGAACAAGATAGAAAAAAAAATAGTAAGAAACTATTAAATTGGGGTTTTGAAACATTTCGTACAATTAATCCAATAAAAAAATATCAAAAAATAGCTACTATTCCAATTTTATATGGTAAACATAGTTATGTAAGAATTGGAATTAAACATAATGTTTTTTTAACAATTCTGAAAAATCAAGAAAAAAAAATTAAAATTTTATATCATATTAAAAATAATAAAATTTTTGCTCCAATTCATAGAAATCAAATATTAGGCCATTTAACTTTCATGATTAATAATCATATAATTGGCTATTATCCATTAATTGCTTTGGAAAATATACCCAAGGGTAATGTTTTCGTTTGTTTTTTAGATTATATAAGATTATTATTAAGTAAATGGATACATCAGTAATTATGTATATTTTAGATAAAATATAATATTTCAGTAAATATAAATGTATAAAAATAATTTTATTATAAGAGATTTAGGAATAGAATCATGGTATATAACTTATCAGAAAATGTATTATTTTAATTATATAAGATCTATTCATACATTAGATGAAATATGGTTAGTTGAACATAATCCTGTTTTTACTCAAGGAAAATTATCAAAAGTAAAAGATATTTTATCTTATAAACATAAGATACCAATCTTTAATACTGATAGAGGAGGGAAAATTACTTATCATGCTCCAGGACAACAAATTATATATATTTTAATTAATCTAAAAAAAAGAAAAATAAAAATTAAATCATTAATTACTATTTTGGAACAAACTATTATTAATATATTATTATATTTTAATATTACACCTGATTATTCTTTTAGTCATACTCCTGGTGTATATATTAATAATAAAAAAATTGCATCTATAGGAATAAAAATTTCGAAAGGATTTACTTCTCATGGAATGTCATTTAATATTAACATGAATATGTTACCTTTTAAATATATTAATCCATGTGGTTTCTATAAATTAAAAATGACTCAATTAAAAAACTTTATTCCATATATAAAACCAATTACAATTAAAAAATTATTAATAAAAGAATTATTATCATTAATAAATAATATTTGAGATTAATTAAATTTATTTTTTTTTAAAAATTTTTCTTTTATAATGTTAAATATATTTTTTAAATACATAATTTATGAAATTTATATGATATGAAACAAAAAATTTTAAAAAAACCTAATTGGATTAAAATTAAATTTTCAATAAAAAATATTAATAAAATTAAAAAAATTAAATCTATTTTAAAAAAAAATAAATTATATTCAGTTTGTGAAGAAGCATCTTGTCCTAATTTAATAGAATGTTTTGGTAAAAAACAATTAACTTTTATGATTTTAGGTAATATATGTACAAGAAATTGTCCATATTGTGATGTAATTCATGGCAGACCAAAAATTAAATATGATGAAAATGAAGCTTCAAATTTAGCTAATATTATTTTTAAAATGCAATTAAAATATGTTGTTATTACTTCAGTTAATCGTGATGATTTACATGATGGAGGTGCAAGTCAATTTGTTAAGTGTATAAAAAAAATACGTAAAAAAAATTCTAATATTAGAATAGAAATTCTAGTTCCTGATTTTAAAAATTGTATAGAAAAAGCTTTAAAAATATTTAGTAAATCATTACCTAATGTTTTTAATCATAATATAGAAACAGTACAACGTTTATATTATAAAATACGGCCTTCTGGTAATTATCAAAAATCTTTAATATTATTAAAAAAATTTAAAAATTTATTTCCTAATATTTTAACTAAATCAGGTTTAATGGTAGGTTTAGGAGAAACAAAAGAAGAATTATTTAATACTATAAAAGATCTAAAATATAGTAAAGTTGATATTTTAACTATAGGACAATATTTACAACCAAGTAAACATCATATACCTGTTTATCAATATATTAGTCTAAATGAGTTTGCACAAATTCAAAAAAAAGCAAAAAAAATTGGTTTTAAAAAAGTTATATGTGGTCCTTTTATTCGTTCTTCATATAATGCAGAAAAATTTTCTTTTTAAATTTTATATAATAAATATGCCTCTGATAAAATTTAAAAATTTTATGTTTATAATTATTTAAAATTAATAAAGTAATTAAAATCTCTTATATATTTATTAAAATAATAAATATTTAAAATAATTTTAATAAAAATAAATTTTTTTCAGAGGCATATTATATTTAACCTTTTCTTACTAACTAACGAAATTTAAAGAGCAACCACATTAGCAGCAGAAGGTCCTTTGGCGCCGTTAGTAATCTCAAATTCTACTCTTTGGCCTTCGGTTAATGTTTTAAAACCACTACTTTGAATTGCAGAAAAATGTACAAAAACATCTTTACTACCATCTTCAGGAGTAATGAAACCAAAACCTTTAGATTCATTAAACCACTTAACGTTACCTTTAATCTTGGACATCAATTATTACCTTTACATAAAAATAGACACTAAATTTGTGTCATTTAAAAGTACATCAATTAATAATACATTTGTCTAGTGAAACAAATCAAAAAAGTGAGAGATATCGAGTTTTTAAATATTTTTTTAAAAAATATTTAATTTTTTTATTATTATTAATAATTTTGTTAAGTTTATTAATAAAATTTTATTTTTTATAGGATAAAATTTATGTGTTTACTTTTAGGAAAAAAAATATTAATTACTGGTATTTTAAATAAATTATCTATTGCATATGGTATAGCTCGTATTATGTATAAACATAAAGCAAATTTAATTTTTACATATCAAAAAAAAAAAAATAAAGATAAAATCCAAAAATTAGTAGGGAAAATGACAAAAAATCCAATTATAAAATGTGATGTATCTAATGATAAAGATATTAAATCTTTATTCTTAAAAATATCTAAAATATGGAATAAATTTGATGGTTTTGTACATTCTATTGCATTTGCTCCTAGTAAAACTTTAAAAAAGAATTTTATTCAAAATACATCTCGTTTGGCATTTCAAATTTCTCATGAAATTAGTTCATATAGTTTATTAGCTATGGTTAAAGAATGTGTTAATATATTAAATAATAAATCTTCAATTATAGTATTAACTTATTTAGGATCAAGACGTGTTATACAAAATTATAATATAATGGGATTAGCAAAAGCTTCATTAGAAGCTAATATTCGTTATATAGCATGTAATATTGGTAATAAAAATATTCGAATTAATGGTATTTCTCCAGCACCAATAAGAACAATTGCATCTTCAGAAATAAAAGATATTTACCAATTAATAAAATTATATAACAAAAATAGTCCTTTATCAGAAAAAATTTCCATTAATCATATAGGTAATGTAGCTACTTTTTTAGCTTCTGATTTATCTTTAGGTATTACAGGAGAAATAATAAACTTAGATTCGGGATTTAACATAAAATAAAAATTTGAAAAATAAATTAATAAATGATAATTTTTAATTTTAAATAAATATTTTTTATTTTATTAAATTTTATTAAATAAACACATTTTCTTATATTCAAGGAATAAATATGATAATTGGAATACCAAAAGAAAAATATTTTAAAGAAACTAGAATAGCAATGACTCCTTTAAATATTAAAAAATTAATAAAATTAGGATTTAAAGTATATGTTGAAAAAAATGCAGGTAATTTATCTTATTTTACAAATGAAGATTTTATAAATGAAGGTGCTAAAATAGTAGAAAATGAAAAAATTTGGGAATCAAATATAATTATAAAAATTCATCCTCTTGATACAGAAGAAATTAAATTAATAAAAAATAATAGTATATTAATTAGTTTTATTTGGCCTAATAAAAATAGTTTATTATTAAAAATATTAGCAAAAAAAAATATAACTACTATTGCAATGGATACAGTACCTAGAATTTCTAAAGCTCAATCTTTCGATGCATTAAGTTCAATGAATAATTTATCAGGTTACAGAAGTATTATAGAATCTATAAATTTATTACAAAGAACTCCAAATGGACAAATAACAGCTGCCGGTAAAATATTACCAGCAAAAATAATGGTTATTGGAGCAGGAGTAGCAGGATTATCAGCAATAGGAACAGCTAAAAGTTTAGGAGCAAAAGTAATTGCTTTTGATAAAAGAAAAGAAGTAAAAGAACAAATCCATAGTATGGGTGCTGAATTTTTAGAATTAAAATATTATAAAGAAGACAATGATAATGAGTATCAAACCTTATCATCAAAAAAAAAAATACAATTAGAAAAAAATTTTTTTAATAACATTATCAAAACAACAGATATTATAATTACAACAGCAGTTATTCTGAATAAAAAAGCACCTATTTTAATTACTAAAGAAATGGTTAGTTTAATGAAACCAGGTAGTATTATTTTTGATCTTGCAATTGAAAATGGAGGTAATTGTGAATTAACAAAAATAAATCAAATGATTATTACTGATAATCAAATTAAAATCTTAGGATTTACTAATTTACCTAGTAAATTAGCTCCGCAAGCTTCTCAATTATATAGCACAAATATTATTAATTTAATAAATTTATTATCTAAAAATAATTTCGGTAAAATAAATATTGATTTAAATAATGAAATTATAAGAAACATGACTATTATCTATGAAAGTAAAATTATTTGGCCAGCACCAGAAATTAAATTTGAAAAAACAAAAAAAAATATAGAAAAAAATAATAATTTTGAAAATAAAAAAAATGCTATAAAAAAAAATACATGTTTTTTTAAAAATAAATATTTTTTATATACTATAGGATTATTTTGTACTTATTATATAACACAATCTGTTCCTCATGAGATAATTCCACATTTTATAATTTTTTTATTATCTTGTATAATAGGATATTATGTAGTATGGAATGTTGATCATAAATTACATACACCTTTAATGTCTGTAACTAATGCTATTTCTGGTATTATTATTATTGGTTCTATATTACAAGTAAATAGTGATTATTATACTATAATTCTATTTTCATTTTTGGGAACTTTATTATCTAGTATTAATATTTTTGGAGGTTTAACTATTACTCAACGTATGTTGAAAATGTTTCGTAAAAATTAAGGAGAATTTATACATGTTTGATAGGTCATTAATATTTATATATACTATATCTGCAATATTATTTATATTAAGTATTGCTAGTCTTTCAAAAAAAGAAACTTCTAAAAAGGGTAATTTATTCGCTATTTATGGAATGCTTATTGCTATTATTATTACTATATTAAAATCATCAATAGATAATATAGGTTTTGTACTAGGAGCAATTTTTTTAGGTTCAATTATAGGTATTATTATTTCAAAAAAAATTGATATGACTAAAATGCCTCAATTAATTGCAATATTACATAGTTTTGTGGGATTAACTGCTATTCTCGTAGGATTTAATAATTATTTACTATTAATGTATGATAAGATTTTATTTTATAAAAATATTCATATTCAATTAATAGAAATATTTATTAGTATTTTTATTGGTTCCATAACTTTAATAGGATCTATTGTTGCATTTAGTAAATTATCAGGATTTATTCAATCAAAAGCTTTAAACTTAAAATATAAAAATCAAATACACATTTTTACTTTAATAATATCATTTATGTTTATGATGTTTTTTTTAAAAACACATAATATAATATTACAAATTATATCATTAGGATTAATTTTTTTAGTTTCACTAATATTTGGTTTTCATTTAATCATGAGTATTGGTGGAGCAGACATGCCTGTAGTAATTTCAATGTTGAATTCTTATTCAGGGTGGGCAGCTGCATCTTCAGGATTTATGTTAACTAATGATTTATTAATTATAACAGGAGCATTAGTAGGATCTTCTGGTGCTATACTTTCATATCTAATGTGTAAAGGCATGAATAGATCATTTATTAATGTACTTCTAGGAGGAAATAATAAATTTTTTAATAAAAAAATTACTACAACAAAAAAAGATATACAAAATTTTAAAAAAATATCTATTGAAAATACAGTAGAAATGTTAAAAAATTCTAATAGAATTATCATTGTTCCTGGATATGGATTAGCTGTATCTCAAGCACAATATCCACTTTCTGAGATAGTAAAAAAATTACGTTTATTAGATATTATAGTAAAATTTGCAATTCATCCTGTAGCAGGACGTTTACCTGGACATATGAATGTGTTACTAGCAGAAGCTAATATACCATATGATATCGTTTTAGAAATGGATGAAATTAATAATGATTTTATTAATACAGATACTGTATTAGTAATAGGTGCTAATGATACAGTTAATCCATTAGCTCAAGAAGATATTAATAGTCCAATATCAGGTATGCCTGTATTAGAAGTATGGAAAGCTAATAACATTATTATTCTTAAAAGAAGTATGAATCAAGGATACTCTGGAGTTAATAATCCTTTATTTTATAAAGATAATAGTTATATGTTATTTGGTGATGCTAAAGATATAATAAATAAAATTTTAAAAATTATTTAAAAATAAAGTTTACTCACTGTATATAACTAAAATACTAGAGTAAACTTTATAAAAAAATATATTTTGTTATATAAATAAAAAAATTATGGTCTTTTTACCGGAGATGTCGCATATCTTTTAGCAGCATGTCCTCCAGCACCTTTTTTGTTTTTTGAATTAAATGATGAATTAATTAATTTATTATGAAAATAATTTGTAAAATTATTTTGTATTTTTTTTTCATTTGAGAGAATATAATTCTTATATGTTTTTTTTTTTGTTAAAAAATGATTATTTTTAATTTTAAAATGATGTTTATGAATAAAATCAGGGATAACTATATTTGTTTTAGATATTAGTTTTTTTTTAGAATGTAATTTTACTTTATCTAATATTACTTTATTAATAGAATTTTTAAATTTATTACATTCTATTTTATTTTCTATAGAAAATTTAGATATATTATTTTCTTTATTATCAGTAAGTTTAATATACTTTTTTTTATTTAAATATAAATTTTTATTTACTTGTATTTTTAAAAATTTTTTGGATTTTAAATAATTAAAATTATTTTGATTATTTTTTTGATTTTTATATATTAATTTATCATCTAATTTGAATAGTTTTAATTTATTTTTTATTAATTTAAAATTAGCAATGGGTACAGTTTTTTTTTTATAAAAATTTAAAATTTCTTTTTCTTGATTAAAATTTATTTTATTTAAAGAATTATTTATATTTTGAGTTATACTATTTTTTTTTGTATTATAAAATAAATATTTATTACATAGATTTAAAATAATTGTTTTTAGAAATATTATTTTCTGAATAAAAAAATTTTTAACATTCTTTAGATAAACTGTTTTTTTTTTAAATAAATTAAATAATTTATATTTTTTAAAAAAAGAATAATTTTTTTTATCTATTATTGACTGATTATATATTTTTGACGTTTTAAGTTTAATATCTTTATTAATTAAAGTTTTATTTAAACATGTATTTTTAAAATAATAATAATTATTAATATTGGAATTTAATTTATGAATTTTTTTTATAAAAAAATAAATATTTTTTTTATCTTCTCCATGTTTAACTCTTAAAATAGAATAATTAGGTGTATTTAATTTATCATTAGGAATAATAAATGTTCTTATTTTTCTATTTTCAATTGCATTAACTACATCTCTTTTTTCATTTAATAAATAAGATGCTATTTTTACAGGAACTATAGCATAGACTTCTTTTGTATTTTCTTTAAAAGACTCTTCTTCTATTAATCTTAAAATTGATAAAGATAAAGACTTACTATTTCTTAAATTACCATTACCTAAACATCTAGGACATAAATAATAACTTAATTCTTTTAAAGATGATTTTAATCTCTGACGTGACATTTCTAATAATCCAAATTTTGAAATATTATTTATTTGAATTTTAGCCCTCTCCTGACGTATATTATATAATAATCTTTTTTCTATATTTTTTTTATTTTCTAAAAGAGACATGTCTATAAAATCTATAACAATTAATCCTCCTACATCTCGTAATCTTAATTGTCTAATAATTTCATCTGCAGCTTCTAAATTAATATTTAACGCTGTTTCTTCAATATCTATACCTGTAGTAGCTTTAGAAGAATTAACATCAACTGATGTTAGTGCTTCTGTTGTATCAATCACAATTGATCCTCCTGAAGATAATTGAACTTTTCTTTGAAAAGCTGTTTCAATTTGTGATTCTATTTGATAATGACTAAATAAAGGAACAGTTCCTTTATATAACTTAATTTTATGTTTTAAATCGGATCTTCCTAAAATATTAATATGTTTTTTAGCTAATTTTAATATTTTAGGATTATCAATTAAAATTTCATTAATATCTTGATATAAATAATCACGTAGTGATCTTATAATGATATTACTTTCTTGATATATTAAAAACGGAGCAGGTTTCTGCTTAGCTATCTTTTTTATTATTTCCCAATGTTTTAATCTAAATTTTAAATCTAATTTAAATGTTTCTATATTTTTTCCTAATCCGGCTGTACGAATAATTAAACTCATATTATTAGGTAAAGATAATAATGATAAAATTTTTTTTAAATATCTTCTATTATCACCTTCAATTTTTCTTGATATCCCACTAGAATTAGGATTATTAGGCATTAAAACTAAAAAACTACCTGCTAAACTAAGAAATGTCGTTAATGATGCCCCCTTATTACCCCGTTCTTCTTTATTTATTTGTACAATAATTTCTTTACCAATTAATAAAGATTTTTTTAATTTTAATGTATTATATAAATTTTGATTAGATAAATATTCTTCTGTAATTTCTTTAATTGGCAAAAAACCATGTTTATCAACCCCATAATCTACAAAAACAGCTTCTAAACTTGGTTCAATTCGTGTAATTATACCCTTATATATATTAGATTTTTTCTGTATATCATTAGAATTTTCTATATCTAAATCATACAATCTCTGTCCATCTACTAAAGCAACACGTAGTTCTTCATGTTGAGTAGCATTTATTAACATTCTTTTCATAATGACTTACTCATGTATTTTTTTATAAATTAATTAATATTTTTATATAAAAATATAAAATTATATAATAAGAAAAATATATTTAATATTTAATATTTAATGAATTGAATAGGTTAAAAACTAAAATATCAATTATTTGCTAATAAAATATACTTTATAAGTATGTATATTTTATAAAAAATTATTTACTTAAATAATATTAACATAAAATTTTATTTTAAAATAATGATTTTATATGAAAGAATATTAAAAAAAATTAAATATTATTATATTTTTTTATATTTTTTAACTATATTAATAGAATTATTAATTTATTTTTATAAACATTTTTATAATATTATGTACAAAATAATAATTGTTTCCTCGATTATTGATACACAAAGAATTGATAATTTTTTAATAAATAAATTTAAAACCGTACCTAAAAGTATGATATATAAAATGTTAAGAAAAGGAAAAATAAAAGTTAATAAAAAAAAAATACTACCGAATTTTAAAATTAAATCTCAAGATATAATAAAACTTCCTTATATATATAAAAAAAAAATAAAACCAATTAAAGTTAATTTAACTTTAAATAAAAAAAAATTTTTAAAAAAAATAATTATTTTTGAAGATAAATATCTTTTAATTATAAATAAACCTTCTGGAATAGCTGTACATGGTGGTAGTGGAATTAACTATGGTATTATTGAAAATTTTAGATGTTTGTTTAAAAAAAACAAATTTTTAGAACTTGTACATAGAATTGATAAAGAAACTTCTGGTATTCTTTTAATAGCAAAAAAAAGATCAATATTAAAAATATTACAAAAACAATTAATAGAAAAAAAAATAATTAAAGAATATATTGCTTTAGTTAAAGGTAATTGTTTTGAAAAAAAATATATTTATATTAAAAATTTTTTATTAAAAAATTTTTTAAATAAAAAAATTAAAGTAAAAATAGATAATAAAGGTAAATATGCAGAAACTAAGTTTAAAATAATTAAAAATTATAAAAATATGATGTTAATAAAAATTAACCCTATAACAGGACGAACCCATCAAATTAGAGTTCATATGTCTCATTTAAATTTTCCTATAATAAACGATCAAAGATATGGTGATGATAATTTAAATTTTCAATTTAAAAAACATTATCATTTAGATAGATTATTTTTACATGCTAAAAGTATTAAATTTATACATCCAAAAAATAATAAAAAAATAAAAATTGTTGCACCATTAAGTAATGAATTAAATAATTGTTTAGTAAAAATAGAATATAATAAATAATATTGCAAATATAAATAAATATACTTATAATAAAGTGTATTTAAAATATATAAGATAAAATATTATTTTATAATGCAAAAGGTATATAAATAAACAATATGGCTGTACAAAAACATAAAAAATCAAGATCTAGAAGAAACATGAGACGGTCTCATGATAAATTATCTAGTAATAAATTTTTATTAATTAATAAAAGAACAGGTAAAAAATATTTATATCATCATATGACTGATGATGGTTTTTATCGAGGCAAACATATTATCAATAAACATAATAAATAAAATAAAATATACTGTAAAATATGAAAAAATTTGCTGCTATTTTTCCTGGCCAAGGAACTCAGTTTACTCAAATGATATCTTGTTTATATGTTAAATATAAAATTATAAGAGAAACTTTTTATACTGCTTCCGAAATACTTGGATATGATCTATGGAAACTTATTACAAATAGATCATTAAAAAAAATAAATATAACATATTATACACAACCTGCTATTTTAGTTGCATCTATAGCTATATATAAACTATGGATACAAAAAAACAATATATTACCTAGTATAGTTACCGGTTATAGCTTAGGAGAATATTCAGCTATGGTATGTAGTAATATTATTAGTTTTATAGATGCTATTAAAATAGTAGAATTCAGAGGAAAATTAATGCATAAAATATCATCTAATTTAAATGATTATAAAATTAATGGATATTATATGCAAACTATTATCGGATTAAAAAAAAAACAATAGAAAATATTTGTAAAAAAATATCTACAAGTGATAATATCATATCAATATCAAATTATAATTCACTTAATAATATAACAATTAGTGGAAATAAATTAGCTATAATTAAGGCTATTAAAATATTTAAATCTTTAGGTGCACATATAATCCCTATTAATATCAATATACCTTCTCACTGTTTATTAATGAAACCAATAGCATATAAATTTAAAATTTTTTTAGATAAAATTATTATAAATAAGCCAAAAATTCAATTTATTAATAATATTAATTGTGAATATGAAAAATCATCTAAAAAAATTAAAAAAAATTTAGTAAAACAATTATATTCTACAATTAATTGGGTTGGATGTATAAATTTCATCGAAAAACAAAATATATTTAATATAATAGAATTTACTCCTAAAAGTATGCTTAAAAAAATATCACAATCAATTACAAAAAATATTAGTATAGATTCCATTTATAATGTAAAAACATTTCTTTTAACATCAAAAAAATATAAAGTTTAATATAAATATATGTTAAAAAACATTAATTTCAAAAATAAAATTGTTTTAGTTACAGGAGCAAGTAAAGGAATAGGTTATAGTATTATTAGTACATTAGCTGATTATGGTGCCTATGTAATAGGTACATCAACTAACATGGATGGAATAAGAAAAATTAATAATTGTTTAGGTAAAAATGGTATTGGTTTAATTCTTGATTTAAAAAATAAATCACCATATATTATCAACAATTTAATCAGATATATTATTAATAATTTTAAAAAATTAGATATACTTATTAATAATGCTGGTATTATATATGATAGACTTGTATTAAATATGACAGACTATCAATGGGATAATGTATTACAAATTAATTTAACTTCTGTTTTTAGAATTTGCAGAGAAGTGATTTATTATATGTTACAAAAATCATTTGGACGTATAATTAATATTGGCTCTACTATAGCAATTACCGGCAATATAGGACAAGCAAATTATGCAGCATCAAAAGCAGGTATTATAGGATTTAGTAAATCTTTAGCAAAAGAAGTAGCTTCTAAAGGTATTACTGTAAATGTTATATCTCCTGGTTATATCAAAACTAATATGACATTAAATTTTCAAAAAAAAAATCATGATAGTATTATAGCACAAATTCCATCTAAACGTTTTGGTTATCCTCAAGAAATAGCTGATGCTGTAATTTTTTTATCTTCTGAAAAAGCATCTTACATAACAGGAGAAATACTTAATATTAATGGTGGTTTATACATGGGATAATTATATTATTTTATTTTTTCATAATAAATTATCTAAAATAATTTTATAGGAAAATATAACAATCATGAGTAATTCTATTACTAACCGTATTAAAAAAATCATTATTAATCAATTAGGAACAAAAAAAAATATTTTTCATTATTCTTCTTTTAAAAAAGATTTAGGTGCAGATTCTCTTGATACTATAGAGATTATAATGGCTTTAGAAGAAGAATTTAATATTGAAATTTTAGATGAAGATGCTGAAAAAATTACTACTATTCAAGAAGCAATTAATTATATTAATAGTCATAAAAAATAAAATTTAATTGATATTATGGAAAAGAGTAAAATATATTTTACTCTTTTCCATAATCATAAATATTATAAAATAAAATTTATATAGAAGATATATAATGTTTAAACGTAGACGTGTAGTAATTACAGGAATTGGTATGATTACTCCTATAGGAAATTCAATAGAATCTAATTGGTTTAATCTTATTAACGGTAATAGTGGTATTAATTTTATTAATACTTTTGATACTAGTAAATATAAAACAAAAATTGCAGGATTAATAAAAAAATTTAAATATCACAATTATATTTCTGATAAAAAAAAAAAAAATATTGATTTATTTATTCAATATGGTTTAGTCGCATGTCAAGAAGCTATTAGAAATTCAGGTTTAATATTTCACCAATCTTATCACCCTAGATTTGGAGTTTCTATCGGTTCTGGTTTAGGAGGTATCAATTTAATAGAAAAAAATACTAATATTTTATATAAAAAAGGTCCTAAAAAAATAACTCCATTTTTTATGACATCAACACTTATGAATATGTTAACTGGAAATATTGCAATAAATTATAAAATAACAGGACCTAGTTTAACAATTAGTACTGCTTGTAGTTCTGGAATACATAATATTGGAATTGCTTTTAAAATTATATCATATAATGATGCTGATGTAATGATAACAGGAGCTTCAGAAAAAGCTATTACTCCTTTAAGTTTAAGTGGTTTTTGTGCAATGAATGCTTTATCTAAAAGAAATAATGAACCACAAAAAGCAAGTAGACCATGGGATAAAGATAGAGATGGATTTGTACTTGGGGATGGAGCCGGTATCATAATTTTAGAAGAATATAATCATGCAAAAAAAAGAGATGCTAATATTCTTGCTGAATTAGTTGGTTTTGGTATGAGTAATGATTCATTTCATATAACTTCACCTTCTTTCCATGGTAAAGGAGCACAATTAGCAATGTTAAATGCACTTAAAGATGCTAATTTAAATCCTGAAAAAATTCAATATATAAATGCACATAGTACATCAACTATTTTAGGAGATATAGCAGAAGTAAATGCTATTAAAAAAATTTTTAAACATAATTGTTATAAATTATTTGTAAGTTCTACTAAATCAATTACTGGACATTTATTAGGTGCAGCAGGTGCAATTGAATCTATTTATTCTATTTTATCTTTAAAAAATCAAATAGTACCCCCTACAATTAATTTAGATAATCCTGATAAAAATTTAGATTTAGATTTTATTCCAAAAATTTCAAGAGATGTTCGTAATATGAAATATGTATTATGTAATTCTTTTGGTTTTGGAGGAACTAATGCATCATTAATTTTTAAAAAAATATAAAATTTAAATAATTAAATATATATTTAATTATTTAAATTTTTTTATTTATAAAAATAAATATTATATATAATCTAATAATAAATGTATATTTCGAAAAAATAAAATGAATAATAAAAAATTTATTGTAGTAGAAGGTATAGATGGTTCTGGAAAATCTACTATTTGTCATTATATAATTAAATTGTTAAATAATTTTAATATTAAAAATATAATTCAAATTCATGAACCAGGAGGTACTCCAATTGCAGAAAAATTAAGAAATATTATTAAATTTTCTAAAGGAGAAAAATTTTCTTATAAAACAGAATTATTATTAATATATGCTGCTAGATTACAATTATTAGATAATGTTATAAGAAAAAATATTAATATTAATTGGATTTTATCAGACAGATATGATTTATCAACATATGCCTATCAAGTAGGAGGAAGAAAAATAAATAAAAAAATTATATTATTTTTACAAAATTTTATTAATAATGATATAAAACCAGATATAATTCTTTATTTAGATGTAGAACCTAAAATTGCTTTACAAAGAATAAAATTCAAAATATATGATAGAATTGAGAAGGAATCTATAAATTTTTTTTATAAAGTTAGAAATTATTATTTAAAAATGGCTAATCAAAACAAAAATATTAAAATAGTTAATGCAAATAATAATTTAAAAAATGTAAAATTATCAGTTAAAAAAATTATATATAAATTAATATCATCATAAAATGAAAAAATATCCTATATTATCATATTATCCTTGGTTAGATTTTTTTTATAAAAAAATAATTTCTCAATTTTTAAATAAAAAAAATTATAAAGCTTATATTTTTTGTTCTTTATATGGATTAGGTACAAATATTTTAATTTTTTCTTTAATTAAGTGGATTTTTTGTATAAATAAAAAAAAAATATATAGTTGTTTAAAATGTAAAAATTGTATTTTAATAGAAAAAAATATTCATCCTGATGTACATATTATTCAAGATAATAACAAAAAAGTTAGTATTAGTATCGAATTAATTAGAAATATAACTGATATTATTTCTAAATCATCTTACAGAGATGTTGGTAAAGTTATTTGGTTCACAAATGCTAGTAAATTAAATGTTTCATCCAGTAATGCTATTTTAAAAATTTTAGAAGAACCTTGTAATAATACTTGGTTTTTTATTCAATGTAAAAATAAAACTGATTTATTACCCACAATATATAGTAGATGTCAATTTTGGTATATATGGCCTCCAAATGAAAAAATAGGTATATTATGGTTAAAAAAAAAAATCAAAAATTATAAATTTTTTAAAAAAGACTCTATAAAAACTGCATTACGTATATGTAATAATGCACCAATTTATGCATATAAATTATTAAATAATGTAATATGGGAAAAAAGAAGTATTTTATATAATATTTTAGTTTCCTCTTTAGAAAAAGATATTATGAATTTGTTATCTATATTAAATAATAAAAATATTTTGTTATATTTAAATTGGATTTATCTAATTTTATTAGATGTAATAAAAATGCATTTAAATATAGATAAAAAATTTTTTTATAATTTAGATCAAATATATTTTATACATAAAATATCTAATCTAATTTTAGAAGATAAAATCTTATTAATGATAAAAAAAATATTATTTTTTAGTAATATTTTAATAAAAATTAATACAATTAATCATGAATTAGTATTAATTAATTTATTATTTTCTTTAGAAAAGATATATAAATATAATAAATAATAATACTAATTAAATTTCATAATAAAAATTAGGATATTTATAATGTTTAATAATACATTCGCTAATATGCAAAAAATAGGTAAATCTTTAATGTTACCAGTATCTGTTTTACCAATAGCAGGAATACTATTAGGTATAGGATCAGCTAATTTTTTTTGGTTACCTCATATTATTTCTAATATTATGGAAAAAACAGGTAGTTCTGTTTTTGCTAATATGCCATTAATATTTTCTATCGGGATTTCTTTAGGATTTACTCAAAATAATGGAGTATCTGCATTAGCATCTGTTGTTTCTTATGGTATTTTAACAAAAACTATTGAAGTTATGATACCTATTTTATTAAATAATAACTTAACACAAGAAATAATAATTCAAAAACATCTTGCAGATACAGGAGTATTAGGAGGTATTATTTCTGGTTCTATTGCAGCATATATGTTTAATCGTTTTCATAATATCGAATTAGTAGAATATCTTGGTTTTTTTTCTGGTAAACGTTTTGTTCCTATTATTTCTGGATTAGCATCAATTGTTTTTGGTTTATTATTATCTTTTATATGGATTCCTGTAGGAAAATTTATACAATTTTTTTCATACTGGGCTGCTTATCAAAATCCTATTTTTGCATTTGGTATTTATGGAATTATAGAAAGAACTTTATTGCCTTTTGGATTACATCATATTTGGAATGTTCCATTTCAAATGGAAATAGGTTCATTTATGAATATAGTTACTAAACAAATATATCATGGTGATATTGCTAGATATATAGCTGGAGACCCATCTGCAGGAAAATTAGCAGGAGGTTTTTTATTTAAAATGTATGGATTACCTGGAGCTGCTATTGCTATATGGCACACAGCAAAGAAAGAAAATAAAAAAAAAATTGGTAGTTTAATGTTATCAGCGGCATTAACATCTTTTTTTACAGGTATTACTGAGCCAATAGAATTTTCTTTTATGTATGTTACACCATTATTATATATAATACATATTATTTTGTCTGGATTATCTTTTCCTATTTGTATTATATTAGGAATGAGAAATGGGACAAGTTTTTCTCATGGTCTTATTGATTTTATTATTTTAAGTGGTAATGGTTCTAAAATCTGGTTATTCCCAATTATCGGTTGTATTTATTTAATTCTTTATTATTACATATTTAAAATATTAATTATTAAATTAAATCTACAAACTCCTGGTCGCGAACAGATACAAAATTATGTATATAAAGATAATTATATAGCATCAAATTATACTAAAAAATTAGTAGAAGCTTTTGGGGGAAGAAATAATATTACTAATTTAGATGCATGTATTACTAGATTACGTATAAGTGTTATAAATATAAAAAAAGTTAATATAAAAGAATTAAAATTATTAGGTGCTTCTGCTGTTATTATAGTTGGTAATGGTGTTCAAGCTATATTTGGTACTAAATCTGATAATTTAAAAACAAAAATGGATGATTTTATAAAAAATAATAATCATAAATAAATATAAAAATATTATGAATAATAAAAAAAATATATTTCAACAAATTTTATCTAAAAAAATAATTACTGATATTATTTATCAAGATGATTTAGTAACAGCTTTTAATGATATAAATCCTCAAAGTCCAGTACATGTGTTAATAATACCTAATATTTTTATAAAAACACTTAATGATGTGAATCATAATCATGAATTAATTTTAGGTAGAATGTTATTAGTTGCGTCAAAAATAGCTAAAAAAAAAAATATTAATAACTCTGGATATAGGATTGTTATTAATTGTAATAAGCATGGTCATCAAACAATATTTTATTTACATATTCATTTATTAGGGGGAAGAGAAGGTATAAAAATTTTATTTTAGATTTTGAATATGTTTAACATTAATAACATTTTTTAAAAAATATAATTTTCTATTTGCTATGTATTTTAATTAAATACATAGCAAGATAATATTTTAATTTTTATTTAAAAATATGTATTATTAAATCTAATACTTTAGAAGAATATCCTGTTTCATTATCATACCAAGCAATTAATTTAAAAAAATTATTATTAATAGCTATACTTGCTTTTTTATCAAAAATAGATATTAATGTTGATCCATTAAAATCACTTGATACAACATCATCTTCTGTATATCCAATAATATCTTTCATATTATTTTCGGAAGCATATTTAATAACTTCATAAATATCTGATAATGTAGTTTTTTTTATAACTTTTACTGTAAAATCAACAACTGAAACATTAGCAATAGGTACTCTCAAAGATATTCCTGTTAATCTATTATTTAATTCTGGCAAAACAATTCCTACTGCTTTTGCAGCTCCAGTACTTGAAGGAATAATATTTTGATAGGCACCTCTACCTCCTCTCCAATCCTTTCTAGAAGGACTATCTACTGTTTTTTGTGTTGAAGTTACTGCATGAATAGTAGTCATAAGACCATTTTCAATAATATAATTATCATGAATAATTTTAGCTAAAGGAGCTAAACAATTAGTAGTACATGAAGCATTAGAAATAATATCTTCTCCATTATAACTATTAAAATTTACTCCTCTTACAAACATAGGAATAGAATTATCTTTAGGAGGAGCAGTAACAATAACTTTTTTAGCACCAGCAATAATATGTTTTTTTGCTAATTCTTTTGTTAAAAAAATACCTGTAGATTCTACAACAACATCAATTTTTAAATCATACCATTTTAATTTACTAGGATCTGATTCAGAAAAAATATGTATAATATTTTTACCTATAATAAAACTATTATTCTGAATTTTAATTTTTTTTTTAAAAGGCCCATGTGTTGAATCATATTTTATCATATATGCCATATAATTTATTTCTAATAAATCATTAATAGCTATAATTTTAATTTTTGTATTTTTTTGAGCAGCACGAAAAAAAATACGTCCTATTCTCCCAAATCCATTAATAGCAACTCTAATAGACATTAAATTATCTCCTATTGATGAATAAAAAAATCATTTTAAATAAATTTTTTTAATTTATTTATAAATTTATACAACATACAAAGAATATATTTTTTGAGTATTTAAAGATTTGTCATTATTAAAAATTGTATTCATATAATTTTGAATTAAATTAGATAAAATAAATTTATTTGAATTCATTAAAAGATCTAATATAGAAAAAGTATTTGTATCTTCCCATTGTAGATTTATTTTTTTTATTTTAGTTAATTGTGAAATTTTTATTATTGCACTATCAAAATCACCTATATCATCAATTAAACCATATTTTTTAGCATCTTTACCTAAAAATACCATCCCATTAGCTAATTTTTTTACTTGTGCAATAGGTAAATGTCTTTGTTGAGAAACTAAATTAATAAATTTTTCATAACCATTTTTTATATTTAATTCTATTATTTTCTTTTCTATAGAAGATAATTTTTCATTTAGAGAAAGATTAAATCTTTCTGATATACTAACACCATCTCTATTAATACCAATTAAATTTAAAATATTATTAAAATTATTTATAATACCAAAAATACCAATAGAACCAGTTAAACTAACTTTATCAGCAATTATAAAATCAGCTATTGTAGATATCCAATATGCTCCAGATGCAGCTACTTTACCCATTATAACTACAATTGGTTTATGTGCTTTTTTTAATAAAGTTAATTCATTATAAATTGCTTGTGATGCTATAATATCGCCTCCTGGACTATTAATTCTTAATATTAATCCTTTAATTCGTGGATTTTTATAAACTCTATGTATTGCATTTACGATAATATCACTCCCATTATTACCATATGTGATAAGTCCATCTATTGTTATAACTGAAATATTACCATTATTTTGTGGTATATCAGCATCTATATAAAATCTTATATAATCATTAATATTAATTTTGTTATATGTATTTTGATTTTTATCTAAACCAAAATTTTGAATCATTTCTTCTTCAAAATCATTATTATCAGATATTTTATCTACTAATTTATTTTTTAATGCAAACATAGTTGAATCTCCATGAACCTGTTCTAAAGACATTAAAAAATTTTGATCTGTAGGAAAAATTTCTTCTTTAGTTAATTGTCTATTAATTGTTATAGTAGTTAAATAATCATCCCATAAATGATTAATTAAATAATTCATAACAATTTTATTATTACTAGACATGTTATTTCTATAAAAAGGTTCTACAGCAGATTTATATTTTCCTACTCTAAATATATGAGTTTCTATTTTTAGATTTTGTAAAAAATTTTTATAAAAATTTTTTTTAATATTAAAACCATATAGTTTTACACTACCATATGGTAGTAAAAAAATTTTATCAGCAAAACTAGCTAAATAATATTGATTCTGATCATATATATCTGAAATTGCATATATTTTTTTACCAGTTTTTTTAAATCTATTTAAATATTTACCTATATATCTTAAAGAAGGAATATCATCAATATTTAAATTATTAAGTCTTAGTATAATTCCATTAATATTTTTATCTTGTCTTGCATAATTTATAGCATAAGCTATATTTATAATAGCATTATATTTTTTTTTATTTACAAACTTATTAAATAATTTGAATATTAAATTTTTTTTATAAAAAGGTTCATTATTAAAATTTTCATCAAAATTAATTTCTAATACTTGATGATTCTTTTTTAATATTCTATTATCTATATTTTTTTTATGATGAATATTATATATGTAATAACATAATAAAGATATTAATAATATAAAAATAATATTTATTATTAATGTTCTAGTAAAATTAATTAAGGACCATAAATAACAACAAAAAAATTTTACTAAATTCAATAACTTAATCATTTTTCACCTATTTTTTTTTAAACAAAAATTCATTGAATATTTTTAAATTTTACCCAAATAGGAGCGTGATCTGAAGGTCTAATTAAATTACGAATAGAATATTCTATATCTGAATCAAAATAATATTTTATTAATGAATGAGTAATTAAAATATTATCAATTCTTAAACCTTTATTCATAAGAAATCCTTTCGACCTATAATCAAACCAAGAAAATTTAT
Source organism: Enterobacteriaceae endosymbiont of Donacia vulgaris (assembly GCF_012568445.1). Classification (NCBI taxonomy): domain Bacteria; kingdom Pseudomonadati; phylum Pseudomonadota; class Gammaproteobacteria; order Enterobacterales; family Enterobacteriaceae; species Enterobacteriaceae endosymbiont of Donacia vulgaris. The sequence continues at coordinate 88,432 of NZ_CP046190.1, forward strand.
TATTTATTAAAGGATTCATTAATCTCCAAATATCAAATAAACCCCAATTCAGTAATTTATTAATATAAAATCTTTCATGTGGTAAGAAAGAACATTTTCCTTGCTTTAACCATCTTTGACGATTTTTTTCGCCTATACCAATATCAAAATCAGAAATACTAATATTAATATCTCCCATAATTATGATATGATTTTTTGAATTTAGATTATTTTTAATATAAAAATATAAACTTTTTAAAAAGCTAATTTTATAATGAAATTTTATATTATTATTTTGATTATCTCCTTGCGGAAAATAACAATTTATAATTTTTATATTACCAATAGAACTATTTAAATCAATCATTATTAATCTTTTTTGATCATTAAAATTTGTTAAAAAATTTTTTTCAACATGAAATGGTATTTTTTTACTTAATAGAGCTACTCCATAATATTTTGATTGTCCACAAATATAAGTATTATATCCTAACTGGTATATTTTTTCTTTAGGAAAATTTTTATTATTTACTTTTATTTCTTGTAAACCAATTATATCAGGTTTATATATTTTTATAATTAATTTTAATTGATGTATATGTGCTCTTACACCATTAATATTAAATGAAAAAATTTTCATAAAATTTAATTTTAATTAATATAGTAATATTCTATTACAGAATAAGTAGTTATCCAATTTTTTTTATAAAATAAATTTAAATAAAAAAAATAATTTTTCTATTAATTTTTTCCAATATGGTCTTTGTATCCATAAATTATATTTTAATTTTTGTGATTTTAAAATATATTTATTTTGTAAATATAGAAGCGATTTACTAAAAATAGGATCATCTATAATTAAATTAATTTCAAAATTTAAATAAATACTTCGTATATCTAAATTTACGGTACCTATAAAACTAATTTTTTGATCAATGATAATACTTTTTGTATGTAGAAAACCTTTTTTTAATTGATAAATTTTTACTCCTGATTTTAATAATTTATAAAAAAGAAATTTACTTGCCCAATAAATAAAAATTGAATCATTATACTTAGAAATAATAATTTTTACATTTACTCCTCTCTCAGAGGCTATACAAATAGCAGATAATAAATTATTACTTGGTATTAAATAAGGTGTTGTAATAATTAAACTTTTTTTAGATAAAAATATTGCTGTAATTAAAGAATTATATATTATTTTTTTAGATAATTGTAACCCTGAAAATACTACTTGTATCCTATTTATACTATTGTTATTTTTATTATTATTTTTATTTTTATATTTAATTAAATTATTTTTTAATTGATTAATGGATAAAATATATTTTCCAGTTTCTATTTCCCAATCATATGAATAAATAATACTTATTGTATTAACAACAGGTCCTGTTATACGTACCATTAAATCAATCCATTTTATTAATTTAGTATTTTTTTTTAAATATTTTGAATCAATCATATTCATACTGCCAACATAAACTATTTCATTATCAATTAATATTATTTTTTTATGTTGTCTAAGATCTATACGAGAATGGAAAAAATTAAAAATTGTAATTTTTAATGATTTAACAATACAAATACCAACTTTAGTCATAAGTTGATACCAATAACTATAAAAAAAATTTTTACTTCCAATATAATCTAACATAATATAACATTTTACACCTCTTTTAGCTGCTAAAATTATATATTTTGAAATTTCATTTACTAATCCTTTAGGAATCCAGATATAAAATACAATATGTATACTATATTTTGCTAATTTTATATCATTAATTAATGATATAAAGAATTTTGATGATAATTCTAATAATTCTATAGAATTATTAGTCATACTAAATAAATTTTGTTTATTTTCACATAATTGAAATAGTGTTTGTATTTTTTTATTTACATAGATATTTTTTGTACATAATCCATAATGTTCTTGTAATTTCTTTAATAATGTACTATAATAAAACCATATTCTTTTTGCTTTTTGAGATTTATACTGTGTTTTTGAGTAGATTTCACCAAAAATAAAATAAAGAATAATGCCTATTTTAGGTAAAATATATAAAATAAGATACCATAATACATAAGATTTTATATCCTTATGTTTAATGAAAATTCTAATTATAATATAAATTATTATTATAATATTAATATTTAATAAAATTAAATTTAAAAAATTAATCATATTAATATAAATGAAATTTAATATTTTAAAAAATTAAAATTTTAAATTTTAAAAAGAAAATGAATAATATCACCATCTTTTATTATATAATTTTTACCTTCTATTTTCATTTTACCAAATAATTTTGCTTTTACTTGACTTTTATAAAAAATAAAATCTTTATAATGAATTATTTGTGCTCTAATAAAACCTTTTTGAATATCACTATGAATTTTTTTAGCAGCAAAGAATGTTGTAGTTCCTTTTAAAATACTCCATGATCTTGTTTCTTTAATACCTACTGTATAAAAAGTATGTAAATTTAATAACTTAAAACTATAAACTATTATTTTTTTTAAATCATAATTATCATTTATTGATAATAATTTTTGTTTTTCATAAAGTTTTTTAATACATATTTTTAAAATTAAGTAATTTTGATTAAGAATATTTATTTCTTCTGAAAATAAATTATTTTTAGTAAGAAGACTATTTTTATCTATATTAGCAATAATAATTATTGGTTTAATTGTTAATAATTTTAAACTTTTTAAAAATTTTATTTCTTCTATATTTAATTTTAATAAATTTAGTAATTTACCCTTTTTTAAATGATTCAAACAAATATTAAATAAATATTCCCATTTATTAAAATATTTTTCATTATTTTTTTTAGAAATATTTTTTTGTAATTTATATAATAAATTTATATCAAATTGAATAATTTCATTATTTATAATATGAACATCTTTTAATGGATTATATGATAAATTTAATATATTTTTATTTTTAAAACAACGTACTACATGAATAATAGCATTAACTTCTGATATATTATGTAAAAATTGATTTCCTAATCCTTCTCCTTTTGAGGCTCCTTTTATTAAACCAGCAATATCTACAAAAGTTATTGTTGATTGTATAGTTTTTTTAGATTTTACAATTTTAGATAAATAAAATAATCTATCATCAGGAACACTTACTATACTAGTATTTGGTTTTATTGTACAAAAAGGATAATTTAATGCATCTACATTAGATTTAGTTAATGCATTAAATAATGTTGATTTCCCTACATTTGGTAAACCTATAATACCACATTTTAATTCCATTATGTTATCCTTATTATTTTTTAGAATGTAAATAATTAATTGCTGTACTGTAATTACTTGTTTTAATAAAAATTAATAAAGCTTTTATGCTTTTTTTTATTGCAAAGTCAATATTTTTTTGTTCAATATTAGTTGGGTAATTTAATACAAAATTATTTACTTGCATTTTATTTCCTGGATGTCCTATACCTATTCTTAATCTGTAAAATAATTTATCATTAAAAATTTTAATAATACTATTAATTCCATTATGCCCACCACTACTTCCTCCATATTTAAATTTTATAATTCCAGGTAAATAATCTAATTCATCATGAATAATTAAAATATTTTTTAAAACAATTTTATAAAATTTAGATACAATAAATATTGATTTTCCTGAATTATTCATAAAAGAATTAGGTATTAACAAAATTATTTTTTTATTAAAAATATTAAGACAACCAATATATTCATTTAATTTTTTTATTTTTTCAAATTTTATATTAAATTTATTAGATAATTTTCTAATATAGTTTGCACCTATATTATGACGAGTTTTAATAAATTTATTGTTAAAATTATTACCTAATCCTACTATCATTTTAATATTATTCAAGTGTTTCCCTTATTAATTATAATTTATTTAAACATTATAGAAATAGATTCTTCATTACTAATTCTTCTTATTGTTTCTGCAAGCATATAAGATAGAGTTAGAACTCTAACATTATTTAATTTTTTTATTTTTTTTGTTAATGGGATACTATCACATACAATAATTTCATCTATTACAGAATTATAAATATTTTTAATTGCATCTCCAGAAAAAATAGCATGGGTTGCATAAGCAAAAACTTTTGTAGCTCCATGATTTTTTAATGCTTTAGCAGCCTGACATAATGTACCAGCTGTATCAATAATATCATCTATTAAAATACAATCTCTTTTATTTACATCTCCAATAATATTCATAACTTCAGTATTATTAAAACTAGGTCTTCTCTTATCTATTATAGCCATATCTGTACCATTAAATAATTTTTTTGCTAAAGATCTTGCACGTATTACTCCTCCAATATCAGGTGAAACTATAATAGGATTATTATATATATTTTTTGTGATATCTCTTAAAAAAATAGAACTTGCGAAAACATTATCTACAGGAACATTAAAAAATCCTTGAATTTGTTCTGCATGTAAATCTACTGTTAGTATTCTATCAACACCTACTCGAGATAAAAAATCAGCTATTACTTTAGCAGTAATCGGAACTCTTGCAGAACGGATTCTTCTATCTTGTCTAGCATATCCAAAATAAGGTATAACTGCAGTAATTCTACCAGCAGAAGCTCTTTTAAATGCATCAATCATTATAATTAATTCAATTAAATTATCATTTGTAGGATTACAAGTGGATTGAATAATAAAAATATCACTTCCTCTTATATTTTCATTTATTTGTACAGATATTTCTCCATCACTAAATTTACCTACAAATATTTTTCCTAAATTAATATATAAATGATTAGCAATTTTTGTTGCTAATTCAGGAATAGCATTACCAGAAAATAATTTCATATTAGTCATAAAAATTCCTTATAATTATATTTATAATTATACTTAAAATATGTATAATAAAAATATTAAAAATTAATAAAATTTAATAATTTACATTAAATATTATATTTTATTATTATACAATGTTAATATCTTGTAATAAGAATATTATTCTTACATAACAATATTATTATGTTTATAATAAGAGATATTCTATTTATAAATTTTTAAATATTAACATTATAATTATGCATTCTTATATTCTTAAAAAACTTAATATTTTATACAATAAATATAATGATATAACTAAAAAGTTAAGTAATTATAAAACATATAATAATAACAACTGTTTACGTAATTTATCTAAGGAATATTCAAAATTATCTAATATAATTAAATTATTTAAAAAATGGAAAAAATTACAATCTAATTTAATTAATAATAAAATATTGTTAAAAGAAAAAGATCAAGAAATACATCTAATGGTATTAGAAGATATAGAAAATATTAAAATTAAAAAAAAAAAAATAGAAACAAAAATATATAATTTACTTACACCTAAAAATAAAGAAGACACTCGTAATTGTTTTTTAGAAATTAAAGCTGGTTCTGGAGGAAATGAAGCAGCGATATTTGTCAAAGATATTTCAAGAATGTATATTAGATACGCAGAAACAAAAAAATGGAAAGTAGAAATTATACATATTCATTATAGTGAAAATAATCATGGTTTTAAAGAAATTATTTTAAAAATTACAGGAATAGGAGTATATGGAAAATTAAAATTTGAATCAGGAGGTCATAGAGTACAAAGAATTCCTGAAACAGAATCACAAGGTAGAATACATACATCTACATGTATTATTGCTGTTATGCCTGAATTATCAAAAACAGAAATGTCAAAAATAAATATCCAAGATTTAAAAATTGATACATTTAGATCTTCAGGAGCAGGAGGCCAACATGTTAATACAACAGATTCTGCAATCAGAATTACTCATATTCCTACTGGAATTGTAGTAGAATGTCAAGATGAAAGATCACAACATAAAAATAAATCAAGAGCTTTATCTGTTTTAGCTGCTAGAATAAATAAATTAGAAATAGAAAAAAGAAATAAAGATAATGCAATAAAAAAAAAAATATTATTAGGTAGTGGTGATCGTTCAGATAGAAATAGAACATATAATTTTATTCAAAAAAGGATAACAGATCATCGTATTAATTTAACACTTTATAAATTAAATGAAATTATGGATGGTAATTTAGATCTTTTAATAAAACCAATGATTCATCAATATATAAACAATAAATTATAATATATTATGAATATAATTAATGATTATTAGACAATACTTAGAATATTCTTACAATATTTTAAAAAAAAATAAAATTTTAGCATATCAATTAGAATCAGTTATAATATTATCTTTTGTTTTAAAAAAATCTAAATCATGGATTTATGGTTTTAGTGAAACAAAAATAAATAATAAACAATTAACAACATTACAAAATTTTTTAAAAAGAAGAATTAAAGGAGAACCAATAGCATATTTATTAGGTTTTTGTGAGTTTTGGTCATTAAAAATTTATGTATCTCCTTATGTTTTAATACCTCGTAAAGAAACAGAAATATTAGTAGAAATTGTTTTAAAAAAAATTAATATTGATACAAAAAAAATATTAGATTTAGGTACTGGAAGTGGGGCTATATCATTAGCCATTGCTTCTAAATTTAATTTTATTAATATTACTGCTACAGATATTTCTAAAAAAATTATCAATTTAGCAAAATATAATGCTAAAAAATTACATATTAACAATATTAATTTTTTAATAAGTAATTGGTTTAGTAATTTAAAAAATAATAAATTTGATATTATAATAAGTAATCCTCCTTATATAAGTTATTTTGAGTATTTATTTTTAAAAAAACAATTAAAATTTGAACCTACTAAATCATTAGTATCACATAATAATGGATTAGCTGATTTATATAAGATTATTTTACATTCTTTCAAATATTTAAATAATTATGGCTGGCTCATATTAGAACATGGATATAAACAGGGAAGTATTCTAAAAAAAATACTAAAAACAAATCAATTTCAAAATATTATGCAATATCATGATATACAACAGCATTATAGAGTTATTTGTGGACAAAAAATATTATTTTAAATTATATAAAATGTTAATTTATTAAATATAATTTTTTATAAAAAATATTTTATATAAAAAACTGAAATTAATATTTTTAATATATTTAAAAGAGAAATTTTGGTATTATAATGATATATTTATTTTAATAAAAGTAAAAAATGGAACAAAATAATAATTCTAAAAAAATAAATTTATCTAATAAAATCAAATTATTAGAAATAGATCATAGAATTATAGGAAAGAAGTTAAATCTATACCATTTTCAAGATAAATCTCCAGGAATGGTTTTTTGGCATAATAATGGTTATATTATTTTTAAAGAATTAGAAAAATTTTTACGTTTAAAATTAACTGAATATAATTATTTAGAAGTAAAAACGCCTTTAATAACTGATTTTTCTATTTGGGAAAAAACAGGACATTGGAAAATTTATAAAGAAGCTATTTTTACTACTGTTTCAGAAAATAGAAATTATTGTATTAAACCAATGAATTGTCCTGGACATATGCAAATTTTCCAACAAAAATTAAAATCTTACAGAGATTTACCTTTAAGAATTGCGGAATTTGGAATTTGTCATAGAAATGAACCATCTGGTTCTTTACTAGGATTAATGAGACTAAGAAATTTTACACAAGATGATGCTCATATTTTTTGTACAAAAAAACAAGTTATAAAAGAAATAGAAAATTGTATTCATATGATGTATGATATTTATCATATTTTTGGTTTTAAAAAATTTCTTGTAAAATTATCTACTAGACCAACAAATAAAATTGGTGATAATATTATTTGGGATAAAGCAGAAAAAGATTTATCTTATATTTTAAAAAAACTAAATATTAAATTTGAATATCAAAAAGGAGAAGGTGCTTTTTATGGCCCTAAAATAGAGTTTTCTTTTTTTGATTGTTTAAATAGAGAATGGCAATGTGGTACAATACAATTAGATTTTGTGTTACCTAAATATTTAAATTTATTTTATATTAATACTAAAAATAAGCATAGTACTCCAGTAATAATTCATCGTGCAATTTTAGGTTCATTAGAAAGATTTATAGGTATTCTTATTGAAGAATTTTCTGGATATTTACCTATTTGGTTAGCTCCAGTACAAATAATAATTTTAAATATCAGTGAGAAACATAATCAATACGTTATAAAAATATTTGAAATTTTTAAAAAAAATAATTTTCGTGTTAAATATAATATAAAAAATCAAAAACTTTCATTTAAAATTAGAAAATATACCATACAACATATTCCATATATTTTAATTTGTGGAGATGAAGAAATTAAAAATAAGAATATTTCTGTAAGAGATTGTTTTGGTAAAAGTTTGGGATTTATGAAAATCCATGATATTATCAATAAAATAAAAGAAGAAATTAATAATTATTATATTCATAGAAAAAAAGAAGAGAGGTAAAATATTAAAATTGGAAAAAGAAATATACAATTATTACGTCCTAATAAAATTAATGAAAATATTAGAAGTAAAATTGTAAGATTAATAGGATTAAATGGTGAACAAATTGGTATAATTAATATAAAAGAAGCTTTAATTAAAGCAAAAAACACCGGATTTGATCTAGTTGAAATTAGTCCTAATTCTGAACCTCCTGTTTGTCGAATAATGGATTATGGTAAATTTTTATATACAAAAAATAAAGCATCTAAGGAACAAAAAAAAAAACAAAAAATAATACATTTGAAAGAAATTAAATTTCGGCCAGGAACAGATACAGGAGATTATAAAGTTAAGTTACGTAACTTAATTCGTTTTTTAAAAAAAGGAGATAAAATAAAAGTTACTTTAAGATTTAGAGGAAGAGAGATGGTTCATACAAAACTAGGATTTTCTATGTTAAATCGTATTAAAAATGATTTACAAAATTTAGCTATAGTAGAATCATTTCCATCTAAAGTTGAAAGTAGACAGATTATAATGATTTTAATTCCAAAAAAATAATTATTAATACATAAATTTGGATTTTGTGATATGAATAAATTAAAAACAGTACGTAGTGTTGCTAAACGTTTTAAAAAAACAAGTAATGGTTTTTTTAAACATAAACAAGCTAACTTAAGACATTTATTAACAAAAAAAAGTAAAAAAAAAAAAAGATCTTTAAGACATAAGAAAATAGTTACAAAAGGAGACTCATATTCATTAAAAATTTGTTTACCTTATTCATAAAATAAGTAAACATATGAAAAAAATAATAATTACAGGAACTTAAATTATATGGTAAGAATTAAACGTGGAGTTACTGCAAAAGCAAGACATAAAAAAATTATTAAGCAAGCAAAAGGATATTATGGCTCAAGATCTAGAACTTATAGATCTGCTTTTCAAGCAGTAATTAAATCTGGACAGTATGCATACAGAGATAGAAAACAAAAAAAAAGAAAATTTCGTCAATTATGGATTATGAGAATTAATGCAGCAGCACGTCAAAAAAACATATCTTATAATCATTTAATTTTTAAATTAAAAAAAAATAATATTAATATAAATAGAAAAATTTTAGCTGATATGGCTATGTTTGATTATTTATCTTTTGAAAGATTAATAAATTTTACAAGTACTTAAAATTATATTTATGAAATTAAATATATTTTTTTTATATATGAATATTTATATTATCTTGTGTTAATGAGTAGATTTATATGTTATCTGATGATATAGTTGCTATTGCAAAAAAAGAAAGTTATGCAGTAAAAAATATTAATGATTTAAATAAATTAAAGATTAAATATTTAGGAAAAAAAGGATACATTACAATACAATTTTTATCAATAAAAAATTTAAATAAGAAAGAAAAAATTAAAAAAAGTATTATTTTTAATAAACAAAAAATACAAATACAAAAAATAATAATAAAACGTAAAAAAGAAATAGAATTAGTAAAAAATAATAAAGAATTTTTAAATCAAAAAATTGATATTACATTACCAGGAAAATATATTAAAATTGGTTCTGAACATCCAATAAAAAGTATAATTAGTGAAATTGAAGAATTTTTTATGAATATTGGCTTTAAAATAGTTACAGGTCCAGAAATAGAAGATGTTTATCATAATTTTGATGCATTAAACATTTCAAAAAATCATCCAATAAGAAAAGAACAAGATACATTTTGGTTAGATAAAAATATTTTATTACGTACTCAAACTTCTAATGTACAAATTAGAACAATGAAAAAAGAAAGACCTCCTATACGTATATTAACTTCTGGTAAAGTATATCGTAATGACTACGATAGCAGTCATACACCTATGTTTCATCAAATAGAAGGATTATTTATTGATAAAAAAGTAACTTTAACTCATCTTAAAGGAACATTAAATTTATTCCTAAACTTTTTTTTTAATAAAAAATATAAAATACGTTTTCGACCTTCTTATTTTCCTTTTACAGAACCTTCTTTAGAAGTAGATATTTTAAATCAAAATAAACAATGGATAGAAATTTTAGGAGCAGGTATGGTACATCCTAATGTATTAAAAAATATTAAAGTAAATTTTTCTAAATATTATGGATTTGCTTTTGGATTAGGAATTGAAAGATTAGCTATGTTACGTTATAACATTAATGATATTCGTTCATTTTATGAAAATGATATACGTTTTCTTAAACAATTTAAATTTAATAATTTTATATGATAAAATTTAGTACATCATGGTTAAATGAATGGTTAAATTATGATAAAGATATCAACTCTTTATCAGAAAAAATAACAATGTTAGGATTTGAAGTAGAAAGAATTGAATATATTAAAAAAAAAACAAATTTTGATAATATTTATGTAGGAGAAATAATTAAATCTGATTTATATACAACAGATCCTAAAATTTATAAATTAAAAATTTTAATTAATAATGAGAAATTATTAAAAATATTTTCTAATATTAATATTTTTAAAAAGAAAACTAAAATTGTTTTAGCAACTAAAAATTCGTCTTTATATAAAAAATATATTAATCATCCAGAGTATTTTTTTTTATTAAAATCAGAAGGTTTATTATGTTCTAAAAAAATTTTGAATTTATATGAAAATAATATTTTAACAAAAAATCTTATTAAACTACCTAATAATAGTTGTAATGGCGAAGATGCAAATAAGTACTTATATATAACTGATAATATTTTACATATTAATATACCTACTAATAGGACAGATTGTTTAAGTATATTAGGATTTACTAGAGAATTATCTGTTTTAAAAAAATTTTTTTATTTTAAAAAACCATATATTAATAATTTAAAGAAAAAATCAAAAATATATAAAATTAATATTAATTTTGATAAGAATATTAATGATATATTATATCAATATAATTATTGTATTATTAAAAATATTAATTTAAATAAAGAAATCCCATTATTTATTAAAAATAAATTATTACAATCTAGTATTAGAATTGTATCTGAAAATCCATTATTAAATATTTATAACTATATAATTTTAGAATTAGGATATCCCATTCAATTTTATGATTTGAATAAAATTCAAGGTAATATTTATATAGAAAATAATAAACAAAATAAAAATAATTTCTTAAATTTTGAAAATCAAAAAATTAATTTAATAAATAATAATTATCTTTTATTAATAAAAGATAATAATAAAATAATTTCGATACCAGGAATAACACAAAATAAAAATGTAATTGTTAATTTAAAAACAAAAGATATTTTTATAGAATGTTTTTTTATAAAAAAAGAATATTTTAATTTTTTACTTAGTAAAAATCCTTATTTTAATAATAAAACTAATATCTATACTAGATTTCTAGACCCATATATTCAAAAAGAAGTTATAATAAGAACGGTAAATTTAATTTTAAAAATATTTGGTGGAAATAGAAGTAAAATTTATACAAATAATATTAATAATATTAATTATATAAAAAAGAAAATTAAATTATCATTTAAACATATATATAAAATGTTAGGTTTTAATATTTTAAAAAAAGATATAATTGATATTTTAAATAAATTAGGTTTTTTAATAATAAAAAAAACAACTAATAATTACATAATTAAAATACCTAGTTGGCGTAACGATATAGAAATTGAAGAAGATTTAATAGAAGAAATTATACGGGTATATGGATATGATAAAATTCCGAGTAAAATAAAAATATATTTAATTCAAAAAAATATTTTAAATAAAAAAAAAGTAATATTAAAAAATACAAATATTAATATTAAAAATATTAAAAATATTTTAATTAATAAAGGATATCATGAAGTTATTAATTATAGTTTTATTAATCCAAAAATACAATCAATATTATATCCAAATATAAAACATATTAAAATTAATAACCCTTTAACTAATGAAACATCAGTTATGCGTAATTCTTTATCATATGGATTAATAAATAATATTGTTTACAATCAAAATAGACAACAAAAAAATTTACGTTTTTTCGAATATGGATTGTGTTTTTTAAAAGATTTAAAAGAAAAAATTGGTATTTCTCAAAAATTAATGTTAGCTGGGATAACAAATGGAAATTTATATTCCGATTATTGGGGGAAAAAAAAAGAATTAATTAATTTTTATGATATTAAAGGTGATATAGAATATATTTTTAAAGTTTTTGATCAATCTAATATAATAGAATTTCGTCCACAGCATGATAATAAAATATTACATCCATATATAAGTACATCAATATATTTAAATAATATATGTATTGGATATTTGGGTATGTTACATCCTAATTTAATTAATTTTTTTAATATAAAATATGATACTTTTCTATTTGAAATTTTTTTTAATAAAATTATTATTAATAATAATTTCAATTTTACAAAAATCATTAATTTACCAATTAATAAAAGAGATATATCCTTTTCTATAAAACAAAATATATATTTTGTAGAAATTTTGTCTTTATTAAAAAAACTAAAATTAAAAGAAATAATAAAAATAACTTTAATTGATATATATCAAGGAAATAATATTCCTATAGGATACAAAAATATTACTTTAAGTTTATTTATTCAACATAAAGATCATACATTAAAAGAAGAAGAAATTAACAAAATATTAAATAAATGTATTTTAGAATTAAAAAATAAATTTCAAATTTTATTAAGAGATAACATTTAAATATAAATTTATTTAATTAATCAAAGTTTTTTTATGATAAATAATATATATTACTATTATAATAAATAAATTCACTTTAAAAAAATATGTTTACAGGTATTATTCAATCTATAGGTATAATTCAAAATATTATTCTTAAAAAAAATTTGTATTTTTTATATATAAAAACAAATAAAAACTTTATAAAAAATTTACAAATAGGAGAATCTATTTCAAATAATGGATGTTGTTTAACAATTATTAAATTACATAATAATGTGATGATTTTTAATCTAATTAAACAAACATTTAATAATACAACTTTTAAAAAAATAAAAATTGGAGATTATGTCAACCTTGAAAAACCTATAAAACTGAAAAATTTTATAGGAGGTCATATAGTTTCTGGACATATTACTAGTATAGCAATTATTACTAATATTACAAATTATACTTCTTCTAAAATTTTATGGATAAAACCGAAAAATATTTTACAAATGAGATATATTTTTAAAAAAGGATCTGTGTGTATAGATGGAGTTAGTTTAACAATAGATAAAAAATTAAAAAATCAATTTAGTGTAAATATAATACCAAAAACATTATCTAAAACTACATTATCCAAAAAAAATACTTATAATTATGTAAATATTGAAACTGATATACATACTAGAATTATTATTAAAACTGTAGAAAGATTATTTAATAATATTAAATATTTTAAACATAATAAAAGGAATATAAATGTTAAAAAAAAAAAAAATAAATATTATAGAAAAATTAGAAAATCATAATATTTTATATCAAGTAACTAATAAAATTATTTTATCTAAAATTTTAAATGAAACAAAAATTAATCTTTATTGTGGTTTTGATTTAACTGCAGATAGTTTACATATAGGACATTTAATACAACTGATTGTACTTAAATATTTTCAAGAATTAGGACATACACCAATAATTTTATTAGGAGGTGCAACAAGTTTAATTGGAGATCCTAGTTTTAAATTAAAAAAAAGAAAAATTAATCCAATAGATCATATAAATATTTGGTTTCATAAAATTAGTTCACAATTAAAGAATTTTTTAGATTTTAATTGTGGTAAAAACAGTGCAATTATAATTAATAATTATAAATGGTTTCAGAAAATGAATATTTTATTTTTTTTAGAAAAAATTGCAAAATATTTTAGTGTAAATCATATGATAAACAAGGATGCTATAAAAAAAAGAATGATAAGTAATGATATTGAAGGAATTTCTTTTACCGAATTTTCTTATAATTTATTACAATCATATGATTTTGCTTATTTAAATAAAAATTTTAATGTTATCCTCCAAATTGGAGGTTCTGATCAATGGGGACATATTGTATCAGGAATAGATTTAATTAAAAAAATAAATAAAAAAAAAGTTTTTGGATTAACTACTAATTTAATTATTAAAAATGATGGAACTAAATTTGGGAAAACTGAAAGAAAAACAATTTGGTTAGACTCTCAAAAAACTAATCCATATAAATTTTTTCAATTTTGGTTAAATATACCAGATTCTATTGTATTTAAATTTTTAAATATGTTTACTAATTATGAATTAGAAATTATTAATATTTTTAATAAAAAAAAAAATAATATTAAAAGAAACAGTCCTCAATATCTTCTTGCAGAATATATGACTAAAATGGTTCATGGAGAAAAAAATTTAATTATATCAAAAAAAATCACTCATTTACTCTTTTATAAAAATATAAATAATTTTTCAGAAAATGATTTTTTAATATTACTTAAAAATATTAAAAATATTTATTTAGAAAATAAAAATATTGATTTATTATCCATATTAGTTTTAAGTAAGTTTGCATCTTCTAAAAATAAAGCATCTATTTTAATTAATTCAAAATCGATATATATTAATAATGAAAATATATCGAATGTTACATTTATATTTACAAAATATCATAAAAAATTTAATCATTTTTCTCTTTTACGTAAAGGTAAAAAAAATTTTTGTTTAATTTATTGGAAATAAGAAAAATTTTATATTTTAAAATATAAAATTCCTATGCGTTCTAGAGGATTTGAACCTCTGACTTTCACCATGTCATAGTGACACTCTAACCACTGAGTTAAGAACGCATACAAAAAATAAGAATTTATTATATACCATATATATTTAATAATCAATTTTTTGTATTTTTAGAATACGTAATATGATTAATATTACTGCAATAATTAAACCAATAATAAAACCAATCCAAAAACCAGAAGGGCCCATATGATAAGTAATTAAATTAGTAATAGATAAAATATAACCAATAGGTAAACTAATAATCCAATATGATATAAATGTAACTAAAAAAATAAATTTAGTATCTTTATATCCTTTTAAAGTACCTGAACCAATAACTTGAATAGAATCTAAAAATTGATAAATAGATGCTAATAATATTAAATTTGATGATAAATGTATAATATTTTTATTATGATTAAAAAATGAAGCAATTTTATCTTTAAAAAAAAAACTTACTAAAATAATAATAACAGATATTATTATACCTATAGTTTGAGAAATCCAACTAATAATTTTTGCATTATCTTTATTTCCTAAACCTAAATAAAATCCTACTAATATAGTAGTAGCAATACTTAAAGATAAAGGAATAATAAAAATTAAAGAACTAAAATTTAAAGCTATTTGATGACTAATAATATCGTCTATACCCATTTTTGATGATATTAATAATGATACAATACTAAATAATGTAATTTCAAAAAAAATAGATAATCCAATAGGTAATCCTAATTTAAATATTTTTTTTAAAATTTTAAAATTAGGTTTATTTAATAAATTAAAACACCTTATTTTTTTAAAGTAAGTAGATTTAAACATCCATAACATAGTTATAAAAAATAATATCCAATATATTAATACTATAGAGATACTACATCCTAAAATACCTAATGGAGGTATATAAAAAAAACCATAAATAAAAATATAATTAATTGGTATATATATAATTACTCCTACCCAGCTAATAATCATATCTGGTATGATTAATTCTAGTGATATACATAAACAACGTAATATTTGTAATAGTAAATATCCTGGTATACTCCAAATAATTATATTCAAAAATCTTTTTATTTTAAAAACAAAAAATTTATTATGAAATAATAAAGATATTAAAAAATTTATCTTATATAAAATAAACATCATTATAAATGACAATATCATTGCTAATAAATATGATTGTTTAATATAATTTATTATTTTTCTTTGATTATTAGATATATATAATTTTGTAATAATAGGTATTAAAGATAAAAAAATACCATGTCCAAATAATATTATTGGTAACCATATTGATGTTCCTATTGATAATATAGCAATATCAGTTTTATTAAAAGAACTAGACATGATAATATTAATAATACTTATTAAAAGATAAGCTATTTGTGTTAAAATTATTGGTATAGCAATATTCAATAATTTTTTTATTTCAATTAAATATTTTTGCACATATCTTCTCTTTCAAATTTTAATATTTATTAAAAAAAATTTACTTTTAAAAAAAAGTAAATTATTATATATGTAATTATGTTAATTTTTTATCATTATAAATAAAGTAGAAAATTTTATGCAAATTTTTGATAAAATTAAAAAACAAATTAATAATAATCATGTAATTTTATATATGAAAGGAAATCCTAAAAATCCTCAATGTGGTTTTTCTGATAGAACTGTAAAAATTATTTTATTTTATAAAATTAAATTTACTTATATTGATGTTTTGAAAAATCCTGATATTAGAAAATATTTACCAAAATATGCTAATTGGCCAACATTTCCTCAACTCTGGGTTAATAAAGAATTAATAGGAGGTTATGATATTTTATACACATTACATAATAATGGTCAATTAAAAAATATTTTAAATTTTAAAAACATAATTTAGATATTTTATAAAAATTAGGAATAAATAGGAGGCCATCCACCTTTTTTTTTCCATTTATTAACTAATTTACAAAATAATTCAGCAGTACGATTTGCGTCATATAATGCTGAATGAGCTTGAGTACTATCAAATGATATATTAAGTGCATGACAAGATTTAGCTAAAACAGTTTGGCCTAAAATTAAACCACACATTGAAGCTGTATCAAATATTACAAAAGAATGAAATGGGTTATATTTTACCATATTTGTTCTTTTAATAGCTTCCATGATAAAACTATGATCAAAGCTAGCATTATGAGCTACTATAACTGCTTTTCTACATTTATTTATTTTTATATCTTGAGATATTTTTTTAAAAATAATTTTTAAAGCTTCTGTTTCAGTTATAGCACCTCTTAAAGAGGTATTAATATTAATACCATTGAATGCTAATGCTTCTGGAGAAATATGAGAACCTTTAAATGGTAAAATATGAAAATGTAATGTTTCATTTTTTTTTAGCCAACCATTCTGCATTTTTAATGTTATTAGACTTATTTCTAATATAGCATTATATTTAGAATTAAATCCTGAAGTTTCGATGTCAATTACAACAGGATAAAAACCTCTAAATCTATAAGATAAAAGGTCTAATTTTGATAAGTTATTCATTTTTATTTTTTGAACTTTTATTTAAATATATTTCATATTAATATTATATACATAAATAAGTTATACTTTTATAAAAAAAAATACAAGTATAAAATGTTTTATATATTTTCATACTTTCAAAAATATTAATATTTTTAATAAAATTATTTTAGATAAAATAATTTTAGTGAATTAAAGGCGATAAAAATGTTAACAAAAATAATTAAATTTAAAAAAAATAATTTTTCATTTTATGTAATTTATTTATATAATAGTGAACCTGAACTTATATTTAATGAAATAAAAAAAAAAATCAATCATTCTCCTATATTTTTCAAAAAAATATCAGTTATTATTAATATTTATCATATAAAAAATGAAATAAATTGGGAAAAAGTTTATAATGCTATTATTGCTACAGGAATTAATATTATAGGAGTAAGTGGTTGTAATAATAAAAATATAATTAAAAATATAAATAATACTGGTTTACCTATTTTATTTACAAATAATAAAGATAAAAAAAAGAATAATAATGTTGATATTAAAAATAGGGAAAATATTACTAATAATAAAGTACCAAAATCTATTATTAAAATAATAAAAGAAAAAAGCTCATTATCATTAAATGATAATATTACTTTTAATAAAAGTAAAATTATTTTAAATCCTATTAGATCTGGACAACAAATTTATGCTTATAATAGTGATTTAATTATTATAAATAATGTTAGTACAGGAGCTGAGTTAATAGCAGATGGTAATATTCATATTTATGGTTTTATGAGAGGAAAAGCTTTATCTGGTGCTAATGGAGATACAAATTGTCAAATTTTTTGTAATCAATTATTTGCTGAAATGTTATCAATTGCTGGTGAATATTTACTTCAGGATCAAATTCCTGATAAATTTTTAGGTAAATCATCAAGAATATATTTAAAAAATAAAGTATTAACAATAAAATCATGTAATTAATTTTATTTACATTTAATATTAAAGGAGATGCTAATGCGTATAATTGTTGTTACTTCGGGTAAAGGTGGAGTAGGGAAAACTACTTCTAGTGCTGCTATAGCTACCGGATTAGCTAAAAATGGTAAAAAAACAGCTGTTATCGATTTTGATATTGGATTACGTAATCTTGATTTAATCATGGGATGTGAAAGAAGAGTTGTTTATGATTTTATCAATGTTTTACAAGGAGAAGCAACATTAAATCAAGCATTAATAAAAGATAAAAAAAATAAAAATTTATATATTTTACCTGCTTCACAAACAAAAAATAAAGATGCCTTAACTTATAAGGGGGTAGAAATAATTTTAAAAAATTTATATACTATGAATTTTGATTTTATAATTTGTGATTCACCTGCAGGTATTGAAACTGGAGCTTTAACTGCATTATATTTTGCAGATGAAGCTATTATTACTACTAATCCTGAAATTTCTTCTATTAGAGATTCTGATAGAATATTAGGTATTATTTCTTCACAATCTAAAAGAGCTAAATATGGTGAAGATCCTATAAAAGAATATTTATTATTAACACGTTATAATCCTATCAGAGTAGATTGTGGAGATATGTTAAGTATTGATGATATTATTGAAATTTTAGGTATTAAAATAATAGGTGTTATTCCTGAAGATCCTTTAGTTTTAAGGGCATCAAATCAAGGTAAAAGCATAATTTTAAATAATAATTCTAATGCTTCACTAGCATATAATGACACAGTAAAGCGTTTATTAGGAGAGAAAATCCCTTTGCGTTTTATAAAAATTAAAAGAAAAAATTTTTTACAACGTTGGTTTTGGAGATAATATGAATTTTATTAATTTTTTTTTATCAAAAAAAAAAAAAACTGCTAATATTGCGAAAAAAAGATTACAAATTATTATATCAGAAGAATCAAAAACAGGATATATATATCCTTGTTATATTACACAATTAAAACAAGAAATATTAAAAGTAATTTCTAAATATATTAAAATTAATCCAAATATGATTAATATAGAATTAGATGATAAAAAAAAGAATATATCAAAACTAGAATTAAATATTACATTACCTAAAACAAAAAAATATATTAAAAATCATAATAAATAGAAATTAGTTTTAGAATATATTTTTAATATAATTAATTTTATAATCTTTTTGTATTTTTTTTTGATTTAATAAAATATTATTTATAATATTAATAATTTCTTCTGAAAAAGAAGTATTATTTTTAATAAAATATATTTTTAAATTTTTGTTTAATATTTTTTTTATATCATATTCTAAACATTGATTTTTATTATATATTAAAGACCATATTCCTTTTAATAATAAAACTTTTTTAATAAAATTTTTATAATTCACTAAACATTCATTATTTTTTCCAATCCATAAACCTTTTTTATTTCTTTTATATAATGAAAAATATAAAAATTCTTTATTACAATTAATAATGGTTATTATTTTTTTAATTCCTGTTATTTTCCAAGATTTTTCTGCTAAAATCATTAAATGTGATAATCCTATTTTAGGAATATTAAAAACATAAGAAATACTTTCTATTGTTGCAATTCCTATTCTTATACTTGTAAAATTACCAGGTCCTAAATTATATCCTAATAAATTTATTTGAGATAATGATATATTAGCTTGTTGTAAAATATCATTAATTAAAAAAAGTATATATTTCATATGAGAAAAAGGACAATATTGAATTTTTTTATAAATAATTCCATTATTTTTTAAAATAACTGAACAATATTCTGTAGATGTATCAATAGTTAAAATATTTTTATACATGTAATTTTTATTTAATAATAAATTTATTGTTTAAAATTAAAATTATGTTATAATTTTATTGTTTTAATAAAATTTCAACTGTAATGTTGATGATTATAATATATTATTTTATAAAATAATATATTAAATATCTAAAATTAGAATAAATTTTATAATAATTATATTAAGATAATTTTAATATAATATTATTTACGTATTGTTATGAGATATAAAATAATAATAATTGAAGTGAGGGATAAACTCATGACAACAATAGTTAGTGTTAGAAAAAATGATAATGTAGTTATCGGTGGTGATGGACAAGCAACTCTGGGACATATTATAATGAAAGGGAATGTAAAAAAAATTCGCAAATTATATCATGATACAGTAATTGCTGGTTTTGCCGGTGGAACTGCAGATGCATTTACTCTTTTTGAATTATTTGAGCAAAAATTAGAAGTATATCAAGGAAATTTAACTAAATCAGCCGTAGAATTAGCCAAAGATTGGAGAACAGACCGTATTTTACGTAAATTAGAAGCTTTACTAATAATTGCAGATAAAGTTACTTCTTTAATAATTACAGGTAGTGGCGATGTTATACAACCTGAAAATAATATAGTAACTATTGGGTCTGGTGGCCCATATGCTCAAGCATCAGCTCGTGCTTTATTTGAAAATACTGATTTAAGTGCATATGAAATAGTAAAAAAATCTTTAAATATAGCAGGAGATATTTGTATTTATACTAATCATAATTTTACTATTGAAAAATTACAATGTAAATAAGCATGAGGAAAATGCTCATTATGTCTGAAATGACCCCAAAAGAAATCGTTAAAGAATTAGATAAATTTATTATTGGCCAAGAAAGTGCAAAAAAAGCCGTAGCTATAGCATTAAGAAATCGTTGGCGTCGTATGCAATTAAATGAAAATTTAAGGCAAGAAGTGACACCTAAAAATATACTTATGATAGGTCCTACTGGTGTTGGAAAAACAGAAATTGCACGTAGACTAGCAAAGTTAGCTAATGCTCCTTTTATTAAAGTAGAGGCAACTAAATTTACTGAAATTGGTTATGTTGGTAAAGAAGTAGATTCTATAATTCGTGATTTAACTGATGTAGCGATAAAAATGATAAGGATACAAGCATTTAATAAAAATTGTAATAGAGCTAGAGAAATGGCAGAAGAAAGAATTTTGCATGTTTTAATCCCGAATAAAAATAATTGGAAACAAGATGATAATCTTGAATCTATTAGACAAAAATTAAAAACTAAATTAAAAAATGGATTATTAGATAATCAAGAAATTGAAATTAATTTGTCTAGTACTCCTATGGGTATAGAAATTATGGCTCCTCCAGGAATGGAAGAAATGACTAGTCAATTACAATCATTATTTCAAAATTTAGGGGGTAATAAACAAAAAAAACGTAAATTAAAGATTAAAGATGCTTTTAAATTATTAATGGAAGAAGAAGCAGGTAAATTAATTAATAATGAAGATATTAAACATAAAGCTATAGAAGCAGTAGAACAAAATGGTATTGTTTTTTTAGATGAAATAGATAAAATTTGTAGAAGAAGTAATAATGTATCTTCTGATATTTCTAGAGAAGGAGTACAAAGAGATTTATTACCATTAGTAGAGGGATGTACAGTATCAACAAAACATGGAATGGTTAAAACAGATCATATTTTATTTATTGCTTCAGGATCATTTCAAATATCTAAGCCTTCTGATTTAATCCCTGAACTTCAAGGAAGATTACCGATTAGAGTAGAATTAAAAGCATTAACTAGTAATGATTTTGAAAGGATTCTAACAGAACCTGATACATCTATAACAGTACAATATAAAGCATTATTAGCAACTGAAAAAGTAAATATATCTTTTACTAAAGACGGTATTACAAGAATTGCAGAATCTGCTTGGAAAGTTAATGAAACTACAGAAAATATAGGAGCTAGAAGATTACATACTGTTCTAGAACATTTAATGTCTGATATTTCCTATAATGCTAATGAATATAATAATAAATCTATTGTTATTGATAAAAACTATGTAAGTGCACATCTTGATACATTAATAATTAATGAAGATGTTAGTAGATATATTTTATAATATATTTTTTATTATAAAAAGTTTTATAACTCATAATTTAAAAAATCTTAAAATTAAGAATTTCTTTCTTTTAAAATTTTTATTATATCATATAAACTAATATTTTTTATTTTTAATAAAACTATTAAATGGTAAATTAAATCAGCTGTTTCTTGTATAGTTTCTTTTTTATTATTGTCATTTGCAGCTATGATAGTTTCTATAGCTTCTTCTCCTACTTTTTGGGTAATTCTTTTTAAACCACTTTTATATAAATTATAAGTATATGAAGATTCTATAGAATTTTTTTTTTTATTTAAAATATATTCTAATAAATATAAAAAAGTAAAATCTGATATAGTATTTTTAAAACAACTATATTCATTTAAATGGCATGTTTTGTTTATAGGATGAACTAAAATAAGTAATGTATCTTTATCACAATCTGTTGTAATTTTTTTTACATATAAAAAATTACCTGTTGTCTCTCCTTTTGTCCATATTTTATTTTTAGTTCTAGAAAAAAACGTAACTTTTTTAGTTTCTAAAGTAATTTTAAGTGATTTCTTATTCATGTAAGCATGCATAAGTATTTGTCCTGAAATTTTATGTTGTATAATAACAGGAATTAATCCATTTGTTTTAACCCAATTTAAATTATTTAAATTATTTTTTATTAACATATTCTTACCTCAATATTTTTTTTATATAAAAATTTTTTTAATGTATGTATATTAATAATATTTTTATGAAATACTGATGCTGCTAAAGCACCATCAACATTAATTTTTTTATGGAAAACATCATAAAAACTATTTAAAGAACCTGCTCCACCAGAAGCTATTAAAGGAATTTTACAAATTTTTCTTACTTTTTTTAATTGTAATAAATCATATCCTGTACATAATCCATCTTGATTCATCATATTTAAAACTATTTCTCCAGCACCTAATTCTTGTACTGTTTTAATCCATTCAATAGTTTCCCATTTTGTTATTTTTATATTTTTCTGATTACCAGTATATTTATACACATAATATTTTCCATTTTTTTTGTTATACCAAGAATCTATACCTACAACAATACATTGTTTACCAAAATATTTAGATAATTTTGTAATTAAATAAGGATTATTTAATGCAGGAGTGTTTATAGATATTTTTTCAGCACCTAAATATAATATTTTTGCGGCATCATCTATAGATTGTATACCTCCTGCTACACAAATAGGTATACTAATTATTTTTGCAATTTTAGATATCCATTTTTTATTTACTAAACGTTTATCAATAGATGCTGTAATATCATAAAATACTAATTCATCAGCTCCTTCTTTATCGTACTTATGAGCTAGTGATAAAATATCTCCTACAATTTTATGATTTTTAAATTTTTTCCCTTTAACTACTACATTTTTATAAACATCTAAACAGGGAATTATTCTTTTTGCCAACATAAATTAGCCTCTTGAATCGTAAATTTTTTTTCTAAAAAAGCTCTTCCTATAATTATATGTTTTACTCCAATATTTTTTAAATTAGTAATATCTTGAAGTGAAGAAATACCTCCTGATGCTTGAAAAAATATTTCTGGATATTTTTTTACTATTTCAGCATATAAATTTATATTTGGTCCTAAAAAAGTTCCATCCCTAGAAATATCTGTACATAAAACATTTTTTAGTCCTAAATATAAAAATTTTTCAATAATATCTTCAAAAATAATATTACTTTTATTTTGCCAACCATTAATAAATACTATTTTTTTATTATTTTTATCAATTTTAAGATCTAATGCTAAAATTATAGAATACGGATTATATAATTTAAACCATGTTTTAACATTTTCAAAATCTTGTATAATTGAGGATCCTAATATGATTTGAATTTTAGATGTTAAACTAAAAATTAAATCTATGTCTTTTTTAGTTCTAATACCTCCTCCTAATTGTATAAAAGGTAGTTTATGTTTAAAAATATTTTTTAATAAAACTATCTGTTTTTTACCTGGATTTTTTGCTCCATCTAAATCTATAATATGAATTTTTTTAGTTCCTTGTTTAATATATTTTTTAATATAGAATAAAGGTTCATGTTCATATTTTCGTTTTAAATTAAATTTTCCTTGATGTAATCTAACTACTTGTCCTTTTATTAAATCAATTGCGGGGATAATCATATTTTATTTTATATATTTAAAAAATTTTTAATTAATTGAATACCATTATTTCCTGATCTTTCTGGATGAAATTGTACTCCAAAAAAATTTTTTTTTTGAATAGCAGAACTAAAAATATTGTCATAATTAGTAGTAGCTATTGTATAATTATTAATATTAATATTATAACTATGTGAAAAATAAAAATAAGAATTTTGATTAATATTATGAAATAATGGTGATGATATTATATAATTTACTTTATTCCAGCCCATATGAGGAATAGGTGTATATTTATTATTCATTAAATTTACAGAATAGTTTAAAATACCTAATGTAGGAGTACCTCCATTTTCTTCACTATATTTTCCTAATATTTGCATACCTAAACATATTCCTAAAACATCTGTCTTACAATTTTGAAGTAATCTTATTAAATTAGCACTTTTTAATTTTTTTATTATAGAATTAGCAGACCCTACACCTGGTAAAAAAATTTTTTTAGCATTTAAAATTAAATCCTTATTGTTTGTAATTTCAGAATTAAATCCTATTTTTTTTATAGTAGATTTTAAAGAATAAAAATTACCACAAGATGTATCTATAATAACAATTTTCAAATTAAAACTCCTTTTGAACTAGGAATATTATCATTAACTATTTTAATAGCTTGTTTTAAAGAACATCCAAATGCTTTAAACAAACTTTCTATTTTATGATGATCATTATCTCCTGTGACTTTTAAATATATATTACATGCCATAGAATATGAGAGAGAATAAAAAAAATGTTTAATCATTTCTGTACTTAAATCACCAATTTTTTGGTATTTAAATTTTACATAATATTGTAAATATGGTCTTCCTGATAGATCTAATGAACATTGGGCTAAAGATTCATCCATTGGTAATATAAAACCAAATCTGTTAATTCCTTTTTTATTACCAATAGCTTTAGTAAAAGCTTGTCCTAGTGATATTGCAATATCTTCTATTGTATGATGATCGTCAATATATAAATCTCCTTTACTATAAATATTTAAAACAAATCCACCATGTACCGCTATTTGTTCTAACATATGATTTAAAAAATTAATTCCAGTATTAATTTTATTTTTACCTATTTTATTTAAAAAAAGTTCAATATGTATGGAAGTTTCTTTGGTAACTCTTTTTATTATAGCATATCTTTTTATTGGTGTTAACTTAGTTAAAATATTTAACCAATTACATGTTTTTTTATTATATAAAATACCATTAATGCCAATATTTTTAGCTAATTTAATATCAGTCAAACGATCTCCTATAACATAACTATTCTTTTTATCTAAATTATTATTTATATATGAATTTAATAATGTTGTATTAGGTTTTCTGCAAATACAATTATTATAAGAATAATGAGGACAAATTAAAACATTTTCAAATTCTATATTTTGCGACTTAAAAACATTAATCATAAAATTATGAGGAATATTAAAAGATTCATAAGGAAAATCTATACTTCCTAAGCCATCTTGGTTGGTAACTATCACAAATAAATATGAAAATTTTTTTAATTCTGATAATGCAATAATTACATATTTTTCAAAAAATAATTTGTTGATATGATCAACTTGATGATTATTTGTAGGTTCAGTAATTAAAGTTCCATCTCTATCGATAAAAAGTATTTTTTTTAACATATAATAATTTCTTTTTCTTAAAATTTTATTAAGATAATTGTTGTAATTCAAAAAATAATTTTTTACATTCAAATATTGTTCCTATCGTAATTCTTAAACAATTATTTAAATTTTTTTGATTATTTTGATTTCTTATAATGATTTTTTTTTTATTTAATTTTTTAAATATATAATCAGAATTATAAAATTTTACTAAAATAAAATTAGTTGAACTATTAAATATATATTTAACACAACGACAATTATATAAATTTTTTACTAACCATTTTTTATTATTAATAATTGTTTGTACATTATTTTTCATAATAATTAAATTTTTTAAATTTAAAGCTTGTATAGCTATATCTGTAGAAGGTTCAGATATTGGATATGGAGCGATAACTTTAAGTAAAGTATTTATAATATATTCATTTGTTAAAAGAAAACCACAACGTATTCCTGCTAATGCAAATGCTTTTGATAAAGTTCTTAATATAATTAAATTATGATACTTATTTATTAAGTAAGTAAAAGTTTGATCAATACAAAATTCAATATATGCTTCATCAATAACAATCATTGTCGTATTTTTTGTTAATTCTAATAATTCTATTATAATATTTTTATTTATATAGTTACCAGTAGGATTATTAGGATTACAAATATAAATAATTTTAACATTATTAAGATTTTCTTTAATTTTATTTAAATTTAATTCCCAATTAATATTATTACTATTAATAGTTATATATTTTATATCTAATATTTGAGCAGTAACACGATACATATCATATGTTGGTGGGCAAAATAAAATTTTATCATTTTTCTGATTACAGAAAGTACGCATAACTAAATCAATACCTTCATCTGCTCCTCTTGTAACTAAAATATTTTTAACATTTAAATTAACATATTTACTATATAAAACAATTAATTTTTTTGGTTGTGGTTCTGGATATTTATTAAATATTTTTTTATTTAAAGAAAAATAAGAAATTATAGAAGATTCATTTGCATTTAATGCAATTAAATTTTTATTATCATTATCTTTATATAATAACCGGGCAGATTTGTATGGAATTAAATTAATAATATTTTTTTTAATAATTTTATTAATATTATCTATTTTTTTATTTTTCTCCTGATGTATATTATTTTTATTAATATATTTTTTTCTTATTGTAACAGAATTACTATGACCTAATAAATTTTCTTTTTTTGCCATAATTTCTACTGTATCAGAAATATTTAGTAATCCTTTCTGAGTTAATTTTTGAACAGACATTCTTTTTTGAAAATCTGATACTCCTAAACATGAATATGTTGAAGCATAACCATAAGTAGGTAAAACATGATTAGTTCCTGAAGCATAATCTCCAACTGATTCTGGAGACCAATTACCTAAAAAAATTGATCCTGCATTCATAATTTTAGGTAAAATTTTATCATAATTATGACATTGAATAATAAGATGTTCAGGAGCATATTTATTTATTATTTTTATACATTCTTCAATATTTTTTACTATTATAATATAGCTTTTTTTTAAAGATTTTTTTGCTATATCTTTTTTAGGTAATTTTTCTAATTGTTTCAAAAGTTTTTTTCTAACTAATTTTGCTATTTTTTCTTCAATAGTAATTAAAAACACTTGTGAATCTATTCCATGTTCTGCTTGTGATAATAAATCAGCTACAATAAAATTATGATTTGCTGATTTGTCAGCTAAAATCATTAATTCTGATGGTCCTGCTGGCATATCTATAGAAATATTATTATAAGTTGTATTTTGACTACTTACTTGTCTTTTAGCTTCTGTAACAAACACATTTCCTGGACCAAAAATTTTATTTACTCGATTAATCGTTTCTGTTCCAAAAGCCATTGCTGCAATAGCATGAGCTCCTCCTACTTGAAAAATATTTTTTATATTGCATAAATATGCAGAAAATAAAATTTCATTAGATATGGGAGGGGGAGAACATAATATAATATTAGGACATAATGCTAATTTAGCTGGAATTCCTAACATTAAGACAGTAGAAAATAATGAGGATGTACCTCCAGGAATATAAAATCCTATTTTAGAGATAGGACGTACAATTTGATTACAAAATACCCCAGGTATAATTTCTATAATTTTATTCTTTAAATTTTGATATTTATGAAATTTATATATATTATCATATGCCTTTTTTATAGCATTTTTAATTTTTTTATCTACATAAATTTTTGAATTATATATTTTTTCTTTATCTATTTTTAAATTATTAATTTCGATTTTATCAAATAAAAAACTATATTTTTTTAATGCCTGATCTCCTTTTTTTTTTACTTGATTTAAAATATCAGTTACATTATTTTTAATTGTTTTATCTATTAAACATATAGGCCTAGACAATATCTTTTGTTTTTGTTTTTTATTATAATTATTCCAATAAATTAAATTATTTATAATTGTCATTTTAACTACTCCATTATCTTTTCGATAGGTAAAACTAAAACAGAACTGACTCCTAATAATTTTAATTTTTCTATTTTTTCTAAAAATAGTGTTTCGCTACATACCATATGTATGGCTACTTTTTTATTTTCTCCTATTAATGGTAAAATAGTAATGTTTTTTATATATGATAATAAAGACATAACATGTTTTAATTTTTTACTAGGAACATGTAACATTACATATTTAGATTCTCTAGCTTTAATAACTCCTTTAATTCTTGTTAATAACTTATTTATTAATTGTTGTTTAAAATTTGTTATTTTATCATAACGTTGAATTAAACAAGCCTGTGAAGTATATATAGT
The DNA here is from genome assembly GCF_012568445.1 of Enterobacteriaceae endosymbiont of Donacia vulgaris. Lineage (NCBI taxonomy): Bacteria > Pseudomonadati > Pseudomonadota > Gammaproteobacteria > Enterobacterales > Enterobacteriaceae > Enterobacteriaceae endosymbiont of Donacia vulgaris. The sequence goes on from NZ_CP046190.1 coordinate 117,605, forward strand.
TTCAACTTCTTTAATTCCATGTGCTTCTAAAGTAGCTCCTGTAGATACTAAATCACAAATAGCATCTGATAAACCTAATCTAGGTGCTAATTCTACTGAACCATTTAACATACAAGATTTAAATTTTATATGATGTTTATCAAGATATTTTTTTAATAAATTAGGATAAGAAGTTGCAATACAAGTATTCTGTAAAGATTGTAAACCTAAATACTGTTTATTAATAGGCATTGCTATAGATAATCTACATATACCAAAATTTAGTTTTCTTAATGTCAAATAATTTGCATTATCACCTCGTGATAATCTATTTAACACTTCTTCTTCTAAAACATTTTTACCAATTATTCCTAAATCAACTACTCCTTCCATAATTAAACCAGGTATATCATCATCACGTACTTTTAAGATATCAATCGGCATATTTTCCGCAAAAGCTATTAACTTACGTTGTTGTAAATTAATTTTAAGACCACAACTTTTTAAGAGCTTACTAGATTCATTACTTAAACGACCAGATTTTTGCATAGCTATGCGTAAACGATTGTTATCTAGCATACTTATATCCTTTTTTTTTTAAAATAAAATTTAATTTTAAAAATTAATTAATTTATTTAAACTTAAATAAGTTATAACAAAATAACAACTATTTTTATTATTAATTTTATTAAAATGAAAAATATTTATTTTTCTTTTATGTATCCAAAATCTTCATTTATAGGATTATTAGCTGAAATACGAGCTAATTTATCACATTTATTATTCATTTTATTATATGAATGACCTTTAATCCATTTCCAATAAATATTATGATTAGATAACAATAATTCTAATCTTTTCCATAAATCAATATTTTTAACTTTTTTTTTATTATTACGAAACCAATTACATTTTTTCCAATTATATAACCATATTGTAATACCTTTTTTTAAATAAATACTATCAGTAAATATATAAATATTACAATTTTCTTTTAAAGATTCTAATGCAATAATAGAAGCCATTAATTCCATTCTATTATTAGTAGTTAAAAAAAAACTTTTAGTCAAAATTTTTTCATATTTATGATATTGTAATATAGCTGCACATCCTCCAGGACCAGGATTATATATACAAGAACCATCAGTAAAAATATTTATACTTTTATACATATTATTTTAATAAAATTTATATTATTTATATAACAAATATGAAAAAAATTAATATACGTCAAGTAGTTTTAGATATAGAAACAACAGGGATGAATTTATCTCATCCTTATTATATAGGACATCGTATTATAGAAATAGGAGTAATAGAAATTATTAATCGTCATATTACTAAAAATTATTTTCATACATATATCAATCCACAAAAAACTATAAGCAAAGAAGCATTTAATATCCATGGTATTTCTAACACATTTTTAAATAAAAAACCTTTTTTTTCTGATATTTTTAATAATTTTTTAAATTTTATAAAAAATTCAGAACTTATTATACATAATGCACAATTTGATATTAATTTTTTAAATTATGAATTATCATTATTAAATAATAAATTACCTAAAATTGAAAATATTTGTATTGTTAAAGATACACTAAAAATGGCTAGAAATATATTTCCTGGAAAAAGAAATTCATTAAATTCTTTATGTTCTAGATTTAATATTAATATAAATAAACGTAATTTACATGGAGCTTTATTAGATGCAAAATTATTAGCTAAAGTTTTTTTATTTATGACGACAAAACAAAATTCATTTCAATTAAATTTCTTAAAAGAAAAAAATAATAGTTTTAACAATCAATTAAAAATTTTATGTAAAAAATTAATAAAAAAAAAAAGATTAATTTTAAATGCTTCTAATGAAGAATTAAGATTACATAAATTAAAATTAGAATTAATTAAAAATACATGTGGTTTTAATTTATGGAAATCATAAAAAATATAAAAAAGTATTGACTGTTAACTATCTGATAGATAATATAATAGTAATTATGGTGCGATAGTTCAGTTGGTTAGAATACCGGCCTGTCACGCCGGGGGTCACGGGTTCAAATCCCGTTCGCACCGTGTTATTTATTTTTAAATAAAAAATTAATATGATAATGTTAATCATTATTAATCCATAACACACATGATTTTTTATATAATTCCAAATTATTTTTTAAAATATCAATTAAATCTGAGCAAATTTCTTTTTTATTTATGAAATCATTAATCCAAAAAAAAACAGTAAAATTTATTGAGTTATTAGTAATTTCATCAACAATAACGTTAACAATTGAATTTTTTATTATTTTATCATTTACTGATACAGTATCTAATAAAATTTTTTTAATCATATTTATATCTTTTTGTATTAAATTTCTTGCAATACCTAAAGTAATTTTATTTCTATATGCATTAGATTTAGAAAAATTTATTATATTTTCAGTTAATATTTTCCCATTAGGTACAGATATAATACTCCCGTCAAATGTTTTAAAAAGAGTACAAAAAATTTCAACATTAGTAATTTTTCCAGTTACATTACCAATATTAATATAATCTCCTACTTTAAAAATACGAAAAGTAATAATTAATAATCCTGATGCTAAATTTGCTAAAGCGCTTTGCCATGCTAAACCTATAACTAATCCTATAGTACCAAATGCAGCAAAAATTGACGACGTCTTTAATCCTATACTACTTAATGCACTAACAATAACAAATACTGTTAAACTATATTTAAAAATATTTGTAAGAAATCCAGTTGTAATAGGGTCTATATTTCTTATAGTAAAAACATTTCTTACAGTTTTAGTAAAAATTTTAACTCCCCATAATCCAAAAAATAGAATCATACCAGCTAAAATAAAATGTTCACATTGATATAAAATAAAAATTTTATTTTGAAATATCGTAGATATTATAAAATCTAATACACTAGTAAATTTATTCATATTATATAATCCATTTTATGAAATAATTCGTATTTTTTTTATAGTTAAAATAATTTATTTTTTATAAAATATTAATTGCATTTAATTCTTTAAATGTTTTTTCTAATCTTTTTTGCATAGAAATCTGTGAAGCTCTAATCCATGATCTAGGATCATAATATTTTTTATTTGGTTTATTAACACCTTGTGGATTTCCAAGTTGTTTTTGTAAATATTTTTTATATTTTTTATAAAATTTTAATACACCTTTCCATGTAGCCCATTGTGTATCTGTATCGATATTCATTTTAACAACACCGTAATTTATAGAATCTTTTATTTCTAAAGGTGTAGAACCAGAACCTCCATGAAAGACAAAACTAATAGAATTATTAGGAATATTATGTTTTTTACTAATAAATTTTTGTGATTTTTTTAAAATTTTTGGTAATAATTTTACATTACCTTTTTGATATACTCCATGTACGTTTCCGAAAGAAGCTGCAATAATAAATTGAGAACTAATTAATTTTAATTTTTCATAAGCATAATTAATATCATGTGGGTCTGTATATAATGATTTTTTATTTAAATTACTATTATCAATGCCATCTTCTTCACCACCGGTACATCCTAATTCTATTTCTAATGTCATTTTCATTTTTGACATTCTTTTTAAATAACGACTACATATTTTAATATTATCTTGAATAGATTCTCTAGATAAATCTATCATATGAGATGAAAATAAAGACTTTTTATGTATTAAATAATATTTTTCATTTTCATCTAATAAATGATCAATCCAAGATAATTTGTTTTTCGGACAATGGTCAGTATGTAAAATAACTGGAATACCATAATATTTAGCAATATTATGAACATGTTTAGCACCAGATATAGCTCCAATTATTGAAGATAAATGTGGATTTTTTTTTTCTATTCCTTTACCTGCAATAAAGGAAGATCCTGAATTAGAAAATTGAATAATTACTGCAGATTTTAATTTTGCAGCAGTTTCTAAAACTATATTAATAGAATCAGTACCTATACAATTAATAGCTGGTAAAGCAAATTTATTTTCTTTTGCTATTTTAAATATTGTTTGTACATCATGACCTACAACAACACCAGGTTTGATAAAATTTAAAATTTTAGACATAATATATACTTTACATACCTTATTAAAATTTTTTATTGTTAATAATTTTATTATTTTAATTTTTAAATAAAATATTATGAAATATTTTCTAATATAGATATAACAGGTAATTTATTTCCCTCTATATATTTTAAAAAAGATCCTCCACCTGTAGAAATATAAGAAATTTTATTAAATGAGTTAAATAATTCTATAGCAGCTAAAGTATCTCCTCCTCCTATAATAGAAAAAGCATTACTATGTGTAATTGCTTTAATTATCATTTCAGTTCCTTTTCTAAATTGTTTAAATTCAAACACTCCAATAGGTCCATTCCATAATATGGTTTTAGCTTTTTTTAATTCATTTTTAATTATGTTTATAGTTTTATTACCTATATCAAGAATTTTTTCATTTTTTAAAATATTATTAATATCTTTGTTTTTTATTAAAGAATTATTGGTAATAGATGTGCTAACTATACAATCAATAGGCATAATTATATTTTTATATTTTTTCATTATTTCTTCAGCTAATAAAATAGCATTAGGTTCATATAATGAATTTCCGATATTATTGTTTAATGATAATAATGTATTTGCTATACCTCCACCTACAATAACTTTATCTGATAATTGAGTTAATTTTTTTAAAATATTAAATTTTGTTGATATTTTAGATCCTCCTATAATAGAAATTATAGGTTTTGCAGGATTTTTTAAAAATTTATTTAAATTTTTTATTTCATTTATTAGTAATAATCCTGCACAAGATTTTTTAGCAAAATTCATAATACCATATGTAGAGGAATGGAGACGATGTGAAGTAGCAAATGCGTCCATTACAAATATATCACATAAAGATGCATATTGCTTAGATAATTTTTCATTATTATTTTTTTCACCAATATTAAAACGGACATTCTCTAAAAGAATAATTTCATCTTTTTTAAAATTACATCCATTTAAATAATCTTTTTGTAAAGATACTTTATGATTTAAAATTTTTTCTAAATATATAGCAATTTTTTTTAAAGAAAAAAATTTATTATATTTTCCTTCAATAGGTCTTCCTAAATGAGATGCTATAATTATTTTAGATTTTTTTTCCAAGGCGTATTTTATAGTAGGTAATGATAATTTAATTCTCATAGCAGAAGTAATATTACCATGTGCATCTAAAGGTACATTTAAATCGGATCTAATTAATAAAATTTTATTTTTAATATCCAAATCTAGAATACTTAACATAAGTAATTAATCCTAATATATATAGTTAAAATAATTAATTGTATGATTTTAAATTTTTTTTGATTTTTAAAATAATATTTTCAACAGTAAAACCAAATTTTGTAAATAATTTATTTGCAGAAGCAGAATAACCAAAAGAATTAATACCAATTACACTACCATTTAAACCTACATATTTATACCAAAAATCTTTTGATCCAGCTTCAATAGCTATTTTACATTTAACATTCTTAGGTAATATATAATTTTTATATTCTTTTGTTTGCTCATCAAAAGTATCTGTAGATGGCATTGATATTACTCTGATTTTATATTTTAACAAAGATAATTTTCTATATACTTCAACTGCTAAAGAAACTTCTGAACCTGTAGCTATTAATATAATTTGCGGATTTTTATCTAAACAATCTTTTAAAATATATGCTCCATATGATATGAAAGATATCTTTTTTTTACTTCTTTTTTGTGTAGGTAAATTTTGTCTAGATAAAATTAATATAGTTGGTTTATGTATATTTTCAATACTAATTTTCCAAGATATAGCTGTTTCTATTTTATCACATGGACGCCAAATACTAATATTAGGAATTAACCTCAAACTAGATAGTTGTTCTATTGGTTGATGTGTTGGCCCATCTTCTCCTAAACCAATAGAATCATGAGTAAAGATCATTATATTTCTTATTTTCATTAAAGCAGCCATTCGAATAGCACTGCGACAATAATCAGAAAAAACTAAAAAAGTAGCTGTATAAGGAATAAAACTATTATATAAAGCAATACCATTTGCTATTGCTAGCATACCAAATTCTCTTACTCCATAATAAATATAATTCCCATTTTTAAATTTATTGATTGGTTTAGAATTTTTTAAAATAGTTAAATTACTACTAGATAAATCTGCTGATCCTCCTAATAATTCTGGTAATAATTTTGAATATTTTTGTAAAATATACTGTGATGCTTCTCTTGTAGAAAAATTAGTATTAATACTATTATTTAATTTGTAAATAAAATTATTAATTTTTTTATCCCAATCACAAGGAAGTATATTATTAATTCTTCTTTTAAATTCTTTAGCTAAAATAGGAAATGCATTACAATATTTTTGAAACATATTTTTCCATTTTAATTCTTTGATATTACCTATTTTTTGCGCATCCCATTTTTTGTAAATAGACGAAGGAATTTTAAAAGGTTTATAATTCCAATTTAAATTTTTTCTTGTTAAAAAAACTTCTTTTTCTCCTAAAGGAGAACCATGTGAAATATTTTTTCCTGATTTATTAGGTGATCCAAAAGCAATAATTGTATTACAAATTAATAAAGAAGGTTTATCTTCTTTAAAAGATTTAGCTTTATTAATAGCTTTTTCTATACTTTCAAAATTATGCCCATCTATATTAGATATAACATTCCATCCATAGGCTTTAAATCTTTTTTTTGTATCATCATTAAACCATCCTTTAACATCTCCATCTATAGAAATACCATTATTATCATAAAAAACGATTAATTTTTTTAATTTTAATGTTCCTGCTAAAGAACATACTTCATGAGAAATACCTTCCATTAAACAACCATCACCTAAAAAAACATAAATATAATGATCAATAATATTGTAATTTAACTTATTAAATTGAGCAGCTAATGTTTTTTCAGATATTGCCATACCAACAGCATTAGCTAATCCTTGTCCTAATGGTCCTGTACTAGTTTCAATATTAGGAGTACATCCAAATTCAGGATGTCCTGGTGTTTTAGAATATAATTTTCTAAAATTTTTTAAATCAGAAATTGTTAAATTATATCCAGTTAAATGTAACAAACTATAAATAAGCATTACACAATGTCCATTTGATAATATAAATCTATCACGATTAATCCATTGAGGATTATTGGGATTATGATTTAAATATTTACGCCAAAGTACTTCAGCAATATCTGCCATACCCATAGGAGCACCAGGATGTCCTGACTTAGAATTTTCTATAGCGTCTATACTTAAAAATCGAATAGCATTAGCAAGATCTCTTCTAGAAGGCATAATATAAGTTACTCCTAAAATTTTAATAAAATATTTTTAAAAAATTCTTTATATAAAGGAATATATACGTAAAATGTTTTAAAATCTATTTTTTCTAATTTTAAAATTTTAGAGATATAATGTATTTAAAATAATAACTTTATTTACATTTTATTTTATTTAAATATATACTAATGTAATTAGAATTTTTTTATAATTATATAAGGTAACATTAATGACGGAATATTTATTTACTTCAGAATCTGTATCAGAAGGACATCCTGATAAAATAGCAGATCAAATTTCTGATGCTATATTAGATGATATAATAAAACAAGATATTAATGCACGTGTAGCATGCGAAACATATATTAAAAATAATATGGTATTAATTGGAGGAGAAATAACAACAAAAGCTATTTTAAATATAGAAAAAGTAACTAGAAAAACAATAAAAGATATAGGATATAATAATTCAAATTCTGGATTTAATTCTACTACATGTACTATATTAAATATTATTAGTAAACAATCAGAAGATATTAATAGAGGAATAACATCTAACTTAAGTAAATATAATCAAGGAGCAGGAGATCAAGGTTTTGTATTTGGATATGCAACTGATGAAACTGATGTTTTTATGCCAGCCCCTATTATATATGCACATAAGTTAGTACATCAACAAGCATTAATTAGAAAAAAAAAAGTTCTATCATGGTTAGAACCAGATGCTAAAAGTCAAGTTACTTTTAAATATAAAAATAATAAAATTATTGATATAGATTCTGTAGTTTTATCAACACATATTTCAAAAGAAATATCATTTAAAGAATTAGAAGAAGCAATTATGGAAGAAATTATTAAACCAGTATTACCTAAAATATGGATAAATAAAAAAACAAAATTTTTTATTAATCCTTCAGGACGTTTTATTATAGGAGGTCCTATAAGTGATTGTGGTTTAACAGGAAGAAAAATTATTGTAGATACTTATGGGGGGATGGCAAGACATGGTGGAGGAGCTTTTTCAGGTAAAGACCCCTCTAAAGTAGATAGATCGGCTGCTTATGCTGCTCGTTATATAGCAAAAAATATAGTAGCATCATCTTTAGCTTCACGGTGTGAAATACAAATTGCATATATTATTGGTATTGCTAATCCAATTTCAATAATGATAAATACATTTGGTACTGGAAAAGTATCTAATAAAAAAATAATTTCTTTTATTCGTGAAATTTTTGATTTAAGACCTTTTAATTTAATTAAAATGTTAAATTTATTACAACCAATATATAAAAAAACAGCTTCTTATGGACATTTTGGTAGAAATATTTTTTCATGGGAAAAAACAGATCAAACACATAAATTTAAAGATTTTTTTAAAATTAAATAAAATTTTTTTTTACTATAACTTAAATTTAATAAATTAAATTTTTTGAATACTAACAACTTTTTCATTAAGTTTTGTTTTTATTATAGTAACTCCTTTAGTATTACGTCCCACAACACAAATTTCTGATATATTAATACGGATTAATGTACCCATATTAGTAATTATAAGAATTTGATCATTATCTTTTACTTTTAAAGTATCAACTAATTTCCCATTTCTATTATTAATTTTCATTGATATAATTCCTTTTGTTGATCTAGATTTTGTAGGAAAAGCTTGACTATTAGTACATTTACCATATCCATTTTCTGTTATGGTAAAAATATTATTTTGTAATTTACTATTTTTTATAGTTATTAATGAAACGACAGAATCTTCTTTTTTTTTTGAAAAATTAATACCTTTTACACCTAGTGTATTTCTTCCTATTGATTTAATTTGAGATTCATTAAATTTTACTACTTTACCTAATGAAGAAAATAACATGATTTTATCATTTTTTTTCGTAATAGCTACTGCTATTAAAGAATCATTTTTTTTTAATTTTATTGCAATAATTCCATTAGATCTAGGTTTATTAAATTTATCTAAATTTGTTTTTTTGACTTTTCCTTGTGCAGTCACCATAATTAAATTATAATTATTTTTATAATTATTTACTCTAAGAAAAGTATTAATAATTTCATTATTTTTTAAAGGAATTAAATTTATAATAGGTCTACCTTTTGCATATCTATTAGCTTCAGGGATATTATATACTTTTAACCAATACAAATATCCTGTATTAGAAAAACATAAAATATTATCATGAGTATATGCTATTAATATTTTAGATATAAAATCATTATCTTTTAATTTTACAGCTATTTTCCCTTTACCTCCTCTATGTTGTAAATTATATTCAGTAATTTTTTGATATTTTATATATCCTTGATGAGAGAGAGTAATTATAACTTTTTCATGATTAATTAAATCTTCTTTTTGAATGGTAGATTTATTATCTAAAATAATTTCTGTTTTTCTTTTATCTCCAAATTCTTTTTTTACTAATACTAATTCGTTATATACTATTTTCATTAAATATTCATAATTTTCAATAATTTTAGTTAAATTTGATATTTTATATATTAAATTTTCATATTCTATACATAATTTTTTATGTTCTAAATTTGTTAATTTATTTAATTTTAATTCTAAAATAGCTGTAATTTGTTTATCACTAAAATGATAATTATCATTAAATTTTATTAAATTAGAATTAGTTAAATAAATATTTAATGTTTTTTTTTCTTGTAAATTAAATATTTGAAATATATTTGGTATTTTCCAAGATTGTAAATAAATTTTATTTTTTAAAGTTTCTGATATTTTAGATGAACGTATAATATTTATAATTTCTTTTATATTAAGTAAAGCAACTATTAAACCTTCTAAAATATGTGCTTTATTTTGTGCTTTAGTTATTTCATAATTTGTTCGTCTTATTACTATTTCACGCCTATGAGAGATAAATGCTTTAATAATTTTTTTTAAAGACATTAATGTAGGTTTACCTTTATATAAAGAAACCATTTTTATACTAAAAGTAGTTTGTAAAGGAGTTAATTTATATAAATTATTTAAAATTACATTAATTGATATATCGTATTTTATTCTAATTAAAATTCTTATACCATCTTTATCAGATTCATCTCTTAATGTTTTAATACCCTGAATTTTTTTCTCTTTTATTAAATTAGCTATTTTTTCTATTAATTTAGATTTATTTACTTGATAAGGAAGTTCATAAATTATAATTGTTTTATATTTTTTTTTTTTATCTTTAATAATTTTAATACGTCCTCTAAGAAATATTTTTCCTTTTCCTGTAATATATGCATTTTCAATTTCATGAATACCATAAATAATACCTGCAGTAGGAAAATCAGGCCCAGGAATAGAATTCATTAATTCTTTAATTGTAATGTTGTTATTTTTAATATATGCTAAACAAGCATTAATTACTTCTATAATGTTATGAGGGGGAATATTAGTTGTCATTCCCACAGCTATACCAGAAGAACCATTAATTAATAAATTAGGGATTTTTGTAGGCATTATTTCAGGAATTTTTTCTGTACCATCATAATTTGGTAAAAAATTTACTGTATTTTTTTCTAAATCATTAATAATTTCTTGTGAAATTTTAGACATTTTTATTTCAGTATAACGCATAGCTGCAGCTGAATCTCCATCAATAGAACCAAAATTACCTTGACCATGTATTAATGGATATCTTAATGAAAAAGATTGCGCCAACCTAACAATTGTATCATAAACAGCATTATCTCCATGAGGATGATATTTACCTATAACATCTCCTACTATTCTTGCTGATTTCTTGTAAGATTTATTCCATGTATTTCCTAATATATACATAGCATATAATATTCGTCTATGTACTGGTTTTAATCCATCTCTTACATCTGGTAAAGCTCTACCTATTATAACTGACATTGCATAATCTATGTAAGAATTTTTTAATTCTTCTTCAATATTAATTAATTTTATTTCTTTAGCAAAAGAATTCATGTAAATAAATATCCTTTTAACTTAATTTTATAAGTTATATATTTGTTATTTATATTTCTAAATGTATAATTTATAATATTAATTTTTATAAATTTATACTTATACAATAAAATTAATTATATTAATATGTATAAACTTATATATTTTTATATATTATTTTTATTTTAAAAATTTAATTTAAATTTTATAATTTTCTAACTGTTTAATTTTTTTTTTAGCTCTATTAATAACTTCTTTAGGAATCCCAGCTAAAGATGCTACAAATAAGCCATAATTTTTATTAATTGATCCATTTTTAATTTTATGTAAAAAAACGATAGAATTATTAATTTCTATTGCATCAAAATATATATTTTTTATACCATTATTCTTGTTTTTTAATTTTGTTAATTCAATATAATTAGTTGCAAATAAAGTAAGTGATTTGTTTTTTTTTGCAATATACTCTGTACAAGACCAAGCTATTGATAAACCATCATGAGTAGATGTACCTCTTCCTACTTCGTCCATTAATACTAAACTTTGTGATGTTGCATTTCTTAAAATATTGGCAGTTTCTATCATTTCAACCATAAAAGTAGATAAACCTGAAGATATATTATCTGCAGATCCTATTCTTGTAAAAATTCTATCTATTGGGCCTATTATAGCTTTATCTGCTGGGACATAACTACCTATATAAGTCATTAATATAATTAATGCTACTTGTCTCATATAAGTACTTTTACCACCCATATTAGGCCCTGTTATTAATAATATGTGATGTTGTTTTGTTAATAAAACATTATTAGCTATAAAAGGTGATTTTACAATATTTTCAACAATAGGATGTCTTGAATTAGTTAAAGATATTCCTACTTTTTTATCTAAAGTAGGACAAGTATAATTTAAAGTTACAGATCTTTCAGCTAAATTACATAATACATCTAATTCTGATAAATATAATGATAATTTTTGTAAATTTTTTAAAAAAGGATCAATATAATTAAATAATTGATGATATAATTTTTTTTCTAAATTTAAAAGCTCTTCTTTAGAAGAAAAAATATTTTTTTGATATTTTTGTAATTCTGGAATCGTATACCTATTAAATTTTTTCAAAGTTTGGACTTTAATATATTTATTAGGAAGAGGATATTTATAACTTTTATTAATTTGAATATAATATCCATAAATTGTATTAAATCCTATTTTTAATTTTTCTATTTTTAATAAATTACGTTCTTTATTTTCTAAAAAAGATAAATATTTATTTGAATCTTTCGATAATTTTCTTAAATCATCTAATAATAAATTATATCCAGTTGCTATAATATTACCCTCTTTTAAAGATAAAGAGGGGGTTTCTTTTATAGATTTTTTTAATAATTTTTTTAATGTAGAAAATAATCCTAATTTTAAAATTTTAAATTTTATTTCACAATTATCTATATTTTGCAAAATATTATAAATATTAGATAAATAATTTAATGTTTTTCTTAAAGATACTAAATCAGTTGGTTTAGCTGTTCTTAAAGATAATCTGGCAATAATTCTTTCGATATCACTAATTTTTAATAATATTTTTTTAAAATTAAAATAATGTTTTTGTAAAATAGAAATATTTTTTTGCCTATTTAAAATAATTTTAATATCACGTATTGGATTATTTAACCACCTTTTTAATAAACGACTACCCATACTAGTAGTAGTATAATCTAGTATTTTAACTAAAGTATTATTTTTATCTCCAGAAATACTATTAATAATTTCTAAATTTTTACGAGTATTTTCATCCATAATAATTTCTTTATTATGTATATCTAAAGAAATATTATTGATATGAGGTAAATATACTCTTTGTGTATCTTTAACATATTGTATTAAACATCCAGCAGCTCTAATAGCTAAAAATTCTTTTTCAATACCAAAACTTTTTAAATTTTGTGTTTTAAATTGCATATTTAATTGTTGAATAGCTGTATCTATATCAAATTCCCATAATGGTCTACGTCTAATACAATATCTTTTTTTTAATAAACTCATATCTTTAAAATTTTCAGAATATAATAATTCTTTGGGATTTGTTCTTTGTAATTCTCCTGCAATTATATTAATATCTTGATTTTCCATAATTCTAAAATCACCAGAACTAATATTTAGTGTAGCATAACCAAATCCTAATTTTATATCTTGATATATTGATCCTAATAAATTATCAATATTATTATTTAATAAAATATCATCACTAACAGTTCCCGGGGTAATAATACGAACTATTTTCCTATCTAAAATTTTTTTTTTAGATAGGATCTTTTTATTTTGTATTTGTTCGCAAATAGCTATAGATTCTCCTAACTTAATTAATTTTGATAAATAATTATCTATACTATTAACTGGTATCCCTGCCATAGGAACAGGTTTCCCATTTAATTTACCTCTTTTAGTTAATACAATATTTAATAATTTTGATGCTTTTTTTGCATCTTCAAAAAACATTTCATAAAAATCACCTAATCTATAAAATAATAAAATATTAGGATATTGTTTTTTTAATTTAAAATATTGATTCATCATGGGTGTTATAGACATAATTTTATTACTTTCAATATTGATTAGTAAAAAAAGCTTATATATTTTATATAAATAAGACTCTTATATAAAAAATAATAAATAATATTTATTATTTTAATAATATATTATGTATTATTCGTCATCATTATTATTATCAATTAAACGTAATATTACAAAAAATAAATTAATAAAATCCAAATATAACATAAGTGCTCCTAAAATAGCATATCTTCTTAAATTATCTCGGTCATTTACATTTAAACTAATTTTTTTTGCAATATTTTTTAATTTTTGTGTATCATACGAAACAAGTAATGTAAAAAAAATTACACTAACATAATTTATTATAGAAGATATTAAATTATTTTGTATCCATAAATTTATAAGTGAAGCTATAATTATACCAAATATCCCCATAATAATAATATTACCTAAGTAACTTAAATCTTTTTTAGTAAAATATCCCCAAAGACACATAGCTAAAAAGGTAAATGATGTAGTTATAAAAGCTGTAAAAATTGTATTTTGATTATACGACGAAAATATTCCAGCTGTAGTTAATCCAGTTAGTGATGAATAAAACATAAATAATGTAGTTAATGTTTTTCCTGATAATCTATTTAAAAAATTTGAAATAACGAATACTAACATAAATTGTAAAAAACATAAACTTAATAAAAAAAATTTGTTATTTAATATATAATTTACAATTTGTGCTGTATTAGATACATACCAAGCAACAAATGCTGTTAATAATAAACCACAAAACATCCAGCTATATACTTTTCTAAAATAAATTTGTATATAATCTTTTTCTTTTTTTAAAGTCGTACTTTTTAAATTTGGATATTCTATCATAATTATACCTTTTAAAATTTAACCAAATTTTTTAAGAAATATTTTTATTATAAATTTTTATTATACATACATTATATAATATAATATATAAATTAAATAGTAATTAATTTACCTACATATAATATAATGAATCACATACCAGTTTTATTAAAAGAATCTGTTAATAGTTTAAATATTAAAAACAATGGAATATATATAGATGCTACTTATGGTTGTGGAGGACATACGAAACTAATTTTATCTAAATTAGGAAAATATGGAAAAATTTATGCAATTGATTGTGATATACAAACAATCTTAAAATATAAGATATTAGATAATAGAATTATTTATATAAATGATAATTTTTCAAATTTTAAAACTATTTTAAATAATAAGATAGGTAAAATAGATGGAATATTATTTGACTTAGGAATTTCTTCTTTTCAATTAAATAATTCAAAAAGAGGATTTTCTTATATGTTTAATGGACCATTAGATATGCGTATGAATCAGAAAAAGGGGATAACAGCTTATAATTTATTAAAGAATATAAATGAAAAAAAATTATCTGATATATTAAGAATATATGGTGAAGAAAAATATCATAAAAAAATAGCATATAATATAAAAAAAAATATATCAAATAATAAATTACATAATACAAAAGATTTATCATATTCAATATGTTCTTCTATTACTAAAAGTAATAAGTTTAAACATCCAGCAAAAAGATCTTTTCAAGCTATAAGAATTTTTTTAAATCGAGAGATAGAAGAATTAAAAAAAGCTTTAAATTTCTCATTAAAATTACTTAAAAAACATGGAATTATATCAATAATTAGTTTTCATTCTATAGAAGATAGAATTATTAAATGTTTTATGAAAAAATATAGTTCTTTAAATAAACAAAATATTTATAATAAATTACCTTTAACTGAAAAAGAAATAAATAATTTTTATTATAAAAATAATAAAAGAAAATTAAAAATTATTAATAGAATTTTCCCTAGTAAAAAAGAAATATATCAAAATCCAAGATCTAGAAGTGCAATATTACGTGTCGCACAAAAAATATAAAAAAATAATTTTTATTATTTAATTTTAATAAAATATCTTGAATTAAGGATTTAAATAAATTGAATTTTTCTTTATTTAGTTTACAAAAATTATTAAATAATTATATAAAAAGTCATTTAATAAAAAATATTCTAATAAATAAAATAGTTTTAGATAGTAGAAATGTAAAAGGTGAAAATTGTCTTTTTATAGCAATAAAAGGATATAAAAAAAATGGTAGAAGTTTTATAAAACATGCTATCTCAAAAGGAGCTATTGCTATTCTAACTTATACAGATGCTGAAATATCATCTTGTAAAATTCTTTTTAAAAAAAATATACCTATTATATATTTACCTAATTTACATAAAATTATTTCACATTTTGCAGGAATATTATATGATCACCCAAGTAAAAAAGTACCCGTTATAGGAATTACAGGAACTAACGGAAAAACAAGTGTAACTCATTTTTTAATGCAATGGATTAAGTTATTAGGAGGTAATCCAGCTATTTTGAGTACTCTAGGTAATGGTTTTAATGAAAAATTAATTAAAACTAATAATACTACAGATTCAGCAATAGAAATACAGTCTACATTACAAAAATTTATAAGTCAAAAAGCAAATATTATCATAATGGAAGTTTCTTCTCATGGATTATCTCAATACAGAGTATCTGATATATTTTTTTCTATTGGTATCTTTACTAATTTAACTAGAGATCATTTAGATTATCATCTAAATATGAAAAATTATGAATTATCTAAATGGAAATTTTTTTCTAATCATAAAATAAAACAAAAAATTATTAATATTGACGATCATATAGGATTAAAATGGTTTAAAAAATTATCTAATGTAGTTCCAATAACTACTAAAAAAAAATTTTTATATCAATTTTCATCTAATGTATTTATTTATATAAAAAAAATTACTTTTTTATCTAATAAAACAATTATTAATTTTAATTCAAGTTGGGGTGATGGTAAAATAAAAATAAATCTTATAGGAAAATTTAATGTTATAAATATTATTTTAAGTATGGCTGCATTATTAAAATTAAATTATCCTTTAAAAAAATTATTAAAAACAGTATCTAAAATTAAACCTGTGAAAGGACGTTTAGAAAAAATTTTTTTTAAAAAAAAATCTTCTAACATAATAATTGATTACGCTCATACTCCTGATGCCTTAAAAAACATATTATTAACTATAAAATTAAATACTCGTGGAAAAATATGGTGTATTTTTGGATGTGGAGGTGAAAGAGATATAGGAAAAAGAAAAATAATGGGATATATAGCTACTAAATATGCTGATAATATAATTTTAACAACTGATAATCCTAGAACAGAAAATATAAATAATATAATTAAAGATATTAAAAAAGGATGTATTACATCACATAATTTATATATTATTTTAAATAGAATTAAAGCTATTACTTATGCAATATTTAATTCTTCTAAAGAAGATACTATTTTAGTAGCAGGCAAAGGACACGAAGATTATCAAATTATTAATAATAAAATTTTAAATTATTCAGATTTTAATGCTATTCAAAATATATTAAAAAGACGAAATGAATAACTTAATTAGTTTAAGAAAAATATCAAAAATAGTAAATGGGATATTAATTGGAAAAAATATTGAAATAATAAATTTTTCAATAAATAGTAAAAAAATTAAAAATAAATGTATATTTATTGCTATTTATGGAAAACGTTTTGATGGACATAATTTTATTAAAGAAGCAATTAATAATGGAGCATTGGCCATATTAGTAAATAAATTTTATAATTTTGATATTCCTCAAATAATAGTCTTTGATACTATTTTAGGATTAGGAAAATTAGGTTTATGGAAAAGAAAATTATTTAAACATAATGTTATAGGAATAACAGGTTCATCAGGTAAAACTTCAGTTAAAGAAATGACAGCGTCTATCTTAAGTAAGAAATATGATATTCTTTACACTAAAAAAAACATGAATAACCATATAGGTATTCCTTTAACATTATTAAATTTAACAAATCATCATAAATGTGCAGTAATAGAAATAGGAGGAAATCAAATTAATGATATTTCTTATAATACTAGTTTAGTTAAACCAAATATTGCAATAATTAATAATATATCATCGTCACATTTAGAGGGTTTTAAATCATTACAAAATATTATTAAATGTAAAAGTGATATTTTTAATTATTTAACAAATAAAGGAATTGCTATTCTTAATTATGATGATAAAAATCAAAAACAAATATTAAAAAAATTAATTAATAATAAAAAAATTCTAACTTTTTCTTTATACAATAAAAAAGCTAATTTTTTTACAAAAAATATAATAATCTTATCAAATAAAATTGAATTTACTTTAATATCTCCTGTTGGCAAAATATTTATTCAATTATTTTTAATAGGAGGAGGAATCCATAATGTAAGTAATGCATTAGCATCTGCTGTATTATCTTTTACTGTTGGCTCATCTTTAGAAGAAATAGCTATTGGTTTAAAATCCTTTAAAGCAATTAAAGGAAGAATGTATCCAATTATTATTGATAATAATAAGTTAATTATAAATGATACATATAATGCAAATCCTAAATCTGTATATATAGCTATAAATATTCTGAAAAATTTTCATGGTACTAAAATTTTAGTTATTGGAGACATGTTAGAATTAGGTATTTATACAGTATTTTTTCATAAAAAAATAAAAAATTTAATTTTAAGAACTAATATAAATTATGTTTTAAGTATTGGAAAATATAGTCAATACATTACTGAAAATAATATAAATGCAAAACATTTTTTAAATAAGAATTTATTAATAAATGAATTATTTTTAATAATCAAAAAATTAAAAAATTATACAATTTTATTTAAAGGATCACGCAATAATAAAATGGAAATATTAATTAAGATTTTATTGGAGAAGTTAAAATGTTATTAATAATATTTAAATATTTAAAATATTTTTCAAAAAATTTAAATTTTTTTTTAATAACTTTTAAAATTCGTTTAGTGATGACATTATTAACATCTTTTCTTATAACTTTTATTTTAAGTCCATTTTATATTAATTATTTAAATAAAAAAAAAATTTCTCAAATTATTAGAAAAGAAGGTCCTATAACACATTATTCTAAAAATAACACACCAACTATGGGTGGGTTAATTTTATTATTATCAATTTTTATTTCTGTTATTTTTTGGGCTAATTTATCAAATAAATATATTTTTTATTCATTACTACTAATGATAGTATATGCTATAATTGGTTTTATAGATGATTATTATAAAATTATTTTAAATAATTCTATAGGATTATCTCCATATAAAAAACTTTTTTTACAGTCTATCCCTACTATTTTTATAGTAATACTACTTTATATAAATAATTCAGAAAAATTACATATACAATTTATTCTACCTATCATTAATTTACATATTAAATATAATTTAAGTTTTATTTTATATTTAATAATATCTTATTTTATTATTATAGGAATAAGTAATGCTGTAAATTTAACTGATGGATTAGATGGTTTAGTTATTATGCCTATAATTTTGATTTCTTTAGCATTATCTATATTATGTTACTTTTCCGGGGATATATATTTTTCTAAATATTTTTATTTTATTTATATAAAAAATGCAAAAGAATTAATAATAATATGTTTAGCTATTGTTGGTTCTGGATTAGGATTTTTATGGTATAATACTTATCCAGCTAAAATTTTTATGGGAGATGTAGGATCATTATCTTTAGGATGCATTATATCTATAATAGCAATATTAATAAGGCAAGAATTTTTATTTCTTATAATGTGTGGTGTATTTATATTAGAAGCACTTTCTGTAATAATTCAAATTCTAAAATTTAAGTATAATAAAAAACGTTTTTTTTTAATGGCACCTCTACATCATCATTATGAGTTAAAAGGAATTCCTGAACCTTGTATTATTATTAGATTTTGGATTATTTCATTAATATTAGTATTGTTTTCTTTAATTATAATAGTATAAAAATATTTAAAATGAACAAAAAAATACTTATTCTAGGACTTGGATTAACAGGTATATCATGTTTAAATTTTCTTTTAAAAAAAAATATTATACCATCTGTTATGGATATATGTAATTCTCCGAAATTTATAAAAAAAATACCACCTTATGTTCCATGTCATTTAGGTTTCTTAAAAAAAGATTGGATATTGAATTCACAACTAATAATTTTAAGTCCTGGTATATCAATATTTAATCATCTTTTATTAGAAGCAAAAAAAAAAGGTATTGAAATAATAGGAGATATAGAATTATTTGCTCGTTATAATACAACACCTATAATAGCCATTACGGGAACTAATGGTAAAAGTACTGTTACTAACATGATTGGGAAAATTATGAAAAAAAATAATTTTAATGTTGGTATTGGAGGGAATATAGGATATCCAGTATTAGATTTGTTATCTTTTATAAAAGATTTTTATATTTTAGAAATTTCTAGTTTTCAATTAGAAACTATAAAAAAACTTAATATATATATTGCTGTGATGTTAAATATTTCTGAAGATCATATGGATCGATATCCTTTAGGAATTCAACAATATCGTAACTTTAAATTAGGTATTTATAAATATGCTTCTTTTTGTATATATAATGCTGATAATTTATTATGTTATCCTAAATATTTTGAAAAAAAAAAAAAATATATAACTTTTGGTAAATTTTCTGGGACATATACATTATGTTATGATAAAAAGGATATATATTTGCAAATTAATCATCAAAAAATTTTAAATTTTAATAAAACTAAATTAATTGGTATCCATAATTACTTAAATGCTTTAGCTGTATTAGCAGTGACAGATGTATTAAAAATTTCTAAGAAAATTTCTTTAAAACAAATAAGTAATTATTTAAATATGGATCATATATTACAAATTATACATATAGAAAATGGAGTAACTTGGATTAATGATTCAAAATCTACAAATATTAGTAGTACTAAAGCTGCTTTAAGATATTTACATAAAAAAAAAAAAATTTGGTTACTATTAGGGGGATATGACAAAAATTGTAAATTATATTTATTAAAAAAATATTTACAAAAAAAAAATAATATTAATGTTTATTGTTTTGGCATGTTAAGAAAAAAAATATTATCTATTTATCCTAAAGCCAAAATAGTCAAAACAATATCTCAAGGAATAGAACAAATAATTAAATTAGTAAAATATGGAGATGTTGTATTATTATCCCCTGCTTGTTCTAGTATTGATCAATTCAAAAATTTTAAACATCGTGGAAAAGAATTTATAAAATTAGTTAAAAAATTTCATAATTCTAAGTAATATATTTTTATAACAAAATATTATATAATTTCAAATATTTTAATTTATATTAAATTTTTTTAAAAAAATGAAAAAAAATAAAAAAATTATTATAGTAGCTGGTGGAACAGGAGGACATATTTATCCAGCTTTAAATATAGCATATAAATTGATAAAAGAAGGATGGGAAGTTCGTTGGTTAGGAACATCATCTAGAATGGAATCTAAAATTATTCCTAAAAAAAATATATATATTTATTTAATAAAATTTTCTAGATTTAAAAATAAAAATATTTTTTCTATAATTATTACTATAATAAAATTATTAATATCAACTTATAAATCAATTTTAATTTATAAAAATTATAAACCAAATTTAATTTTAACAATGGGAAATTATATTTCTGGTCCAAGTGGTTTAGCGGCATGGTTATGTAATATACCATTAATCATACATGAACAAAATAGTATTCCTGGTATAACAAATAAAATTTTATCTATAATAGCAACAGTAAAAATGCAAGCTTATCCTCATACATTAAATAATGCAATATTAGTAGGTAATCCCATAAGTAAAAAAATTATTAAATTATCTTTATATAAAAGATCTATTTTAAAAATTCATAAACCAATTCATGTTTTAATTACAGGAGGAAGTCAAGGAGCTAATATAATAAATAAAATAGGTATAGAATTAGCTAAAATTTTAAAAAATAAAATATCTATTTTACATCAGGTAGGTAAAGGAAATTTTAAAAAAATATTTTATGAATATAAAAAAAATATTATTAATAATTTAATTTTAAAAGAATATATAAAAAATATAGATCAAGCATATAAATGGGCTGATATTATTATATGTAGATCAGGAGCAATGACGGTAAGTGAAATTACAGCAATAGGTTTACCTGCTATTTTTATACCATTTCAACATAAAGATAAACAACAATATTTTAATGCAATGTACTTAAAAAAAATAGGAGCTGCTAAAATTTATGAACAAAATAATTTAAATATTAATAAAATTGCTAATACTATATTATCTTTAAATACAAAAAAAATTATATATATGGCAAGTAAATCTTATAAATTATCTATAATAAACTCTACAGAATTAATTTATCAAGAATTAAATAAAATAAAATTAATTAATTAATTTATACATAAAATGAAATTTAAAATATGCTTAATAAAAAATTTTTCAAAAAAATACCCAAAATGAAAAATATTCATCATATATATTTTATTGGTATTGGTGGTTCTGGGATGGGAGGTATTGCAACAATTTTAGTAAAACAAGGATATAAAATTAGTGGTTCAGATTTATTTTCTAATTTCATTACAAAAAAATTAAATTTATTAAATATAAAAATATATTTTAAACATGATGCTAAAAATATTACAAGTGATATAGACCTTATTATAATATCTACTGCTATTAAGCATAATAATCCCGAATTAATTGCTGCAAAAAAATTAAATATTACTATACTGAATAGAGCACAAATATTAGCAGAATTAATGAGATTTTTTTATGGAATAACAATTACAGGAACACATGGAAAAACAACAACTACAGCTTTAATATATAAAATATTTAAATTAGCTAAATTAAGTCCTACTTTTATTAATGGAGGTATTTTAAAGTTTTCTGAAGAATACGCACATTTAGGTTCAGGACAGTATTTTATTACAGAAGCAGATGAAAGTAATAAATCTTTTTTATATTTAAATCCTATTATAAATATAATTACAAATATTGAAAAAGAACATTTAAATTTTTATAATAATAATATTGAAATTTTAAAAAAAAATTTTTTAAAATTTTTAAAAAAAATACCGTTTTATGGATGTATAATTATTTGTATAGATAATTTTCATAATTATGATTTAATAAAAAAGAATAAAAATATTTTAAAACAAAATATTATTACCTATGGATTTAATAAAAATGCTGATATTCAATTATATAATTATCAACAAAATAATTATAGATGTAGATTTTCTTTATTAGAAAAAAAAAAAAATTTATCTATAAAAATAAATTTAAATATTCCTGGATATCATAATGCTTTAAATGCAACAGCTGCATTTGCAATATCATCTTATATTGGTTTAGATTATTCTATAATTATAAAATCTTTAAAAAATTTTGAAGGTATTAAAAGAAGATTTGATATTTTAGGTATTTTATTGCCACATAAAAACATAAAATGTAAAAAAAATATAATTGTTATTGATGATTACGGACATCATCCAACTGAAATAAATATGACTATTAAAACAGCACGACAAATATGGCCAAATAGAAAATTAATAATGATTTTTCAACCTCATCGTTATTCTAGAATTAGTAATTTATTAACTGAATTTATAAAAATATTATCTAAAGTTGATACATTATTTATTTTAGAAGTTTATGCTGCAGGTGAAATACCAATTAAAAATGCTAATAGTGAATATTTAACTAAACAAATAAAAAAATTAGGTATAATTAATCCTATTTTAATTAAATTAAAAAATTATTATGATATTATGAATAATATTTATGTACAATTAAAAGGTAATACAGTATTAATTTTTCAAGGAGCTGGAGATATAAATAATATTTCATCATTATTAATGAAAAATAAATCCCAAAATTTAAAAAATTAAATAATAATAAATCATTATCATAAATTTAAATAAAAATTATGTCTAAAAAAATAGCTGTTTTATTCGGAGGTAATTCTCCAGAAAGAGAAATTTCTTTAAAATCTGGTAAAAAAATTTTAAATGCTTTATTAAAATCAGGAATAAATGCTATTGGTATAGATCCAATAAATTTCCCATTATTATATCTAAATAAATATAAATTTAAAAAAATTTTTATATCCTTACATGGGAAAGGAGGAGAAGATGGTACTATTCAAGGTATATTAGATTATCTTAATATTCCTTATACTGGAAGTAATTTATTAGCTTCTGCAATTACTATGAATAAATTTCTTACAAAAACTATTTGGAATGAATATGGATTACCAGTTATTTATCCTCATTATTTATTAAATAAAAAAAAGTTTATAAAATCTAATTATTTAGAAATTGAAAAAAAAATTTTGAAATTAAATTTACCTGTATTTATAAAACCTAACTGTAATGGTTCTAGTTTAGGTATTTCAAAAGTTCATCATTTAGATGATTTATTTAATGCAATAGAAAAATCATTTATATATAGTGATGATATTTTAATTGAAAAATATATAAAAGGAGAAGAATATACAGTAGGAATTTTAGATAAAAATATTTTGCCTCCTATAAAAATAGAATATCCTGGTTCTTTTTATAATTATCAAGCAAAATATTATTTAAATACTACTAAATATTATTGCCCTAGTGGATTAAATAAAAATAAAGAAAAAGAATTAAAAAATATAGTTTTAAAAGCATGGAATGTAGTAAAATGTAAAACATGGGGGAGAATTGATGTTATTTTAGATGAAAATCAAAAATTTAAATTATTAGAAATAAATACAATACCTGGAATGACGTCTCATAGTTTATATCCTATTGCAGCAAAAAAAATAGGATTATCTTTTTATGATTTAGTTTTAAAAATTTTAAATATAAATAAATAAAAAATTGTATTTAATACATTATATTTATTCTTAATAATATGTAATTTTAATAAATTTTTTTATTATATGTTTTAATTTTTTAGGACTTTTTTCTGCAATATTTAATAATAAATTAGTACTATATTTACTTAATATTTTTTTTTTAAATTTATATTTAGTAATATTATTAACAAATGTTTTTTTAAAAAAAATAGGATTAATTTTAATATCTATCTCTTTTAGAGAGGGAATAATATTTTTTTTTAAATAACATAAAATATTTGATTTTTCAGATAAAAATCTAATCATAGAACTAGCATTATATGTTTCTATAATTAAAATATTATTTTTTAAATTTCTAACATTATACCATTTACGTAAATGTAAAGGTAAATGTTTTTTAAGAAAATTATCAATTTTGATTAAAATATCTGTATGTATATATATATTATATAATATATTGTTATCAGATGAGTAGTATTTTTTTTTAAAAATTTTATTAATTGATAATAATTGATTATTACGCATTATTTTATCCCTTAATTTTTTTATAAAAAATTATATATATTTTTTTTATTTTGTTAAAATAAATAATAATTAATATTTATAATTATACAAATATCTTTTTATTAAGAGTATTTATATGTTAAAAAAAATTTTTACTAAAATTTTTGGTAGTAATAATGATCATGTTTTACGACGTATTCAAAAAACAGTAAATATTATTAATGAGATGGAATCAGAATTTGAAAAATTAACTAATTTTGAATTACAAAATAAAACTTTATTTTTAAAAGAAAAATTAAATAATAATTATTCTTTAGAAAATATTTTACCGGAAGCTTTTGCAACGGTTAGAGAAGCTAGTAAAAGAATATTTGGTATGCGTCCTTTTGACGTTCAATTAATGGGAGGTATTGTATTAAATAATAATTGTGTTGCAGAAATGAAAACTGGAGAAGGAAAAACTTTAACATCTACATTACCCGCTTACTTAAATGCCCTTACCGGTAAGGGAGTACATATAGTTACTGTTAATGATTATTTAGCTCAACGAGATGCTTTAAATAATAAAGTATTATTTAAATTTTTAGGATTAACTGTAGGTATTAATATATCTTCTATGTCATTAGAAGAAAAAAGAAATTCTTATCAAGCAGATATTACTTACGGGACTAATAATGAATATGGTTTTGATTTTTTAAAAGATAATATGGTGTTTGATCACATTAATAAAGTACAACGTGGTTTACATTATGCGATTATAGATGAAGTTGATTCAATATTAATTGATGAAGCTCGTACTCCTTTAATTATTTCAGGACCTGCAGAAGATAGTTCAGAGTTATATATAAAAATAAATAATATTATACCTAAATTAATCTATCAGTCTAAAGAAGATTCTAATTCTTATAAAGGAAAGGGACATTATTTTATAGATGAAAAATCTCGTCAGGCATATTTAACAGAAAAAGGTTTAATATATTTGGAAAAAATACTTATAGATGAAAAAATAATATATAAAAGCGAATCTCTATATTCTAGTAAAAATATTATTATTTTACATCATATTATTTCTGCTTTAAGAGCACATAATCTATTTAAAAAAAATGTGGATTATATTTTAAAAAATAATAAAATAATAATAGTAGATGAACATACCGGAAGATTAATGGAAGGGAGAAGATGGTCAGATGGATTACATCAAGCAATAGAAGCAAAAGAAAATGTAAAGATTAATAATGAAAATCAAACTTTAGCATCTATTACATTTCAAAATTATTTTAGATTATATAAAAAATTATCTGGTATGACTGGAACTGCTAGTACAGAATCTTTTGAATTTAAAGAAATTTATAAGTTAGATACAATAATAATTCCGACTAATAAACCTATGATTAGAAAAGATTTATCTGATTTAATTTATTTAACTGAAAAAGAAAAAATAAAAGCAATAATTACAGATATAAAAAAAAAACATTGTAAAGGACAACCTATTTTAGTAGGAACTGTTTCAATTAAAAAATCAGAATTAATTTCTCAAAAATTAAAAAAAATAGGTATAAAACATAATGTTTTAAATGCTAAATTTCATGCTAGAGAAGCAGAAATAATATCAAAAGCAGGTATGAAATATGCAGTAACAATTGCAACTAATATGGCTGGTAGGGGTACAGATATTGTTTTAGGTGGTATATTTATATTAGATAATAAATTTAGTTTAAACAAATTAAAAAATTTAAAATTACAATGGAAAATGAAACATGATGAAATTGTAAAATTAGGTGGTTTATATGTTATTGGTACTGAACGTCATGAAGCGAGAAGAATTGATAATCAATTAAGAGGACGTTCTGGTAGACAAGGAGATAAAGGTATGTCAAGATTTTATTTATCAATGGAAGATTCTTTAATGCGTATTTTTGCTCCTAAAAATATGTTATTTTTAATGCAAAAATTAGGAATGAAATATAATGATTATATTGAACATCCTTGGATAACAAAAGCTATATCTAAAGCACAAAAAAAAGTAGAAAATTATAATTTTGAAATACGTAAACAATTACTTGAATATGATGATGTAATAAATGATCAACGTTTATTAATATATTCACAAAGAAATAAATTATTAAAAACATCACAAATTGATCAAATAATTAAAAATTTTAGAATCGATATATTTACAAAAATAATAGATAAGTATATAAAATCTAATTATTTTATTAAAGAAAAATGGAGTTTAAAAGAACTTAAAATTCATTTTTTTAATATTTTTAATTTAAACTTACCAATACAAAATTGGATAAATATATTTAAAGAAAAAAATAAAAAAAAAATTAATAAAAATTATTTATTAAAAAAAATTATTAATTTTTCAGAAAAAGAATATTTGAAAAAAATAAATAATTTAAAAATAAAAGATATAAAAATTGCTGAAAAAAATATTATTTTAAAAATTTTAGATGATTTATGGAAAGAACATCTTTCTTCAATAGAATATTTAAAACAAGGTATACATTTAAGAGGTTATGCACAACAAGATCCTAAACAAGAATATAAAAAAGAATCTTTTTATATGTTTAAAATAATGTTAAATAATTTAAAAAAAGAAGTTATTATTACTTTAAGTAAATCAGAAAATGATATAGTAAATGATTATTATAAACTTTCAAATATCTTAGAAAATACTGAAGTTATTAATAAAAATATAAAAAATAATAATTTAATAATTATAAAAAAAGTAGCTAATGCTTATATAAATAAAGATAATAAATATTTAAACAATTTAAATAATATAAATTTTATAAAAAAAAAAATAGGTAGAAATGAGAAATGTCCTTGTCATTCAGGTAAAAAATATAAATTTTGTCATGGCTTAATAATTTAATAATTTTAATAATAGAGAATATAAAAAATAAATTTATTTTTTATACCCTCTATTATAATTAATTTGTAATATTATAAAAAAAATTTTTAATTAAAATTAAAAATTTTTCTATTTTAGGATTATTTTTATAATTAAAACTTTTATTTAATTGATATAAAATATTTTTTTGTTCATTATTTAAATTAATTGGAGTTTCGACTATTATTTTACATAATAAATCACCGACATTACTATTTCTTCTAATAGATTTTACTCCCTTATTACGTATTCTAAGTATTTTACCTGTCTGAGTACCTTCTGGTATTTTTAATTTTACATAACCATTTAATGTAGGTATTTTTATATTTCCACCTAATATTGCTGTAATAAAATTTATAGGTAATTCACAATATAAATTATTACCTTCTCTAATAAAAAGAGAATGTTTTTTAATTTTAATATCTATGTATAAATCTCCTGACTGTGCACCATGTTCGCCTAATTCTCCTTCTCCATTTAATCTAATACGATCTCCATTATTAATACCACTTGGAATTTTTATTGATAAAGTCTTATAAGTTTCTAATTTACCTTGACTTTTACAATAAAAACAAGGATTTTTAATAAAATTACCTTTTCCATGACATCTTGGACATGTTTGTTGAACAGTGAAAAAACCTTGACTCATTTGTATTTGTCCATAACCATTACATGTATTACATTTTTGTAATGATCCTTGTGAACCTGTTCCATTACAATAATTACAATTTTTTAAAATTGGGATATTTATTTTTTTAGTAATCCCTTTTATTGCTTCTTCTAATGAAATTTCAATTAAATATTTTAAATCAGATCCTTTTCTAGATTTATTTTTAGTTCTTGAACTACCTCCAAATATATCTCCAAAAACATCTCCAAAAATATCACTAAAATCAGTTGTATTACTTATATTTTCTTGTTCAAAAGCAGAATGTCCATATTGATCATAAGCAGCTCTTTTTTTTGAATCACTTAAAATCTCATAAGCTTGTTTTACTTCTTTAAACTTATTTTCAGCATTTTTATTTCCGAGATTACGATCTGGATGAAATTTTATAGCTAAACGTTTATATGCTCTTTTAATTTCACGATCTTCAGCATTTTTAGTAATACCTAAAATATCATAATAATCTTTTTTTGACATAATAAATTATTGTCCTAATCTTTATCTTTAATTCCATAATTTTATTAATATTTTTTATTTATAAAAGACAAATAATAGTAATAATATAATTTAATAATTTAATAATTTATTGATAAGATTATTAAACAATTATTTTTTTTTATCTTTAACTTCTTCAAATTCAGCATCAACAACTTCATTTTCTTGATTTGCAGTTTTTTTATTATCTTGTCCTGTATTAGTATTTTCATTACTATTTAAATTCATAATTTTACTAGATACTTCAATTAATTTTTGTATTTTTGTTTGTATATCATTTTTATCTTCTTGTTTAAGTGATTTATTTAATTCATTAATTGAATTTTTTATTAATTTTTTATCTTCTTGTTGAATTTGATTATCTACTTCTTTTAATTTTTTTTCAGTATTATGTATAAGTTGATCACCTTCATTACGGATTTTGACTAATTCTTCAAAAAGACGATCAGATTCAGAATTAGCTTCAGCATCTCTTATCATTTTTTCTACTTCATCTTTATTTAATCCTGATGATGCTTGTATTGTAATTTTTTGTTCTTGACCACTTTTTTTGTCTTTAGCTGAAACATGTAAAATACCATCTGCATCTATATCAAAAGTTACTTCTATTTGTGGTATTCCTCGAGGAGCAGGACTAATACCATCTAAATTAAATTGTCCTAAAGACTTATTATCATTTGCTCTTTTACGTTCTCCTTGTAAAATATGTATTGTAACAGAAGATTGATTATTTTCAGCTGTTGAAAAAACTTGACTATGTTTAGTAGGGATAGTAGTATTTTTATTTATTAATGGAGTCATTATTCCACCAATAGTTTCTATACCTAAAGATAAAGGAGTAACATCTAATAATAAAACATCTTTAACATCTCCTGCTAATACTCCACCTTGTACTGCTGCACCGATAGCTACTGCTTCATCAGGGTTAACATCTTTTCTTGGTTCTTTACCAAAAAATTTTGCTACTTTATTTTGTACCATAGGCATACGAGTTTGTCCACCAACTAAAATTACATCATTAATATCAGAAGAAGATAAATTAGCATCTTTTAAAGCTATTTTTAAAGGTTTTATGGATTGATTTATTAAATCTTCTACTAAAGATTCTAATTTAGCTCTAGTTAATTTAATGTTTAAATGTTTTGGACCTGAAGCATTTGCAGTAATATATGGTAAATTTACATCTGTTTGTTGTGTTGAAGATAATTCTATTTTAGCTTTTTCTGAAGCTTCTTTTAATCTTTGCATTGCTAAAGGATCATTTTTTAAATCTATTCCTTGATCTTTCTTAAATTCTGTTACTAAATAATTAATAATACGACTATCAAAATCTTCTCCTCCTAAATGAGTATCACCATTAGTAGATAATACTTCAAAAGTTTTTTCACCATCCACATCATCTATTTCAATTATAGAAATATCAAAAGTTCCTCCACCTAAATCATATACAGCTATTATACGATTACCTTTTCCTTTATCTAATCCGTATGCTAATGCTGCTGCTGTAGGTTCATTAATAATTCTTTTTACTTCTAACCCAGCTATTCTTCCTGCATCTTTAGTAGCTTGACGTTGAGCATCATTAAAATAAGCAGGTACTGTAATAACTGCTTCTTTAATTTTAGTACCTAAAAAATCTTCAGCTGTTTTCTTCATTTTTTTTAAAATTTCAGCAGAAATTTGAGGTGGTGCCATTTTTTTCCCTTTAATATCTATCCATGCATCTCCATTATCAGATCTAATTATTTTATAAGGCATTATTTTTATGTCACGTTGTACTTCTTTATCATTAAATTTTCGACCAATTAATCTTTTAATAGCAAAAAGAGTGTTTTGAGGATTTGTAACTGCTTGACGTTTTGCTGGTTGTCCTACTAAAATTTCACCATCTTGGGTATAAGCAATAACAGAAGGTGTAGTTCTATCTCCTTCAGCATTTTCTAAAACACGAGGTTTATTTCCATCAATAATTGCTACACAAGAATTTGTTGTACCTAAATCAATACCAATTATTTTACTCATATAAATTATTAACTCCTATATATTAATTAATTTTTTTTTAAAATATAAAATTTATTAAAAAAATTTTGATAATATGTTTTATATATCATATAAATTATAGTTCCCTAATGAAGGGGAAATGGGGTCACATATTAATGCATCAAGGGGGTCATCTAATTTTTTTTTTAATATAAAATTTTACTTATTTAAAATAAAATTTTTTTCTTAAACACAATGTTATATATTAAATTATATATTTTTTTAATTAATAAAATAATTCATTTTTATTAAAATCAATTTTACTTATAACTATGGAAATTATAGCATGAAATATACAGCAGAAAAAGTTACTATTTCTAAAAAAAATATATTTGATTGTATAGTAATACCTATATTTGAAAAATATAAATTCTCTAAAATTTCAAAAAAAATAAATAATATATCTAATAATTATATATTAAATATTTTAAAAAAAAATAATATAAAAGGAAAAATTAATCAAAATATAATTTTATATGAAATTCCTAATTTTTTATGTAATAAAATTATTATTATTGGTTGTGGTTTTAAAAATAAATTAAATAGAGAAAAATATAAATTAATTTTAAATAATATTGTTAATATTGTAAAACAATATTCTATTAAAGAAATAATATGGTGTTTATCTGATTTAGACATAGATAATTATCAATTATATTGGAAAATAAGAGATACAATTGATATTTTTGAAAAAAATATTTATTTATTTAATAAATTTAAAAAATATAAATCAATTTTTTCATCAAAAATAAAATTTATTATTGATAATAATAATAAAGATATTTATCTTTCCGCAATAAAACATGGTAAAGCTATTAATCTAGGTATAAAAAAAGCTAAAGATATGGCTAATTTACCTCCTAATATATGTACTCCTAAATATTTATCTATTAAAGCAGAAAGTTTAAAAAAAAAATATAAAAATATTTCTGTAAAAATTTTTGATGAACAATATATGCAAAAAAAAGGTATGAATGCTTATTTATCTGTCAGTAAGGGATCTAAAAATAAACCTTTTATCTCTATAATAGAATACTATAATAATAAAAAATCACAGCCTATAGTATTATTAGGTAAAGGTATAACTTTTGATTCAGGAGGTATATCTTTAAAACCTAGTAAAAATATGGAAGAAATGAAATATGATATGTGCGGAGCTGCATCTGTATACGGTACTATATGTTCAATAGCAGAATTAAAATTACCTATAAATATTATTGCTATTTTAGCTGGTAGTGAAAATATGCCTAGTTCTAATGCATATAGACCTAGTGATATTATTAAAACAATGTCAGGTATTACTGTAGAAGTAATAAATACTGATGCTGAAGGACGTTTAATTTTATGTGATATATTAACTTATATTGAAAAATATAAACCTAAATATGTCATTGATATCGCTACTTTAACAGGAGCATGTGTTATTGCTTTAGGTAATAATATTAGTGGACTAATGTCAAATAATAATATTTTATCTGAAAAAATTATAACTGCTTCATTAGAAGCAGATGATCGTGTTTGGGAATTACCTATTAATGATAAAAAATATTTTGACAAATTAAAATCAAATATTGCTGATTTAGTAAATAGTAGTGATGGTATTGCAGGAACAATAACTGCTGCGTGTTTTTTATCTAAATTTACTCAAAAATATAAATGGGCTCATATAGATATTGCTGGGACAGCCTGGGATTATATTAATCAAAAAGCAATGGCTTCTGGAAGACCTGTGAATATGTTATGTCAATTTTTAATTAATCAAATAAATAATCATTCATAATTTTTTATAAATTTAATACAGATTTTATTATATAAGAGATATTTTTTATTATGAATAAAATATATAATCCAAAAAATTTTGAAAAAGAAATTTATAGTTATTGGGAAAATAATAATTTTTTAAAAAATAAATTAGATGATTCAAAAAAATGTTTTTCTATTATGGTACCCCCGCCTAATATTACAGGTTCATTACATATAGGACATGCATTACAATATACTTTAATTGATATTTTAGTACGTTATCATAGAATGTTAGGGGAAAATATATTATGTCAAGTAGGAATCGATCATGCAGGTATTGCTACTCAAAATTTAATAGAACAAAAAATTTTTAATGAAACAGGAAAAACTAAAAATAATTATAGT
Source organism: Enterobacteriaceae endosymbiont of Donacia vulgaris (assembly GCF_012568445.1). NCBI lineage: Bacteria > Pseudomonadati > Pseudomonadota > Gammaproteobacteria > Enterobacterales > Enterobacteriaceae > Enterobacteriaceae endosymbiont of Donacia vulgaris. Next base: position 151,034 of record NZ_CP046190.1, read on the forward strand.
CGAAAATTTTTTTTAGATAATATTTGGAAATGGAAAAATAAATATTGTAATATTATTTATGACCAAATGAAAAGTTTAGGTTTATCTACAGAATGGGAAAAAGCAAGATTTACAATGGATGATAAATTTACTAAATCTGTAAGAGATATTTTTATTATTCTTTATAATGAGGGGTTAATTTATAAAAAACAAAGATTAATACATTGGGATTTAAAACTTAAAACTGTAGTTTCTGATTTAGAAGTTGAGTATAAAAAAAATAAAACTAATTTATGGTATATAAAATATTTTTTATCAAATCAAATTAAAACTTTTGATAATAAAAATTATTTAATTATTGCTACAACTAGACCAGAAACATTATTTGCTGATAGTGCAATAGCAATAAATCCTTTAGATCAAAGATATAATAATTTAATTGGTAAATATGTAATTGTCCCAATTATTAACCGTAAAATTCCTATTATAGCAGATAATTATGCTAAAATAACAAAAGGAACAGGATGTGTTAAGATTAGTCCTGCACATGATTTTAAAGATTATCAAGTTGCAATTAAACATAATTTGCCTTTAATTAATATTTTTGATTTAAAAGGTAATATTTTAGAAAAATGTCAAATTTTTAATACAAAACAACAATCTCTAAAATTAAATAATAGTATTCCTAAAATTTTTCAAAAATTAAATTTTTTAAATGCAAGAAATATTATTCTTAAAGAAATGAAACAACAAGAATTATTAGTTAAATATGAAAAACAAACTAGACTAATTCCATTTAGTATACGTAGTAATACTATTATTATGCCTATGTTAACAAATCAATGGTATTTAAAGACTAAAAGTTTATCTCAAAATGCAATAAATGCTGTAAAAGAAAAAAAAATTGTGTTTTTCCCTGAAAAATATGAAAATATGTTTTATTCTTGGATGAATAATATTCAAGATTGGTGTATATCACGTCAATTATGGTGGGGACATAAAATACCAGTTTGGTATGATAATAAAAATAATATTTATGTAGGAAAAAATGAAAAAGAAATAAAAAAAAAATATAATTTAGACAAAAATTTTTATTTAAAACAAGATTCTGATGTTTTAGATACATGGTTCTCATCTAGTTTATGGACTTTTATTACTCTAAATTGGCCTAATAATAAAAATTTTTCTTTTTTTCATCCTACTAATGTGATTATAAGTGGTTTTGATATTATTTTTTTTTGGATATCTAGAATGATAATGATGACAATGCATATTGTTAAAAATAAAAATAATATTCCTCAAATACCTTTTAAAAATATTTTAATGACAGGATTATTAAGAGATAATAAAGGAAATAAAATGTCTAAATCAAAAGGAAATGTAATTAATCCAATGGATTTTATTGAAGGTATTACTTCTAAAAAAAAAATACAAAATAGTAAAATTTATGGAGCAGATGCATTAAGATTTACATTAGCAGCATTATCATCAACAGGTCGTGATGTATATTGGGATATAACTAGATTAGAAGGATATCGTAATTTTTGTAATAAAATTTGGAATGCTAGCATTTTTATTTTAAAAAATATTAATTATAACTTTACTAATAAAAAAAAAAATTTATCTATAATAGATAGATGGATTTGGTCTGAATATTATTTAGTCGTAAAATATTATATAAAAGCATTAAACAAATATCGTTTTGATTCTGCTACTAATATTTTATATAATTTTATATGGAATAAATTTTGTGATTGGTATTTAGAATACACTAAAATAGTTTTTCAAGAAAAAGATCAAAGTAAACATACTGGCACACATTATACATTATATAACCTTTTTGAGTCGTTATTAAGATTATCTCATCCAATAATTCCTTTTATTACTGAAGTTATATGGCAAAAACTAATTAAAAATGATAAAAAATTTTCTAATAGTAGTATTATGATCCAGGTTTTTCCTAAAGTAAATAAAATACAAATAAACAAAAAAATTATAAATATTGTTAATATTTTTATTAAAATTATTACAATTATTCGTAATAATAAAATAGAAATGAATATAAAAAATAGTAAGAAAATTAATTTATATATAAAAAACATAAATAATGAATTTAATATTTTTTTAAAAAATAATAAAAAAATTTTAGAAAAATTTGTAAATCTTAAAAAGATAATTTTTCTTAAAAAGAATATTAATTTTCCCCAAAAAACATTAATAAATAAAATAAATAATATTGAATTTGGTATTCTATTAGATAATACCATTATTAATAAGAAGAAATTATTAAAAAAAATTAATAATAAATTAAATAATAATCAAAAAATAATAAATCTATTAAATAAAAATGTAATAAATAAAAATTTTTTATCTAAAGCTCCTAAACATATTATACTAAAAAATTTAGAAAAATTAAAAAATTGTAAAATTTTGCAAAAAGAATTGTTACAAAAACTTTCTTTAATCGAAAATTTATAATATTTTTTTATATTTAAGTTATTTAAAAATAAGGATATATTGTATGAATCAATTTTATAATAAACATTTTTTAAAATTATCAGATTTTTCAAAAGAAAACATTTATGAGTTAATTAACATTTCAGAAAAATTAAAATATAACAAAAAAAATTTTAAAGAAAAAAAGAAATTAGTAAATAAAAATATTATTCTTATTTTTGAAAAAAATTCAACAAGAACTAGATGTTCTTTTGAAATCGCTTGTTTTGATCAAGGAGCTAACGTTACTTATTTAAATATTAAAGATAGTCATATTGGTGATAAAGAGTCTTTAAAAGATTCAGCTAGAGTTTTAAGTAATATGTATCATGGATTAGAATATAGAGGAAAATATCAAAAAACAATAGAAATTCTTGCTCATTATGCAACAATTCCTGTCTGGAATGGATTAACAAATGAATTTCATCCTACTCAAATATTAGCAGATTTATTAACTATTAAAGAAAATATTAAAAATAAAAAAATAGATCAAATTACATTATCTTATATAGGAGATATTAATAATAATATTTCCTATAGTTTAATAGAAGCATCAAGTATAATTGGTTTTAAATTATTTTTAATTTCACCACAAAAAATTAAATTAGGTAATAATATATATATAAATAATGTAATAAAAAAAATTAATACTTATAGTAATATAATTATTACTGATAATATTGATTTAGGTGTTAAAAATACAGATTTTATTTATACAGATATTTGGTTATCTATGGGAGAAAAAAAATCTTTACAATTATGGGAAAAAAAAATTAAAAAATTACATAAGTATCAAGTTAATAAATTATTACTCGAAAAAAGTCAAAATCAGAATGTTAAAATTATGCATTGCTTACCATCATTACATCTATATAAACATTATAAAAATTTATTTACCAAAAAAATTATTTCAAAATATAATCTATATAATGGGTTAGAAATAACAGATGAAATTTTTGAATCTAAAAATAGTATTATATTTCAACAAGCAGAAAATAAAATACATACTATTAAAGCTATAATGATGACTTCTTTATTAAAAGAAAAATATTAAAATATTTATAAATAAATTCAAAAAAATTTTATGGAAAATAATAAGTTATTTATTAATAAAAAATTTTTATTAAACATATATTTATTAATTGATTTCTCTGAATTTATACAAATAAAATATTAATTTTCTAAAATATAAATAACTTATAAATAATAAAATTTATTTATAAAAAAATATTTTGAAATATAATAAATTTATTAAATAAAATATATATAAAAGATTTAATTTTATTAAAATATAGAAATTAAAATTAAAATTATTTAAATAAAATATAGATAATATATTAATAATAAGGTTTAATAAAATGTTTTTATTTTTTAGAATAATATGTATTATTTTTATAATATTATTATTTCCAATAACAAAAAAATATTTAAATTTTACAAAATCTATTTCAAACACTATTTTTTTTTATAATTGGACCGAATATGTTCCTCAAGAAATTTTAGATCAATTTACTAAAGAAACTGGTATTAAAATTATTTATTCTACATATGAATCTAATGAAAGTATGTATGCTAAATTAAAAACTTATAAAAAACAACCCTATGATTTAGTTGTACCTTCCACATATTTTGTAGCAAAAATGAAAAATGAAGGTATGATACAAAAAATAGATAAAAAAAAAATACCTAATTTTTCTAATTTAGATTCTCAATTTTTAAACAAACCTTTTGATTTAAATAATGAATATTCTATTCCATATATGTGGGGTGCTACAGGTATAGGAATTAATACTAATATAATAGAACCAAATTCTGTTAATAGTTGGAATGATTTATGGAATCCAAAATATTATAAATCTATTTCTTTAATAGATGATGCTAAAGAAGTATTTCAAATGTCACTAATAAAATTAGGGTATCCGGGAAATACAACTAATATAAAATATATAAAAAGAGCTTTTATCGATTTAAAAAAATTAATGCCTAATATTATTTCATTTAATTCTGATAATCCTGGATATCCTTTTATTGAAGGTTCTGTAAATATAGGAATGATTTGGAATGGTTCTACTTATTCTGTGCAAAAATTAGGAATCCCTTTAAAATTTATTTGGCCAAAAGAAGGAGGTATTTTTTGGATGGATAGTTTTGTTATACCTAGTAATGCGAAGAATATTAAAGGTGCTTTAAAATTAATTAATTTTTTACTTAGACCTGATATTGCATCCAAAATAGCTAAAAAAACAGGTTTTTCTACTCCAAATTTACAAGCACAAAAATTATTACCATTAGATATGATTAATAATGATACTTTATATCCTGATGATAAAATAATTAATAAAGGTATATGGCAGAATGATATAGTTATTAACATAAGTAAAAAATATGAATTTTTTTTTCAAGAATTAAAAAATTTATAATATTTAATATATTTTTTACTTTAAAAATAATATTTTTAAAGTTATTATTTATTTACTATATATTTTATAAAAACATAATTTTCTTGACATATATATGTTATATATATTAGTATTATTAACTAATAATTTATAAAGATCCTCTGTAGTTCAGTTGGTAGAACGGCGGACTGTTAATCCGTATGTCACTGGTTCGAATCCAGTCAGGGGAGTTAAAATTATTAAAATTTTTATATCGTAAAATATATTTTATGTTTTTATATTATCAAAAAGTATCATACTATAGGAAATATACATATATTATATGGTAATAAAATTTAAATATTTATTTAACAAAGAAATTATAAATGAATTCTTATCTATTCAAGATGTAGTACGTTGGATAACAAGCTGTTTCAATGTTTCAAATTTATGGTATGGACATGGAAATGATAATCCATGGGATGAAGCTTTAAATTTAGTTTTACCATTATTAGGATTACCTCCTTATTTATGGAATGATGTTCGTGCATCTAAATTATCTTTGAAAGAACGTAAATGGATTTATCAATTAGTATTAAAACGTATCAAAAAAAGAATTCCAGTAGTATATTTAACAAAAAAAACTTGGTTTTGTGGACATGAATTATATATTGATAATAGAGTATTAATACCTAGATCTCCAATTGCTGAATTAATTAATAATAAATTTAAGTCTATTATTTTACCATATAAAAAACCAAAGTATATATTAGATTTATGTACTGGTAGTGGCTGTATAGCTATTGCCTGTGCATATCTTTACCCTAATGCACATATAGATGCAGTAGATATTTCTTTAGATGCTATTAATGTAGCAGAATATAATATCCAATTACATGGATTAGAAAATCGTATTACTCCTATATGTAGTAATTTGTTTAATAAATTAAAAAAATCAACTTATGATTTAATCATAACTAATCCTCCATATGTAGATAAACAAGATATAAAATTCTTACCAAAAGAATATTTATATGAACCTAAAATAGGATTATTTTGTAAAAACAATGGTATAGCAATTATTGAAGAAATAATATCTAAATCACCTTTCTATCTTAAAAAAAATGGTATTTTAATTTGTGAAGTAGGAAATAAAATGTTAGATATTATAGAAAAATATCCTGAAATTAATTTTCAATGGATTAATATAAAAAATGGAGGTATAGGAATATTTAAAATGGAAAATATTTAATATATCATATTATTTTATAAAAAATATATTTATAAATTTAGGAGTAAATATTCATGTCAGGTAATAGTATTGGAAAATTATTTAAAGTTACAACTTTTGGAGAATCACATGGAAAATCTTTAGGATGTATAATAGATGGAGTTCCTCCGAAAATTCCTTTAAAAATAAAGGATATACAAAAAGATTTAAATAGACGTAAACCAGGATTATCGAAATATACTTCTCCTCGTAAAGAATTAGATCAAATACAAATTTTATCAGGTGTATTTAATAATTTAACAACGGGAACAAGTATTGGTTTATTAATAAATAATATAGATATACGATCTCAAGATTATAATAATATTAAAAATATTTTTCGTCCTGGTCATGCTGATTATACTTATGAAAAAAAATATGGAATAAGAGATTATAGAGGTGGTGGACGTTCATCAGCTAGAGAAACAACTATGCGTGTAGCAGCAGGAGCAATTGCTAAAAAATATTTATCAATAAAATATAATTTAAAAATTAAGGGATATTTATCTCAAATAGGTGATATAATTTGTGATTTTGACAATTGGGAAGAAGTAAATAAAAATCCTTTTTTTTGTCCAAATACACACCAAATAAAATATTTACAAAATATGATAAATAATTTAAAAAAAACAGGTAATTCTATAGGTGCTAAAATTACTATTATTGTAGAAAATGTACCAGTAGGATTAGGTGAACCAGTATTTGATAAATTAGATGCTGAATTAGCACATGCAATAATGAGTATTAATGCAGTAAAAGGAATTGAAATAGGGGACGGTTTTAATTCTGTAAATAAATTAGGAAGTAATTATAGAGATGAAATCAGAAAAGATGGTTTTCAAAGTAATAATTCTGGAGGAATATTAGGAGGTATTAGTACAGGACAAAATATAATTATAAATTTTGTAGTAAAACCAACTTCTAGTATTTCTATTCCAGGAAAAACAATTAATATATTAGGGAAAGAAACATATTGTATTACACAAGGACGTCATGATCCTTGTGTAGGTATTAGAGCAGTTCCGATAGGAGAAGCAATGGTTGCTATAATTTTAATGGATCATTTATTACGTTATCGAGCACAATGTATTGATATTATAAATTTATCAAATTAATATAATTCATTTATATCATTAGATAAATAATTAATAATTCCTTTAGAATTAGGTGTTATACTTTTTTTACCTTTTTCCCATTGTGCAGGACATACATCTCCATATTTTTCATTATGTTTTAAAGCATCAATTATACGAATGATTTCATTTATATTTCTTCCAAATTGGAGATCATTTACTAACTGATGTCTTATGATTTTTTCTTTATCTATTATAAATAACGCTCTTAAAGCTATACCTAAATCAGGATGTTCAATACCATAAGATTTTTGTATATTTTTTGTAATATCGGATATCATCATAAATTTTATATGACCTATCCCCCCTTTATTTATAGGAGTATTTCTCCATGCTTGATGAACAAATTGTGAATCACATGATATACCTAATAAATTAACATTTCTTTTTTGAAAACTATTAAAATGTTGATTTAAAGAAATAATCTCTGTTGGACAAACGAATGTAAAATCTAAAGGCCAAAAAAATAATACAGTTATCTTATTTTCTAAATATTTATATAAATTAAAATTATCAATAATTGATCCATTTGATAAAACAGCAGAAGCATTAAAATCAGGAGCTTTTTTAGTTACTAAAATCATATTTTTCCCTTTAAATTTACTTATTATAAAATAATAATATATTATATATAAAATTATTATAAAATATAAAAAATATTATTAACTAAAAATTTTATTATAAATAATAATTATTTTGATAATTTATTTTAATAAATTTAATTAGATTTTATATTTTAATAACATTTTTATTTGGTGTAATATTATTACTAATTCATAATAAAATAATTTATTTTATGAGTTATTTTAATATATAATATTAAAATTAGCTCGAATATAATTTTTCTATTATATTAATAATTAATTATTTTTTTAAAAAGAGTATTTTAAATTTAAAATTTATATATTTTTTATTCTATATACAGAAAATTTTTTATTTTTAGATAAAATAGAAATTTTTAATGGAAAATTATTAAAAATTTTTTTATATGATATAAAATTATTAACGACAAAAAGTAATTCTCCTTTATAATATACATTATTTCTAAATTTATTTATTAGATGATAAATAAATTTTAAAGAAAAATTTAAGTTTTCATGAATAGGAGGATTAGATATAATAAAATGAAATTTTTCCTTAATATTAGAAAAAATATTATTAGGAAAAACTTTTACATTTTTTATTAAATTTATATTTAATGTTTTTCTAGTTGAATAAATTGCTTTTGCATCAATATCAATAGCATATATTGAATATTTTCTTTTATATTTTTTTAAATTATTACTTATTATTGTAGAGATAATTCCAGAACCACAGCCTAAATCTAATATTTTCCCTTTTATTAAAATCTTACTATTATTTATAATAGTAGAAATTAATAATTTACTACCATTATCAATTTTAGTATTACTAAATACTCCCGGTAAATTGTATATTTTATAATTGTTATAATAATAATAATTCCAATAATTATTTATATTAAAAGAAATATTTTTTGTTAAAATTCCGTGAAAAATAACATATTTTCTTGCATTAAGAATTTTTTTCAAATTTATTATTTCTAATTCTTTTATATTATTAATTGTTTTTATACCACTATTATTTGAACCAATAACAAATATCTCAACCTTTAAAGATAACAAAGATAAAATATTATTTAATATAAATAAAGATTCTTTTTTATTTTTTAACCAAAAAAATATGAGAATATTAAAATTATATTTTTTATATTTTTTACTCATTATTCCATAATAAATATTATCATTTATCTGTTTTTTTAACCATATATAATAATTATAATTATGAGTATTTACAAAACTAAATAAAGTATTTAAATAAATAGGTATTTTATCTTTAACATCCCCAGCAAAAATAACTTTTTTATTTAAAAATTTATTTTTAAATAAACGTAAAAAATATTTGTTTATTGGTAATAATGTATACATTTTAAATTTTACATGTTATACTATAAAATTGTTTTTTTTCCCATGAATAAACTGTTAATTTTTTTCCCCAACAACATCCAGTATCTAAACCTATTATATTTTTTGGGGTATATTCTCCTCCCTGTAAATCAGACCAATGGCCAAAAAATATTGTATATTTATTATATAAAATATTTGATATCCAAAACCATGGTTTTAATATCTTAGTATTTATATCATTTGGAGCTTTTTTAGTAAACATTTCTAATGTACCATCTAGATAACAATATCTCATTTTAGTTAATGCATTAATAGTATAATTAAAACGTGGAAAACCTATTAACGTATTATCCTTCCAATCATTTACTTGGTATTTTCCATTATCTATATAATTTAAAAAAAAATCATTTTTTTCCCTCGAGATAATTTTTTGTGCTTCATTAGAAGCAGATAAAATAATATTAATATTATTCCATTGAGGAGGAATACCTGCATGTGACATTAAAATTTTTTTATTTTTATCGTATTGGACTAAAGGTTGATATTTTAACCAATTATTTACAATAAATATTATTTTTTTATCTTTTAATAAACTTAAAATTTTTGAATCATTTACATTATAAGTATTAGAACTTAATATTAAAAATATTAAATATAAATCATGATTTCCCAAAACTAATTTGATAGATTTTTTAATAGAATATAAAAAATATAAAACTTTGATAGAATCTGGTCCTCTTGCTATAAGATCTCCTGTAATCCATAACTGATCATTTTTATAATCAAAATTAATTTTTTTTAATAAGGAAATAAGTTCATTATAATACCCATGAATATCTCCAATAAAGTAAGTAGTCATATTTTTTATAAATTAGTTATATTGATTAATGAATATATGTTTTAATTGCTAAACGAAAAATAGGAATTTCTACATGATAAACGTTATTATTTTCATCTGTTATAATATAATGTCCTTCTATAATTCCAATTGGAGTTTCTAAAATAATTATATTAGTATGATTAAAATTATTTCCTGGTCTCACATAAGGTTTTTCTTCTATTATTCCTCCATCATATATTTGAATTTTTTTACCATTACCATTAGTTATACTCCAATAACGACTAATTAATTGTAAAATTTTTTTTCCTAAATTATGAATAGTAATTGTATATGTAAATACATAATGATTAGTTGTAGGTATTGATTGGGATTTTATATAAATACTACTACCTTTTATATAAACTTGAGATAACAATGATTTCATAAATTTATAACCTTTTGTTATTTAACTCTAACCAATTAGCTAATTGACAATATTCTGATATTGAAACATCTTCAGCACGAATTTTATAATCAATACCTAAATAATTTAATTCTTCTTCAGAAAATAAATTTATTAAACTATTTCGTAAAATTTTTCTTCTCATACTAAAAGCTTGTTTTACAATTTTTTTTAAAAAAAAAATATTATTTAAATTATAAGGATTATTAATATAAGGTCTAATATAAACCATATTAGAAATAATTTTAGGTTGAGGAAAAAAATTACTCGCTTTAATTTCTATTAAAGATCTTATTTTACAAAATAATTGTGTTATGATACTTAAACAACCATAATTTTTTCTCCCTGGATTAGCAGTTAATCGATTTACTACTTCTTTTTGCATAATAAAATGCATATCTTGAATATTTTTTAAATATCTAAATAAATAAAAAATTATTTCAACAGAAATATTATACGGTAAACTACCAAATATACGTATTCTTTTTTTATATTTTTTTGCTAAAACTAAAAAATTAAAATTTAATATATTATTTAAAATAATATTAGTTTTTGCATTTATTAAAATTTTATTTTTTTTTAAAATATTGACAAAATTTTTATCTATTTCAATAATAGAAAGATTTTTATTATACTTTATTATTGGAATAGTTAATGCTCCTAATCCAGGACCTATTTCAAACATAATTTGATAATATTTTGGATTTATAAAAGAAATAATTTTTTTAATAATTTTTTCATTAGTCAATATATGCTGTCCATACTTTTTTTTTAAAATAATTTTCATATATGTTTTTTATAAAAAATTTACTATTTTATATATTTATAATATTTTTTATTATGAATTGATATTTTTTATATATATATTTTTAGAATATTCATAAATAAAAAGTTCAGATTCTCTTTCTATATTTTCTCGTAAAATAATTTTATATGCTCTTTGTTTAAAGAAAAATTTATTATTCTGAGTATTATTTTTATCTAATAATTGTATTATAAAACAACTATCAGATTCTTGAATTGGTAAGCTAAACTCATTTATTTTTAATTTTCTTATAATTTGACGAAATTTAGGAGAAAAATTCTTTAATAACATCCAATTTTTATTATTTCCAAATTTATTTGTTAATACATCATCAGAAAATAATTGAATAGCTTTTTTAAAAGTAATCTTTTTTTGTAAAAGATTAAAATATATATTTTTAATTTTATTATTAAAATTTTCTTTACTTAGGTTTTTTTTTTTTATATAAATAAATTGTAATAAAACTTTTTCATTATCTATATTATCTTCTGTAAAAATATTATTTATTTTTATAAGAAATAATTGTGAATTTAAATATATTGGTCCTATTATATCTTTTTTTTTAGAATTATCTAAATAATTAATAATATCTAGTGATAATTGATTTTTTTGTTTATTTTTTAAAAATTTTCTTTTTATATTAAAATGAGAAATAAATGTTTTTTCATTATATTTTTTAAAATTATTTTTTAATTTTTTTTTTTGTAAAATAGATATTAATTGATTTAATAAAAAAATTTTATGATTAAATTTATCTTTTAAAGGATTTTTCTTTATTATAAAATAAAATATAGTAATATCATAAATTTTATGTGTTTTAGATTTTAAGTATAATTGATTAGATAATGATTCAACTTCTTCATCATAAATATCAATATTTTTTGATAAAAATTTATTTTTTAATATATTAATAAATATAATATTTTGAAAAATTTTATAAAATTTTGTATAATTAATATTATGGTCTAGAAACTGTGTTTTTATTATATCCTCTGAAGTATTATTAGAACTATATATATTTAAAATAAGATCATTTAAATCTTCTTCTGGTATAGAAAAACCATTTTCTTTTATTATTTGTAAAAATACAAAATATTTTATTATATCTTTCATATTTTTAATATTTAAAAAATAATATAACTGTAAATATTTATTATTGTAAATTTTTCGTGTAATAGATAAAATTTCATTTATATTTTTTTGTAAAATTATATCATTATTTATAATTATCTTGATATTATTAGTGTTTTGCATAGACATACAGTTAGATATATTACATAAATAAAAAAAAAATATTAAAATATAAATTATTTTTCTAGTTATCATTTTTTTATCCTATTATTAAATTAAATAATAAATGTTAAAAATATTATTTAATGATTGCAAATTCATATAATAATTAACTATTATAGATAATTAGATTATAATTTAAATATATTTATTGAGGAATATATGTTTTCTTATTTAGAATTATTATTCTTTTTAATAAATTTTGTTATTAATTATTATATAAGCTTTAATTTATTAAATATAATAATCATTATATTAATTAGCTTTATAATTAATAAAATAACAAAATTTTATAATAAAAAATATAATTTTAATTATGTTAGCAATATTAGAAAATTATTTCTTCAAATAAATTTTGAAATTATGGGTTATATTAGTAAATCTAAAGGTTTTATTAGTAATAATGATATAAATTTTACTATTGAATTAATTAAAAAAATAAATTTAAATAATAAAGAAGTAATTTTTGTAAAAAAAGCATTTCAAAATGGTAAAAAAAAAAATTATCCTTTAATTTACAAATTAAATAATTTAAATTATTTAATTTGTAAAAATAAAACTTTAATAAATCAATTTTTAGAAATACAAATTGAATTATCTTTTATAAACAATTCTTTACATTCGAATACTAAAAAAATATTAAATATTATTTTTCAAGAACTTAATATTTCATATAATGAAATATTATTTATAATAAAAAAATTAAAATTTAAAAATCATTTTATTAATGAAAAAGATTTATTTTTTTATAATTTTTTTCAAGAGAAAAAAAGAAAATATTCCAATAATACCTATAATTTTTATAAAGAAAAAAATACATTTCAAGATAAAAATAATTATAATTTAGAATTAGATAAAGCATATAAATTATTAGGAATTAAATATAATGATAATTTATTAACTATAAAAAGAGCATATCATAAATTAATTAGTAAATATCATCCAGATAAGTTAATATCAAAAGGGTATACGGCTACACAATTAGAAAAAGCAAAAATTAAAACACAAAATATACATAAAGCATATAATATAATTAAAAAACATATAATATAAACTAAATCTTATTTTTTTTCAAGTATAACTATTGCACAAGCATATTTTATTTCATCTGAAAATGAAATATGAATATTATATTCATAAATTGTATTTTCTAAAAATTTTAATTTTGGTTTACCTGTAATATGATTAGATAATTCTATTTGCTTAAAAAAGATATTATTACTAATATCATTAGTACTTAAAGCTTTTATTGCAGCTTCTTTTACTGTAAAATATTTTGCTAAATTTTTTATTTTATTATTATTTTTTTTATATATAGATAATTCATATTTAGTAAGTATTTTATATGCAAAGAGATCTCCAAAACGTATAAAAACTTTTTCAATTCTTTTTATTTCTATAATATCAATACCAATGCCAATAATTTTCATATTTATAATTTTAATTTAAATATATTTATGATATAACAATATTATTTTACTTTTATCCATAAATTTATATTTATTTTTTTTTTAAAAAAAAATTTTATTTTTTTTTCAGATCGATACTTAATTAATTTTATTATTACAGCATTTTTACCTATTATTATTTTTTTTTGTCTTATATTTTTTATGAACAAAAAAATACTTATTGTATCTGGTAATTTTATTAATTTTTTTTGATAATTTATTTGAATTTTTATAGAATAAGGTAGTTCTTGATGAACATATTTAATAATACTTTCTCTTATAATTTCCTTTAAAATAAATTTTTTTGATTGATTAGTAATATAATTACTAGGATAGTAATGTTTTTTTTTCGGTAATTTTTTACAAATTATATTATTAATATTATCAGTATATAATTTATATTTAGCAGAAATAATAAATAAATAAACAAATTTAATTTTTTGTTTAAGAAAACTAATATAAGGTAATAAAATATCTTTCTTATTTATTTTATCAACTTTATTAATAATTAAAATTATTGGTATATTAATTTTGTTTAAAATTTTTACAAATTTTTCTTCTATATAATTCCATTTATTTTGATCTAAAATAAAAAAAATATAGTTATATTTATTTTTTTTAAATAAATCTAAACTTTTATTATTATAAAATATATTTCCTGGAGTATCAATATATTCTATTTGGTAAGAATTTTTATTATATACCCCTATAATATTATAATTAGTAGTATTTATTTTATGGGAAATTATAGATACTTTTTTCCCAATTAAAGTATTTAACAAAGTAGATTTCCCGACGTTAGACCGGCCTATAATTAGGATACTCCCATAATATGAAGATATTTTTTTCACATAAATAACCTTTATTATAAAACAAATTATTCTAAACCAATTTTTTTTAACGCTTGTTCCGCTGCTGATTGTTCAGCTTTTCTACGACTAGAACCTATTCCTATAATTATAGCTGATATACCACTAATTTTACATTGTATAGTAAATTTTTGGTTATGTACTTCACCATTTATTTTTGTTATAAAATAATAAGGTAAAGGAAGATGTGATCTTTGTAAATATTCTTGTAATCTTGTTTTAGGATCTTTTTGATTATTACCTGGTAATATTTTTTTTAACCTAAAATGGTACCATAATAAAATAATTTTTTCTACAATTTTTATATTACTATCAAGACAAATACTACCAATTAAAGCTTCCATAGTATCAGCAAGTATAGATTCTCTATTATAACCTCCATTTTTAAATTCACCAGGACCTAAAAATAAATATTCTCCTAATTTAAATTCTCTTGCAATACTTGCTAATGTATTACCTCTAACTAAGGTAGCTCTCATACGACTCATATTTCCTTCATTTACATCAGGAAATTTATTATATAATGCTTTAGCTATAATATAACTTAATATAGAATCTCCTAAAAATTCTAATCTTTCATTATGTTTACTACTTGCACTTCTATGTGTTAAAGCTTGATATAATAAATCTTGATGATTAAACATATACCCTAATCTTTTTTGTAATTGATTAATCATAATAAAATTCACATAATTATATTTTAATCTATTATATAAAATAAGTAATACTTTGAATAAATTAATTAACTTTATGTATTCGATTAAATTTAATTTTTAGCAACCATGAATTTGATTTTTTTTGAATATTTAACCAAATTAATACAGCTTTTCCTAATAAATATTTTTCATGAACAAATCCCCAATATCTACTATCAAAACTATAATCACGATTATCACCCATAACAAAATAACATTTATATGGAACAATCCATGTATATAATGGAATATTCTTTTGTTTATATATATTTGATGTATCAATTTCTAATTCAGGAGTAAAAAATATTGTATGTGATAATTTATTTATATATTCTGTATATTGAAAAAATCTTAATTTTCTAAAAATAGAATAATCTGTTGAATTTTCAGAAATATTAATAAATGATATTTTATTTTTATTTTTAAAAACTTGAATAAACTGGCTTTTTTTAAGTTTTTTATAGATAAAAATATTTTGTTTTATATATTTTCTATTATATAATGTAATTTGTTTATTTTTAGCATTATAAACAATAATATCTCCTGGTAATCCAATAATTCTTTTAATATAATTTGTTTTTGTATCTTTAGGATATTTAAAAACAACTATATCACCTCTTTTAGGTAGTTGATTTTTAATAATAATTTTATTATTTAAAGGATTTTTAATTCCATAAATAAATTTATTTACTAAAATAAAATCACCTTCTAATAAGGTAGGAATCATAGATCCTGATGGTATATAGAAAGGTTCATATATAAACAAACGGACTATAAAAATTAATATTATTATAGGTAATAGAGACATTATTTGTTTTATGAAATATTTTTTTTTTAACATATATTATACATAATTAAAGTTAAATATATTTTTTATATAAATAAAATAATTTAAAATTTTTATTTTATAAAAAAATATAAATAATATTTATATTTTATTTTAAAATAAATTATTTAGTATTTTTTAATATAGAAAGAAAAACTGAAGGTGGTAATTTTACATTACCAATATTTTTCATTCTTTTTTTTCCTTCTTTTTGTTTCTGAATTAATTTTTTTTTTCTACTAATATCTCCTCCATAACATTTAGCAATTACATTTTTACGTAATTGTTTTATATTTGCACTAGAAATAATTTTTTTTCCAATTGTAGCTTGGATTATAATATTGAATTGTTGCCTGGGAATTAATTTTTGAATTTTTTCTACTAATATTTTACTATAAGAATAAATATTATTTTTATAAGTCATTGTTGTTAAAGCATCAACACGTTTTTTATTAATTAAAATATGAATACAAGTTAAATTAGATTTTTTAAATTTTAAAAAACTATAATCTAATGATCCATAACCTTTCGTAATAGATTTTAATTTATCAAAAAAATCTATAATTACTTGAATCATAGGTATTTCGAAAATTAATATAACTTGATCCCCATGATACATTATATTTTTTTGTATACCATTTTTAGTAATACATAATTGAATAATTTTTCCAATATATTTAATTGGAGAAAGTATCTTACATTTTAAAATTGGCTCTCTAATTTCTTTTATAACATGAGATGAAGGAAATTTAGATAAATTATCTACATATAAAATATCTTTATTAATTGTTTCTATTTCATATTTTACAGAAGGCATAGTTGTAATTATATTTATATTATATTCTTTTAGTAAACGTTGTTGTATAATTTCCATATGTAATAAACCTAAAAAACCACATCTATATCCATGTCCTAGTATATCTGAGTTTTCTGGTTCAAAAAATAAAGAAGAATCATTTAAACTTAATTTTTTTAATGCATTACTAAAAATTTTATATTCATCTGACATTATAGGAAATAACCCAGCAAAAACTTTAGGAATACTTTTTTTAAAGCTTGGCATTAATATACTAGATGGTTCTATATATGATGTGATAGTAGCTCCTACTGGTACTTCATTTATATTTTTTATTCCTAAAACTATCCAACCAACATCACCACATTTTAATTTATTTAAATATATTTTTTTTGGTGTAAAAATACCTATTTTTTCAACAAAATATTTTTTTTTAGTATTTAAAATAATAATTTTCATTCCTTTAGAAATTTTACCATTTTTAATACAAATTAAAACTATAACTCCTAAATATTTATCAAACCATGAATCTATAATAAGAGCTTGTAAAGAAGTTTGTATATTTCCTTTAGGAGGGGGAACATTTTTAATTAAATCTTCTATTATTTCTTTTATTCCTAATCCAGTTTTAGCAGAACATTTAAGAATTTTTTTAGATTTAATACCTATAATATTAGATATATCTTTTTTTATTTTTGTAATATTTATAGTTAACAAATCAATTTTATTTATAACGGGTAATACTGTCAGACCCATTTTAATAGCAATATTATAATTAGATAAAGTTTGTGCTTCTATCCCTTGTGAAGCATCTATTAATAATAAAGCTCCTTCACATGCAGCTAAAGATCTAGAAACTTCATAAGAAAAATCTACATGTCCAGGAGTATCAATAAAATTTAATTTATAAAAATTATTATTTTTTGCTTTATAATTTAAAGAGACACTTTGTGCTTTTATTGTTATACCTCTCTCTTTTTCTAATGACATACTGTCTAATACTTGTGCTGTCATTTCTCTTTTAGATAAACCACCACAAATTTCAATTAATCTATCTGCGAATGTTGATTTACCATGATCAATATGAGCAATAATTGAAAAGTTTCTTATATTTTTCATAAAATAATTTTTTAAAAACCTATAAATATAGAAAATTAATTTTTATAATATTAATTATATTTTAATTCCTCTTTGTATAAGTAAAGAATTAATGTTTAATTGCTTACCACTAAATTTTTTAAATAAAATAATAGGATTTTCAGAACTGCCTAAAGATAAAAAATTATTTAAAAATTTTTTTCCTATTTTTAAATTTAATAATCCATTTTTTTTAAAATATAAAAAAACGTCTGCAGCTAATTGTTCTGACCATAAATAACTATAATATCCAGCAGCATATTCTCCACCAAATATATGATTAAATACATTTGTATATTTATTCCAAATTGGAATAGGAGTTATTGTAATTAAATTTTTTCTTATTTCTTCTATTAAATCTGTTATTTGATTATTTTTTTTTAAATCAAATTCTTTATGTATTCTTATATCAAATAAACTTAATTCTATTTGCCTCATAAGAGATAAAGCAGAATTATATTTTTTAGATTCAATTAATTTATTCATCATATTTACTGGTAAATTATTTTTATTTTTATAATGTTGTGAAATTAATTTTAAAGATTCATATTCCCAACACCAATATTCCATAAATTGACTAGGAAATTCTACAATATCTAAAGGTATTCCATTAATTCCTGATATGTTAGGTATATTTATTTTTGAAGTAATATGATGTAAAGCATGGCCAAACTCATGAAATAAAGTTAAAACCTCATTATGATTAAGTAAAAAAAAATTATTAATAGAAGGAGTAAAATTACAATTAACATAAGCTATTGGGTATTGAAGTACCCCATTTGTTTTTAATATTCTTGATTGACATATATCCATCCAAGCACCACTACGTTTTTCTGAACGTATATATAAATCAAAATAAATACTACCATATAATTTATTATTAGAGTTAAAAACATCAAAAAACATAACACTATTATGCCAAACTGGTACTTTCCTTTTTTTAAAAAATAAACCATATATTTTATTAATAATTTTAAACATTCCTTCCATTACAATATTAATTGGGAAATAATTACGAATAATATTTTCATTTATTCCATATAAATAAAATTTATATTTTTCAGCAAAAAATGATATATCCCATGGATTTATTTTTGTTAAATTATATTTTTTTTTAATAAATTTTTTTAAATTACAAACTTCTTTTTTAGCTTGTTTTTTTGATAATTTTATTAATTTATATAAAAAAGATAAAACTTTATAAATTTTTTCAGCAGATTTAACGGCTAAAGATTGTTCTGAATAAGAACTATATCCTAATAAATTTGATAATTTTAAACGTAATGATAATTCTTTTATTATAATTGGTTCATTATTAAATTTAGATGAATTAAGATCTAAAGAAGATGCTCTTGTATTATACATATAATATATTTTTTTTCTTAAAATATTATTTTTACAAAATGTTATAATTGATAAATAAATAGGAATATCTAAAGTAATTAAATATCCTTGTTTATTTTTTAATAAAGCATTTTTATTCATAATATTTATTATATGATCTGGAATCCCATCTAGTTCTTTTTTATTTAAAATATTTTTTTCTAATTTTTGAGTACTATCAAAAATATTATTATTAAAAATATTTTGTAAATTTAATAAACGATTAATAATTTTTGAATATATATTTTTTTTTTCTTTAGATAATAAAATTCCTGAAAGTTGAAAATCACGTATTATATCATTAAGAGATTTAATTTTTAATTGATCAAAATTTAAATTTTCTTGGTTATTTTGTATTTGTATATAAGCATTATATAAATCTTTATTTTGTTTAAACCATAAGTTATAATTAGTAATTATTTGAATACTAGTTTCATAAATTTTTCTTATTTTACTATTATTACAAACATAATTTAAATGATTTATTGGTGAAAAAATACGATATAAATTTTCATCTAATTCTAATATTTTTTGACAGAAATTATTCCAATTATAATTATTTTTATGTTTATTTAAAATTTTATTAATTTCTTTTTTAGAATTATTAATTGTAATTTTTATTGCAGATAACATGCAATTATGAGTTATTTTATCAAACGGAGGTAATAGAAAATCAGATAATAATGGATTATTCATAATAAATTTCCAATATATATATACAGATAATAAAATTATAAAATATTAATTAAATAATAAGTTTATTTAACAAATTATATTTTATATTAATTATTCATAAAATTAAAAAATATTATTTTGTCTAGTGATTTCAAATAAACAAATTCCAGTAGCGACAGAAACATTTAAAGAGTTTAAATTATGAAACATAGGTATAGAAACTAATAAATCACATTTTTTTTTAATAATAGATCTTATTCCTTTATCTTCAGAACCAATAATTAAACATATTGGATATTTTAATTTATTATTATAAATAATATTATTTTTTTTATTATTATCAGCTCCAATAATATAAATTTTATTAGATTTTAAAAAATTAATAATATTTATCAAACTTTTTACAAAAATTATGGGTATATATTCTGATGTTCCACAAGATATTTTTTTTACTATAGCATTTATTTTAACAGAATTTTTTTTAGGTAAAATAATTATATTAACACCAAATGCAACGGCACTTCTAATACATGCTCCTAAATTATGAGTATCTGTAAGACGATCTAAAATAAGAATAAATATCTTTTTTGATTCATTTATAATTTTATAAATATCTTTTTCTTTAAAAGATTTAGATATATTTATTATACTCATAATACCCTGATGTATACTATTATTAGTTTTTTGATCTAACCATTTTTTATTAACTTTATTTATTTGAATATTATATTTATTTATATATAAAAATAATTCTTTAATTTTATTAGATTGTTTTTTACTATTTAAAATAAATATTTTTTTTACACAAAAAGGATTTTTTTTTAAAATACTTATAACAGAATGTATACCAAAAATAATATCTTTCATATTATTAAATCATTATTTTAATAAATTAAATATATCATAATATAAAAATATAATTTTAAATTTTTTATTTGAAATAAATTATTTTTTTTTTTTGATAAATGTTATAAGATAATCATAAGCTTTATAAATTTGATTACTATCAAACCAATATAAATTTTTCCAATAACGTAACCAAGTTAATTGTTTTTTTGCTAAATGACGTGTTGCAAAAATAGTTTGTTGTACCATTTCATTATAATTTATTTGATTAACAAGATATAAAAACATTTGTTTATATCCAATACAACGTATTGCAGGAAAATGAATTTTTAAATATTTATTTTTAATAAGATTTTTTACTTCTTCTTCAAAACCTAATTCTAACATTTTAAAAACTCTATTTTCTATATTCTTATATAAAATTTCTCGATTAAAATAAGTTAATCCAAATTGATATATATTATAAGGAATTTTATTACCTGGAATTTTTTTTATTTCACTTAAAGTTTTTCCTGTTAAAAAAAATATTTCTAAAGCTCTTAAATTACGCTGTATATCATTACAATGAATTTTATTTGCAGATATAATATCAATTGTTTTTAACATATCATGATATGATTTATATAATTTATTTTTTATTTTATTAGTAATCATATTACGTATTTTAAAATTAGCTGCAGGTAATAAAGGAGACATAGTATTAATTAATACATTATAGTAAAACATACTTCCTCCTACTAATAGTGGAATTTTCCCCTTTTTAGTAATTTTATCCATAATATTTAAAACATCATTATAAAATTCTATTACAGAATATGACTGATATGGTTCTTTAATATCAATTAACCAATGTTTTGTATAAAAAAAATCATTTTTTCTTGGTTTATCTGTTCCTATATTTAATTTTTTGTAAATTAAAGAAGAATCTACACTGATTAATTCCACAGGTAAAATTCTAGCTAATCGACTAGCTAAATACGTTTTTTTAGAAGCTGTAGTTCCCATTAAAAAAATAGCTATTGGTAATATTTTATTTTTTTTATTCATAATAAAAATTATATTTTAATTATATAAAACAATTTTTTTATTGAAAAATTGTTTTTTTCTAATTTTAATAATTCTAATTCCATTAATAAATTTATAATTTTCGAAGAATCCCATTTTTCATTTAAATTAATTAAATAATTAATAATCCATTTTTGAATTTTATTTAAAGAAATTATTTTTATGTTTAAAAAATCTTTTAATAAAGACAAAAAAAAATTTTTAATATTATAGTCATATAAAAATATAGGTATATATAAAATATGAATTATATTATTTTGATTTATGTTAAATTTAAAACCTAATTTTTTTAAAAAATATTTTATTTTATATACAATTAAATATTCTTTTTTTTCTATATTAACAGAGATATTAATCTTAATACTATTTATAGTATTTTTATTTTTTAAATATAATTTAAATTTAATTTTTAATAATAAAGAAAATATTTCTTTTATTAAGATAGAATATAAAAGATTATTTTTTTCTATGATAATATAAGTATTTTGTAAAATTGTTAAAAATTTACCAAAATTTTTAAAATTAAAAATTGGTAAATTTTCTAAATATACCAAGTTTTTTTTTTTAATATTATTAAATAATAAACGATTTTTTATAGAAAGTTTTTTTTGAATAAAAAAATATTCTACATCTTTTACTTTTAATTGATTAATATCATTATTTTTTATTAAATTAATATTTATATTATCATTAATTTTTTTGATAAAATTATTATCACATAATAATTTTGTTATATTTTGAAATATAAAATTATATATTTCTTGTATATTATAAAAACATATATTATTTTTTTGTGGATGTATATTTATATCAATTTGATCAGGTTCTATTTTTAAATGTAATATAAAAGAAAATTTATAATTATTATTTAATTTATTAAATAATATTTCTTTAATAATACGATAAATAAAATTAGTATATACTATACGATTATTAACATAAAAATATTTAAATAAATTATTTATTAAATTATTTTCTTTATATATAATTATCCAACCATATAATTCTAATTTTTTATTAATAAAATTAAATTTTAATGAATTTTTTAAAAAATAACTACCACAAATTACTTTTATACGATTTAAATAAGAAATGTTATCTGTAACTTTTTTAAAATTATAGATAGTTTTATTATTATATATAAATTTAATTCCTATACCAAATTTCATTAAACTTATTTTTTTAATTATATTTTTAATATAAACAAACTCTATACTTTCATTTGAAAGAGATAATCTTCTTGCAGGAAAGTTATAAAAAAGATCAGATAAAATTATAGTTGTTCCAATTGGATGAGAAATTGGTTTAAAATAAATTATTTTTTCATTAAATCCTTCTGTATATAATTGCCAACCAATTCTTTGTTTGGATGTTTTAGATAGGATAGTCATCCTAGATATAGCCTTTATACTAGTTAAAGCTTCACCTCTAAAACCAAAACTCTTAAAAGAATCCAAATCATTTAAATTAAATATTTTGCTTGTAGCATGTTTTTTTATACATAAATTTAAATTTTTTTTATTCATGCCTATCCCATTATCATTTATATAAATATATTTAATACCTCCTTTTTTTATAGACAAATTTATTTGTGAAGCTTTTGCATCAATACTATTTTCTATTAATTCTTTAACTACAGTTGCAGGTCTATCTATTACTTCTCCTGCAGCAATTCTTTTTATAACATTTTTTGGTAAAATTTTAATATGCATTATTTATAATATTAATGTATAAATTTATTTATTTTAAAATAGAGCGGGAAACGAGATTCGAACTCGCGACCCCAACCATGGCAAGGTTGTGCTCTACCATACTGAGCTATTCCCGCTAAATAGAAATATAAATAACTTAATTAATGATATGAAATTTACGTTTTATTTGTCAATATATTTATTTAAAATATTATTTATTATTAAAAAGAAAATTTTTATAAAATTTTAATTCGTTTATAGATTCATTTATATCATAAAAAGCACTGTGTTTATTTTTTTTTTTTTTTTTAAAATTAGAATAAATTTTTGGATTCCATCTTTTTATAAGTTCTTTTATTGAACTTACATCAATATTACGATAATGAAAATATTTTTCTAGTTTAGGCATATAATTATATAAAAAAATACGATCTTTATAAATACTATTACCACATAAAGGAGTACTTTTAGGTTTAATCCATAATTTTAAAAAATTTAAAATATATATTTCTGCTTTTTTTTCATTAAATTTACTATTTTGAATTTTTTGAATTAAACCAGTTTTTTTATGTATATTTTTATTCCATAAATTCATAGTATTTAAAATATTATCTGGTTGATATATTGGGATAACTATTTCTTGATTGATAATTTCTAAATTAGAATTAGTAATAATAATAGCAATTTCAATGATACGATCTAACTTTGGATTAAGACCCGTCATTTCTAGATCTAACCATATTAAATTCTTATCTATTTGCACAAATAATATCCTTATATTATTTTTTTTATAAAAATTTAAATTTTTAAATATTATTTAATAATATTTTTTTGTATTATATTTAAATATTTCATAAAAAATTATTTATAAAATGAAAAAAAAAATTTATTTATATATACAAAACATATTACCACAATTTTTAATTACAAAATTTTTTAGTTATTTTACAAAAAAAAAGCTTGGGCTAATTACTACTTCTTTAATATTTTTATTTATTAAAATATATAAAATAAATATGAAAGAAGTAAAATATCCTAATATTTTTTATTATAAAACTTTTAATAAATTTTTTATAAGAAAATTAAATATGAATAAAAGACCAATTGATAATGATAAAAATCATATTATTCAAAATACAGATGGAACAGTTAATGAAATAGGTATTATAAAAAAAAATACACTTTTTCAATTTAAAGGTTGTTGTTATTCACTTTATAATCTTATAGGACAAGATTCTAAAATAAACAAAATTTTTAATAATGGTTTTTTTATAAATGTCTATTTATCTCCTAAAGACTATCATAGAGTACATATGTCTTGTAATGGGACTTTATTAAAAATAATATATATTCCTGGAAAATTATTTCCAGTTAATCATATAATATCTAAAAATTTATGTAATTTATTTATTTTAAATGAAAGAGTAATCTTTGTTTTTAAAACATCTTTTGGATTTATCATAAAAATTTTAATTGGAGCCCAAATAGTAGGTGGGATTTATACTTCTTGGTACGGTTCAGTTATTTCTTCTAGAACAAATAATATTAAAATTTGGAATTGGCCATACATAAAGAATTTTTATAAAAAAGATTTTATTTATTTAAAAAAAGGCGAAGAAATGGGATATTTTAATATAGGATCAACTGTAATTACTCTATTTCCTCCTAAAACAATTAAATTTAATCCTATATTAAAAAAAGGAGTAAAAACTAAAATTGGAGAATTATTAGCATTCATTATTTAGAAGTAAAAATTTTTATATATTAAGAATTTTTTATAGAAAAACTAATAGCTTTATGAATAGATTTTTTTTTTAATAAAAACATAATAAATCTATCTAAACCTATAGCCATACCTGAATAATTTGGGATACCATATTTCATTGCTTTTAGTAAATAATTATCTACTCTTTTTATGGGTAAACCCATTAGTTTTCTTTTATTATTATCTTCGTCAAATCTTTTTTTTTGTTCTTTATAATTAGTTAACTCATGGAAACCATTACCTAATTCTACACCTTTAAAAAATACTTCAAATCTATTTGCTATATTTTTATTTTTTTTATTTATAGTTTCAGTAGTTTTTTGTGATGCTGGAAAATTGTATATTAATATTGGAGATATAAATCCTAATTTAGGTACAATATATAAATCAAATAATAATTGTAAATAATTATTTTTTATAAAAAAGTGATTATTTTTTTTTTCTTTTACAAAACCTATTTTTTTAATTAAAAATAATAATTTTTTTTGATTTACATGAAAAGGATTTATTTTTAAATATTTTAAAAAAATTTTTTTATATGAATAATTTTTAATTTTATTAAATCCAAATTTTTTAAAAAAAGAGTTTACTTCTAACATTAATTGTTTTAAATTATAATTTTTATGATACCATTCTAACATGGTAAATTCTGGATTATGATATCTACCAAACTCTCCATTACGAAAACTATGACATATTTGATAAATTGAATGATTTATTTTAGATGCAAGTATTCTTTTCATATGATATTCAGGACTAGTAATTAAAAATAATTCTTTTTTATTTGTAAAATAAGAAAAATTAGTACTAAATTGTTGTAAATAAATATTTGTATTTTCATATTTAGTTAATATTGGTGTTTCTACTTCAATAAAATTTTTTTTATCAAAAAAATTTCTTATTTTCTTTATTATAATAGCACGTTGAATTAAATCATTAATTTTAGCGCTAGTTAAGTAATTAGAATTTTTCATATTATTTAAAAATTAATAATTTTATTATTTAAATCGAGAAATATATTTTTTTTTTCTTGTATCAATTTTAATTATATCACCAATCTTAATAAAAGATGGAACTTTTATTATTTCTCCGTTACTCATTGTAGCCTTTTTATTATTATTTATAATACTTCCTTTCCCAATTATACTTGTATTTATTACTTTTAATTTTATAAAATTAGGTAATGTTAAAAATATAGGTAATTGATTCCAAAATGTTATAATATAGTCATATTGAGAAATTAACCATTTTTGTTTTTTTTTAATTATTTTATAACTAATAATAGTTTGTTCAAAACTATTTTGATCCATAAAATAATAAAAATAATCTGTTTCATTATACAAATATTTTAATTTCTTTTCTACAATATCTGCAGTATCTAAATTATAAGTTGATTTAAATGTTTTATCAATTAATTTTTCTGTAATTAAATTTCTCATTTTTATTCTTACAAATGCTTGTCCTTTCCCAGGTTTAACAAATTCATTAGATTCTATAATATAAGGTTGATTTAAAAATATAAATTTCATTCCAATCTTAAAATTATTACTACAATAATTAATCATGTTTTCTTTTTTTTAAAAAAATATTAATTTATTATTATATTATATTTATAAAATAAAATTATTCTATGAAAGAATTATGGTTAAAACAATTATCTAATAATATTGATAATAATTATGATCTTATTAAGATATTAAAAATTAAAAAAGAAAATAGTTATCCATTCTTATATAAAAAAAATAATATTTTTTTTAAAGTTAAAATACCTTTAATTTTTATAAAAAGAATAGAAAAAAAAAATTACAAAGATCCAATCTTATTACAATTTATCTTTAATAAAAAAGAATTAATTAAATATGATAAATATAATAATCATCCACTGAATGAACAATTTATTATTCCAGGTATGATACATAGATATAAAAATAGAGTATTAATACTAATTACAGGAATTTGTGCAGTACATTGTAGATATTGTTTTCGTAAAAATACTAAACATATTAATTCAATTAAAATATGTGATTGGAATAAAATAATTTATTATGTAAAAAAAAATTTAGAAATTAATGAAATTATTTTTTCTGGAGGAGATCCATTGATTTTAAATGATCATAAAATTAATTTATTTCTTAATGATATAAAAACAATACCTCATATTAAAATATTAAGAATACATAGTAGATTATTATGCATTCTACCTACAAGAATTTCTATAAATTTATTAAAAATATTTAGTAAATGTAAATTTCGTATTGTAATAGTTACTCATATTAATCATCCTAATGAAATTAGTGAAGAATTATCTGATAAAATTTATTCTTTAAGAAAGATAGGAATAACTATTTTTAATCAAAGTGTTTTATTAAAGAATATAAATGATAATCATAAAATTTTAATTAAACTAAGTAATACTTTATTTAATATTGGAATTATTCCTTATTATTTGCATCTTTTAGATAAAATAAATGGTAGTAAACATTTTAATGTTTCTGAAAAAAAAGCCAAGAAAATTATGAAAAAAATATTATTATCATTATCAGGTTTTTTAGTTCCTAAATTAACTAAAGATATTTATGGATGGAAAAATAAAAAATTTATTACTTAAAATAATACAAAAAGCTGTGCATTAATAGCACAGCTTTTATTAATATATTAATAAAATTGTAGTTCAAATAAATTTAAATTTTTTTAAAGAAAAAATTACATCATACCGCCCATATTACCCATACCACCACCTGGTGGTGTAGATATTTCTGATTTTTCTTCTTTTGGTAAATCAGTAACCATACATTCTGTTGTAATCATAAGACCAGCTACAGATGCTGAATATTGTAACGCTGATCTTGTAACTTTAGTTGGGTCTAAAATACCAAATTTAATCATATCTCCATATTCTTCATTTGCAGCATTATATCCATAATTACCATGACCATCTTTTACATTATTTGCAACTACTGATGGTTCTTCACCAGCATTAGAAACTATTTGACGTAAAGGAGATTCCATTGCTTTTAACGCTACTTTTATACCCATATTCTGATCTTCATTTTGACCAGTTAAATTTGTTAATTTAGCAGCTACACGTACTAATGCAACTCCACCTCCAGCTACAACACCTTCTTCTACGGCCGCTCTAGTAGCATGTAAAGCATCTTCTACTCTAGCTTTTTTTTCTTTCATTTCTACTTCAGTTGCAGCACCAACTTTTAATACAGCTACTCCACCTGCTAGTTTTGCGACTCTTTCTTGAAGTTTTTCACGATCATAATCTGAAGTCGCTTCATCTATTTGTTGTCTTATTTGATTAACACGTCCTGAAATATCATTTTGTTTTCCAGTACCATCAATAATAGTTGTAGTATCTTTATTGATAACTATACGTTTTGCTTGTCCAAGATCTTCTAATGTAGCTTTTTCTAATTCTAAACCAATTTCTTCTGAAATAACATTACCACCTGTAAGAATAGCAATATCTTGTAACATAGCTTTACGACGATCTCCAAAACCTGGAGCTTTAACAGCAGCAACTTTTACTACGCCACGCATAGTATTAACAACTAGTGTTGCTAATGCTTCCCCATCAACATCTTCAGCTATAATTAATAAAGATTTACTAGATTTAGCAACCATTTCTAAAATTGGTAAAATTTCTCTAATATTTGAAAGTTTTTTATCTACTAAAAGTATATAAGGATTATCAAGTTCTACGGTACCAGATTCAGATTTATTGATAAAATACGGAGATAAGTATCCTCTATCAAATTGCATACCTTCAACAACATCTAATTCATCTTGTAATCCTGTACCTTCTTCAACTGTAATTACTCCTTCTTTTCCTACTCTTTCCATTGCCTGTGCAATTAAATTACCTACAGTTTCATCTGCATTTGCAGAAATAGTTCCTACTTGAGCTATAGATTTTGAATCAGAACATGGAACTGAAATTACTTTTAATTCTTCTACTGCAGCAATAACAGCTTTATCTATTCCTCTTTTTAAATCCATAGGATTCATACCAGCAGCAACAGCTTTTAAACCTTCACTAACAATAGATTGTGCTAATACACTAGCAGTAGTTGTTCCATCACCTGCTACATCATTAGCTTTGGATGCAACTTCTTTTACCATTTGTGCACCCATATTCTCAAATTTATCTTCTAATTCTATTTCTCTAGCAACAGTTACCCCATCTTTAGTTATAGCTGGTGCTCCAAAGGATTTGTCTAGTACTACATTTCTACCTTTTGGACCAAGTGTAATTTTAACTGCATCTGCAAGTATATTTACACCTCGTAACATTTTTACACGGGCATCATTCCCAAATTTTACATCTTTAGCTGCCATTTTAAATATTCCTTAAATTCATTTATATTAAATTAATTAAATTTTTTAAAAAATTTTATTTAATGACAAATTTTATTATTTAATAATAGCTAAAATATCACTTTCAGACATGATAAGCACTTCTTCATCATCAATTTTTTCTGTTTTAACACTATAACCATCATTAAATATAATTGTGTCGCCTTTTTTTACATCTAATGGTTTTACAACACCATTATCTAATATACGTCCTTTTCCTACTGCTAGAACTTCTCCTCTTGTAGATTTTCCTGCAGCAGAACCTGTTAATACAATTCCTCCTGAAGATTTAGATTCAACTTCTTTTCTTTTTACAATAACACGATCATGTAATGGACGAATATTCATTTAATAATTCTCCTTTTAAGAAGTTTAACTATTATAAATTAATATTAATTTATTTTGAATAATGTGCACTGAAAGATAAGGACATATAGTCCATGTTTCAAGTACTATTTTAAAAAAATTTATTTATCAAAATTTTTGTTAAAAAATAATAAAAATAATTAATATATTGATATGATATTATCATGATTAATTATTATTAATTACCCATATAATTATTTTATTTAATTTTTTAATAAAAAAATATTGACGTTTACTCATAAATATTGTCATAATAAGAACATATTTTTTTATATATGCCCGAATAGCTCAGTCGGTAGAGCAGTGGACTGAAAATCCCCGTGTCGGTGGTTCAATTCCGCCTTCGGGCATTTTTTTTAATTTTGTTATTTAAAAGATTTTTTTATATCTTTTTCTTATAAATAAAAAATGCAGAAAAAAATTTTTTTCTGCATTTTTTTATTTATAATCTATATAAAAAAATTACTGATTATTTTATTTATTAAATATACTTCTTTTTTAATGTGATAAATTTTTTGATATTCTTTTGTAAAAAGAAAGTTATATGGATAACTTAATTTTTTATATATAAACAATTCATTGTTATAATTATTCATTTGATTATTTAAATAATCATCATGATCATAATTATGATCCATTAAAGAATGTCTTTTATATAAAATATTTTTTTGAAGAATTTTAGGAGTTTTTATAATTTTTATTTCTACATAACGATCTATAACTAAACAATTTTTTAATTTTTTATAGTTTTTTATTTTCTGACAGTTTTTATTAATTAACAAATTACTACCTAATCCTTTAATAATAATTATTTTATTAAATAAATTTTTATTTTTTAATGCTAAATATTCAGCAATTTTTTGAGCTCTTTTTTGTGATAAAACATAATTATTATTATCTTTTTCTAAATAATCAGAATAACCTAAAATAATTATTTTATTTTCATTATCTTTAGATAAATTTTTGTTTTTAATATTTTCATTTAATACTTGATTTAATTTTTTTTTGTTTTGTGGACCTAAATCACTTTTATTAAAATTAAAATAAACTTTTGTTGTTAATAAAACATTATTATTACTATAATTAGTATAGTAATTATTTTTAGCTTTATGTATTAACTTTTTAAATGAAGGTAAATGATATTTATCAGTAAATTTATATACTAAATTAATGGTAAACATAGAATTATTTGTTTTTTGACCTAAATTATAAATATCATTATTTCCTATTTTTCCAGAAAATTGATACTCTAATCTTGATGAAAAAAATCTATTTATTTTAAATTCCCCACCTATGGCTAATACTGGGTATATACCATATTGTAAGTTATTTATATTTTTTCTATAATCATTATTTTTAATATATTGTTGATTAATTGATTGAGTAAATAAACCACCTAAACGACTATATAAATATATATTTTTATATATAGGATATCTAATATTAGATGTTAATTGTACTCCTTTAGATTCAAAAAAATTTGTAATTCCTTCTTCTGTAAGATTTTTTTTAACAGCTCCTAACCAATCAAAACCTAGTTCAAAACCTAAAAAATTATTTGATTGATATCCAAAAAATGCTCCAGTTCCTATTTGATTAAAAATATTATATTCTTGATTATCAATATCTTTACCAAATAATTTAATATGATCATATCGTGATAAACCAAATTTAGATCCAACATACCAATATTCTTGAAAGTTAGATTCAGCATTTGCAATATTATAAATGTTCATTATAATCATAATAAAAATAATAGTTATTTTTTTCATTTTTATATAAACCTTTTATTATTAAATGAATAACATTAAAATTTATATTCTTAAATATTTTACTTATTTATTTAAAAATTTACAATTTTAAAAAATTTTAATAATAGAAAAAATATTTTTTTGATCCTTATTTAATCTAAGTAAAGAATTTTTTAAAATATTATTTTTTAATATAACTTGTATCCAAATTATATCTAACTTAATTACTATTGATTTTAAAATAATACTATCTCTTATTATTTGCCATTTTTTAGTTTTATTATTTTGAATTTCTAATAAATCCTTATATGACGGTAAAAAATTAGATTTACCTTCTAGTAAAAATAACTTTTTATTTTTTTTATTTTTAAATTTTAAAGTACTAATTATTTCTTGTCCTAAATAACAACCTTTATTAAAATCAATAAAATTAAATTTTTCCATATTACTTTGTTGAGGAAAAAATAGATTACAATTATGATTAACGTCAATAATAGGATAACCTATCTTCATATAAAATTTATTCCAAAAATTATTATTTACAATATAAACTATTTTTTTAGAATAAAATTCTTGTATAAAAAATTTAATATTTTTTTTTGATACAACTAAAAAATAATAATAATTAGAATAACAAAATTTTAAAAAAATGTCTTTTTTAAAAAAAAATAATGTTTTTTTTGTTAATAAAATATTATTTTTTTTAAAAATTTTAGAAATTATTTTTTTTAAATTTATACTTGATAATCCAAATATCTTTTCTTTTGAATTTAAAAAAAATTCTATATTATAAAATGCAGTATATTTTTTGAGATTCTTTAAATATAATTCTAATATATTTTTTTGAATAATACATTTATAATAATTATCAGAATTTTTAAAAATATGCATATTTGTTAATATTCTTCCTTGAGAATTACAATGTAAAGAATTTAAATAATTATTATTATTTAATTTATTAATATCAATAGTTAATTGATTTTGTAAAAAATTTTTACAATCAGGTCCTTTAATATTCAAAATTTGTAAATAATTTAAATTATAAACTTTTAATAAATTATTTACATTATAATTTTTTTTTTCTATATCATTTAACATATAATTTTATAAAAATCACGTTTTTAAAAATTTAAATATTAATTATTAAAATAACAAAATTTTTTATTTTAATAGAAATTTATGTAGTTCTTGTAAAGAAAATACTTTTTTTTTGAAATTATTTTTCATAGCCATTACACTAGCTATTGCTCCATTAATAGTTGTATTATAATAAATATTATTTTTTAAAGCTAGAATTCTAATTAAACTAGAATTATTAATAGATTTTTTACTTTTCCCAGTATTAATTATATAAGTATATCTTTTATTTTGAATAAAGTTAACTATGTTTGGTTCTTTTTCAGTAGATTTCCTAACTTTTTTAACTAATAAATTTAATTTTTGTAAAAAATGAGCAGTTCCATATGTTGCTTCAATTTTAAAACCATATTTTATTAATTTTTGTACTATTGGAAAAATTAATTTTTTATCTTTATTTTGTATAGATATTAATATAATGCCTTTTTTTTTTATAAAAATTTTTGTTCCTAACATTGCCTTATAAAAAGCTTCAGCAAAAGAAAATCCAATACCCATAACTTCTCCTGTAGATTTCATCTCAGGCCCTAATATAGGATCTATATTATCAAATTTATTAAAGGGTAACATAACTTCTTTTACAGAAAAATATGGTGGAATAATTTCTTTGTTAAGATTTAAATTAAATAAAGATTTACCTACCATGACTAATGCACCCATTTTTGCTAATGGTATATTTATTGCTTTAGAAATAAAGGGAACTGTTCTAGATGCTCTAGGATTTACTTCTATTATATAAATTTCTTTATTTTTTATAGCAAATTGAATATTTATTAATCCACATACATTAATTTTTGTAGCTAATTGTTTAGTTTGAATTTTAATTTTCTTTAAAATACTTTTACTTAAAGTACGTGTAGGAAAAGAACAAGCTGAATCTCCGGAATGTACCCCTACATATTCAATATGCTCCATAATACCTCCTATAAAAATATTTTTTCTATCACAAATAGCGTCAACATCAACTTCTATAGCATCTTTTAAAAATTTTTCCAATAAAACAGAAATATTATTTTTTATATTTAGTAAATAATAATTTTTTAAATTTTCTTCATCATATATTATTTCCATAGATCTACCACCTAAAACATATGAAGGTCTAACTATAATGGGAAAACCTATAATTTTTGCCTTTATTACAGCTTCATTTAAATTATTTACTATATAATTAGGAGATTGTTTTAATTGTAAAGAATTAATAATACATTGAAATTTTTCTCTATCTTCAGCTAAATCTATAGATTCTGGACTAGTACCTATAATATTAATATTTTCTTTTTTTAATTTTTTAGCTAAATTTAGTGGAGTTTGTCCTCCGTATTGTATAATTACACCTTGTGGTTTTTCTATTCTAATAATTTCTAAGACATTTTCTAATGTAATAGGCTCAAAATATAAACGATCTGAAATATCATAATCAGTAGAAACAGTTTCTGGATTACAATTAATCATAATTGTTTCAAAATTATTTTGACGTAATATTATTGATGCATGTACACAACAATAATCAAATTCAATACCTTGACCTATTCTATTGGGCCCGCTGCCTAAAATAACAATTTTTTTTTTATTTTTACTAGGTTTAGCTTCACATTCTATTTCATATGTTGAATATATATAAGCTGTATTTGTTTCAAATTCAGCAGAACATGTATCTACTCTTTTATACACTGGATGTATATTTAATTTATGTCGTAATTTTCTTATTTTATCTTCAGATATATCTAATAAATCTGCTAATCTAGCATCAGAAAATCCTTTTTTTTTTAAATTAAAAAAATTTTCTTTATTGTATAAATATTCAATACCTATTTTTTTTACTTTATTTTCAATATTAATAAGATCTTTTATTTGTAATAAAAACCATTTATCTATTTTTGAATATTGATAAATATCTTGTATTGGTATATTTAATCTTATAGCATCTGCAATAAACCTAATTCTATCAGGACCAGGATTTTTTAATTCTTTAATAATTAAATTAAAATTTTTTTTATCTTTAACTAAATTAATTTTAGAATCAAAACCATTAATACCTATTTCTAAACTACATAATGCTTTTTGAATCGATTCCTGGAAAGATCTACCTATAGACATAACTTCACCTACTGATTTCATTTGTGTAGTTAATCGATCATTCACATTATAAAATTTTTCAAAATTAAATCTAGGTATTTTAGTAACTATATAATCAATAGAAGGTTCAAAAGCAGCGGTAATACAATTACTTGTTATATCATTCACTAGTTCATCTAAAGTATAACCTATAGCAAGTTTTGCTGATATTTTTGCAATTGGAAATCCTGTTGCTTTAGATGCTAATGCTGAGGATCGTGATACACGAGGATTCATCTCAATTACTACTAATTTTCCTGTTTTTGGATGGACAGCAAATTGAACATTCGCACCTCCTGATTTGATACCAATAGCCTTCATAATTAATATAGAAGCATTTCTCATGATTTGATATTCTTTATCAGATAAAGTTTGTGCTGGCGCGACAGTAATTGAATCTCCTGTATGAATACCCATAGGGTCTATATTTTCAATAGAGCAAACAATAATAGAATTACCATTTTGGTCTTTTACAACTTCCATTTCATATTCTTTCCACCCTATTAATGACTCATCAATAATTAATTCATGGTTTGGAGATAAATTAAAACCGTTTTTACAAATTTTTTTATATTCTGTTATATTATTTGCAATTCCTCCACCACTTCCTCCCATAGTAAATGATGGTCTAATAATACATGGAAAACCAATTTTTTTAATATACTGTAATGCTTCATCTATATTATGAATAATAAAAGAATTAGGTATATTAAAACCTAATTCTTTTACAATATTTGCAAAAGAACAACGGTTTTCTGCTTTATTTATAGTTTCAATTGATACTCCAATCGTATTA
Organism: Enterobacteriaceae endosymbiont of Donacia vulgaris; assembly: GCF_012568445.1. Classification (NCBI taxonomy): domain Bacteria; kingdom Pseudomonadati; phylum Pseudomonadota; class Gammaproteobacteria; order Enterobacterales; family Enterobacteriaceae; species Enterobacteriaceae endosymbiont of Donacia vulgaris. Next base: position 187,319 of record NZ_CP046190.1, read on the forward strand.
ACATTAAATTTATTTAAAACATTATTTTTTTCTAAATTTAAAATACAATTTAATGCTGTTTGGCCACCCATTGTTGGTAAAATTACATCAGGTTTTTCTTTTTCTATAATTTTAGCAATACTTTCCCAATTCATAGGTTCTATATAAGTAATATTAGCAATATCAGGATCAGTCATAATAGTAGCAGGATTAGAATTTACTAAAATTAAATTATATCCTTCTTCTTTTAAAGCTTTACATGCTTGAGTCCCTGAATAATCAAATTCACAAGCTTGGCCAATAACAATTGGCCCGGATCCTAAAATCATAATATTTTTTATATCAGTACGTTTTGGCATTTTATAATCTCTTATATTTTTTTTTACAATATATTTGAATTAATTTTATGAAATAATCAAATAAAATAGATGCATCATGTGGACCAGGACTAGCTTCAGGATGTCCTTGAAAACCAAAAATAGGTTTATTAATTAAATGAATTCCTTGTATAGTATTATCAAATAAAGATTTATGTGTAATTTCTATATTTTTAGGAATATTATTTTGATCAATAGTAAAACCATGATTTTGAGTAGTAATTAATACTTTGTTACTTTTTAAATCTTTAACAGGATGATTACTTCCATGATGTCCAATATCCATTTTTTTAATTTTTGCTCCACTTGCTATGGCTAATATTTGATGACCAAAACAGACACCAAATATTGGAATACTTGTTGTTAAAAGTTTTTTTACTGTATTTATTATAGAAATACAAGGAGTAGGATCTCCTGGACCATTAGATAAGAAAATTCCATCAGGATTTAATAAAATTATATTTTTATAACTAGTAAAAGCTGATACGACAGTAATTTTACATTTTCTATCTATAAACATTTTTAAAATACTTGTTTTTATACCAAAATCTAGTACTATAATATGCATAGAAAATTTATAATGTTTAATTAATTTAATGTTTTTATTACTTTTATTCCAAAAATAATTTGTTTTTGTTGTAATGTTTTTGATTAAATTCAATCCTTGTAATCCATTATACTTATTAATTTTTTTAATAATATTTTCATAATTTACATATTGGTTAGTAACAATCAATGCTATTTTTTTTATTTTTTGATTACGTATTAATCTAGTTAAATATCGAGTATCTATTCCTTCAATAGCAACAATATTATTTTTTTTAAGAAATACATCTAAATTTTCAGTGCTACGATAGTTACTTGATATTGTTGATAAATTATTAATGATAATTCCTTTTAAATAAATTTTTGATGATTCATTATCTTCTATATTTGTACCTACATTACCTATATGAGGATAGGTAAAAGTTACAATTTGTTTATAATAAGAAGGATCAGTAATTATTTCTTGATAACCAGTAATAGCAGTATTAAATACTATTTCTCCTATAACTATTCCATTAACGCCTACAGATTTTCCAAAAATTTTAGTTCCATCTTCCATTAATATTATGGCTTTATTATTCAATTCATTCTCCATAATTAATATAAAAATACATTTAAATTCATTATGTATTATTTATATATTTATATTATTTTATTATATAAATATTCTATATTAGAATATTATATAATAAAATAAAATTTATGATTAAATAATAATTTTTTTAAAATAAGAAAAAATAATTAATTATTTATTTTAAATATTATTAAAATAAATTACTCTCTTTATTAAATAAAAGAGAGTAATTCTTTTATTTTTTAATATTATTTAAAGATTTCATATGAATCATATAATTTCTTAAAATATAACCTACTTTTTCAATAGGATGATTTCTAATATTAAAATTTAAATCACGTAAATATTTATTATTTATAAATTTATCTTTTATTTTTACTAAACCTAAATCTTCTGATGTAAGATTATTAATAAAATTTTTTAATAATGGAATAGCATTATTAGAAAATAGATAACTACCATATTCAGCTGTATTTGATATTACTTTATTCATTTCATATAATTTTTTTCTTGCAATAGTATTAGCTATTAAAGGTAACTCATGTAATGATTCATAATATGCTGATGCAGCAGATATACCTGATTCTATCATTAATTCAAAAGATAATTCGATACTACTTTTAATAATAGCAATAATGACAATTCCTTTATCAAAATATTCTTGTTCTTTTATATTATCGTTTTTAATATTTTTAGTTTTTTCAAAATTATTATTTTTATATATTTTTCTCCATTTTATTAAATTAATATTATTATTTTTCCAATCTTCCATAAGTTCTTTGGAAAATTTACCTGAAATTATATTATCAATATGTAAAGAAAATAAAGGTTTTAATTTTTTTTTTAAAATTAGTGATAATTCATATGCACGTATTTTATTAACATTATTTAATCGATCCATCATTAAACTAATACCTCCTTGTTTTAAAGATTCTGTAATATATTCCCAACCAAATTGAATTAATTGTGAAGCATATAATGGATTAATATTTAATTTTAATAATTTATCAAATAATAAAACAGATGTTGTTTGTAACATTCCACATAATACTGTTTGCTCTCCCATTAAATCTGATTTTACTTCAGCCGAAAAAGATGATTCTAATACCCCTGCTTTATGGCTTCCAAGCGCAAAAGCCCATGATTTTGCTATATCAAATCCATTTATATTATGATACGTACTGTTTTGATGAACAGCAATTAAAGTGGGTACCCCAAAATTTCTTTTAAATTCTTCTCTTACTTCAGTACCAGGACATTTAGGGGCTACCATAATTACAGTAATATCTTTAGGAATATTTTCTCCTTCTTCAATAATATTAAAACCATGAGAATATCCTAATGTAGCTCCTTTTTTTATTAAAGATTTAATATTTTTTAAAACATTATGATGATTATTATCAGGAGTTAAATTAATTATTAAATCTGCATCAGGTATTAAATCTTTATAAGAACCAATACGAAAATTATTTTTATATGCTCTTTGCCAAGATAAATTTTTATTTTTTATAGATTCTTGTTTTAATGCATAAGAAATATTTAAACCAGAATCTCTCATATTTAATCCTTGATTTAATCCTTGAGATCCACAACCTATAATAACAATATTTTTATCTTTTAAATATTTTATACCTTCTGTAAATTCTTCAAATCTCATTAATCTACATTTTTGTAAATTTTTTAATTTTTTACGAAAATTTAAATTATTAAAATAATTATTCATTTAGTAATCCTTGATTATAGTAAAAATCAAAATAATATTTAATTAGTTTAATAAATATTTTAATAAAATATTTATTAAATCTGAATAAATATTATTTAACTATTAAATTAAGTAATTTATATATTCTATATTAAAATTATTTTTTTATTTTTGTAATATATAATTAATTTTTTAGTCAAAAAATATTTTATTTTAAAGTCTAAATTTTAATAATTTCTTTTAATAAAAAAGAGTTTATTATTGATTTAATTTATCTTTATCTCTTACTGCTCCTGTATCAGCGCTAGTCACTAAATAAGCATATGCTTTAAGTGCAAAAGAAATTTTTCTTTTTCTTTTTAATAAAGGTTTATATGCTAAGTTCCCTCTTTTTTTTTCTTCATTTATCCTGTTATTTAATTCATAAAATGAAATATCTAAATTTATAGATCTATTTGGAATATTAATTTTAATAATATCTCCATTTTTTACTAAAGCTATAATTCCTTTACTTGCTGCTTCAGGAGAAATATGTCCTATAGATAAACCAGAAGTACCTCCAGAAAATCTTCCATCAGTAATTAAAGCACAAGTATTATTTAATTTCATTGATTTTAAGTAAGATGTAGGATATAACATTTCTTGCATACCTGGACCTCCTTTAGGTCCTTCATATCTTATGACAATAACATCTCCCGGAAAAATTTTTTTATTTAAAATTGCGTGTATTGCGGATTCTTGACTATCAAATACTTTTGCTTTTCCTTTAAAAATAAGTAATTTTTTATTTACACTAGCTGTTTTGACAACACATCCATCTTTAGCAAGATTACCATATAAAACAGCTAATCCTCCATCTTTACTAAATGCATATTTATATGAACGTATACAACCTTTTTTTCGATCAATATCTAAATTATTCCACATTTTATTTTGTGAAAAAGGATATATTGTTTTTATATTACCAGGAGCTGACTGATAAAATTTTTTTATTTTTATATTTTGTGTTGTTGTTATATCATATTTATTAATTGTTTCTTCTATTGTTAATCCTAATATATTTTTAATATCTTTATTTATTAATCCTATTTTATTTAATTCTCCTAAAATTCCGATTACTCCACCTGCTCTATGAAAATCTTCCATATAAAATTTATTTGTACTGGGAGAAACCATACATAACCATGGTGTTTGTCTTGATAATTGATCAATTTTTTTTAAATTAAATAATACTTTAGTTTCCTGTGATAAAGCTAACATATGTAGGATTGTATTTGTTGAACCTCCCATTGCAATATCTAACATTGTCGCATTTTCAAATGCTTTTTGATTAACAATATTTTGGGGTAAAAAATTAATTTTATTCTCTAAATAATATTTTTTTGTAATTTCTACAATTTTTTGAGCAGATTTTATACATAATTTTTTACGATTAATATGGGTAGATATTAATGATCCATTTCCAGGTAATGCGAGACCTAAAGCTTCTACTATACAATTCATAGAATTAGCTGTAAACATTCCAGAACAAGAACCACAAGTAGGACATGCATTTAATTCAATATTTTTTATATATTTTTTTGATTTTTCTGATATTCCTGATTGGACCATAGCATCCACTAAATCAATTTTTTTAACTTTTGTAGTTCCTTTTATGTTAATTTTACCTGCTTCCATGGGACCACCAGAAATAAATACAGTAGGTATATTTAATCGTAAACTAGCCATTAACATTCCTGGAGTAATTTTATCACAATTAGATATACAAATCATAGAATCAACACAATGTGCATTTATAACATATTCTATAGAATCTGCAATAAGTTCTCTAGAAGGTAAAGAATATAACATCCCATTATGTCCCATAGCAATACCATCATCTATTGCTATAGTATTAAATTCTTTTGGTACTCCTCCATTATGTTTAATTTCATTGGAAATAATTTTACTTAATGTTCGTAAATGTATATGTCCAGGTACAAATTCTGAAAAAGAATTAACTATTGCAATAATAGGTTTATTAAAATCTTCATCATTCATACCTGTTGCTCGCCAAAGAGCTCTTGCGCCAGCCATATTACGGCCTTTTGTTGTAGTCAACGAACGGTAATTAGGCATAATATTATTCTTCTTTTTAAATTAATATAAAATGATTATTTTTTAATAAAATCTAACCAATTCCATTTATCTTTTATTTTTCCTTTTAGTAAATATAAAAATTCTTTTTGTATAATTTTTGTAATTTTCCCTCTTTTACCATTATTAATTAATATATTATCTATACTATAAACAGGAGTAATTTCAGCTGCTGTACCTGTTAAAAATATTTCATCAGCTAAATATAAAGATTCTCTTAATATTAAACATTCTTTTATTTTAAAATTTAAATTTTTTGCTATTTTTAAAACTGAATCTCTAGTAATTCCCGGAAGAATAGATGAAGTAATTGGAGGAGTAAATAAAATATTATTTTTAATTTTAAATATATTTTCTCCAGCTCCTTCTGCAACAAAGCCTAAACTATCTAATGCAATCCCTTCATCATATCCGTTTCGACGAGCTTCACTACCAATTAATAAAGAAGATAAATAATTACCACCTGCTTTAGCTAAACTAGGTATAGTATTTGGTTTCATTCTATTCCAAGAAGATATCATAGTACGGATACCATTTTTTTTTGCATTATTACCAAGATAATCTGTCCAGGGAAATGTACTAATCATTATATCTGTATAATAATTTTTAGGAGGAGTAATACCTAGTCCTACATCTCCTATAAATACTAAAATTCTAATATAAGCTTCATTAAGATTATTAATATTAATTAATATATGGACAGCATTCATGATTTCTTTTATAGTAAATTTTAATGGAAAGCGATAAATTTTAGCAGAATTATATAAACGTGTAATATGATCTTTATGACGAAAAATCGCAGGTCCTTTATATGATTTATAACATCTTATTCCTTCAAAAACAGATGTACCATAATGTAATGCATGAGTCATAACACTAATTTTAGCATCTTCCCATTTTATAATATCACCATTTAGCCAAATAAAATTTGCCTTTTTTATAGACATTATTATATTTCCTTATTATATGTAAAAATAATGTTATCATAAAATTTATGATATTATTACTATATCTAATACATCTACTAATTTTTTAATTTGATTAACTAAAAAATTAATAGATTTATAACTTTTTACTATTAATTTAAAATTAATATTTTTCAATTTATTTACTACATCAATATTTATAGTTTTAATTAAGAATCCTCTATGACGAATAATTCTTATTATTCTTTCACTAATTTCAGGACTAATATTTGTTTTAATAAATAATTGATATTTTTTCATTTAATCTTTCTCCATCATATTATCATTACTATATCCTGGAGGAACTAATGGCCAAACATTATCATATTCATTAATAACAACATGTAATATATAAGATTTATTTATAAAAAAAATTTTTTTTAAACTTTCTTCAATTTCATTCATATAACTAATACTATGACCTGATATTCCAAAAGATTGAGCTAACTTTATAAAATCGGGGTTATCATATAAAGTTGTTTCACTATATCTTTTACTAAAAAAAAGTTGTTGCCATTGTCTTACCATACCTAATCTATTATTATCTAATAATATGATTTTTATAGGTAATTTTTTTCTTTTAATTGTACTTAATTCTTGAATGTTCATTATAAATGAACCATCTCCTGTAATACATATTACATTATTACGAGGTTTAGCAATTTGTGCACCAATAGCAGCAGGTAATCCAAAACCCATTGTTCCTAAACCGGCAGAAGTAATAAAATTTTTAGGATTAGTAAAAGTGATATGTTGAGCTACCCACATTTGATGTTGTCCCACATCAGTAGTAATAATAGTATTTTTATTTTTAATATCTGATAATTTTTTAAGTAAAAAAGGAGCGTAAATTTTATTATTTTTTGTAAAAAAATTATATTTATAGGAATATTTTTTTTTAATTTTTTTTATATAATTTTGCCATTTTAATATATTTTGAGGTATTTCTAATAATGGAATTAAATTATTTAAATTTCCTAATAATTCTACTTGTACTTTACAAATTTTATTAATTTCAGCAGGATCTATATCCATATGAATAATATTCGCAGAAGGAGCAAATTTTTTTATATTACCTGTTACTCTATCATCAAATCTTGCTCCAATAGCTATTAATAAATCACATTTTTGTACGGTATAATTAGCAGCTTTACTTCCATGCATTCCTAACATTCCTAAATAATATGGATTATTATTATCTATAGTTCCTAAACCTTTTAAAGTTACAACTGTAGGTATTTGAGAATTTTTAACAAATTTTCTTAATGTTTTAACTGCATTACCGATATTGACACCACCGCCTATATATAATAGAGGCATATTAGAGTGTTTTAATAAGTAATTAGCTTTAATAATTTCTTTTTTTGAAAATTCTAATTTTTTAATAAAAAATTTTTTTTTATTTTTTGATTTAATAATTTTTGGTAAATTAGATAATTGTATATCTTTAGGTATATCTATTAATACAGGTCCAGGTCTATTAGATAATGCTATATAAAATGCTTTTTGTATTGTTGAAGATAATTCTAGTGATGAAGTAATTAAAAAACTATGTTTAGTACATGATAAAGACATTCCTATAATATCTATTTCTTGAAAAGCATCAGTACCAATTAATGGGAGTGATACCTGTCCTGTAATAGCAATAATAGGTACAGAATCTACCATAGCATCAGCAATTCCTGTAATTAAATTAGTAGCACCCGGACCAGAAGTAGCAATACAAACTCCTACTTTACCTGTTACTCTAGCATATCCAATTGCAGCTATAGCTGCTCCTTGTTCATGTCTACATAAGATATGTTCAATGCCTCCATCATATAATGCATCATAAAGAGGCATGATAGCTCCTCCAGGATATCCAAATACTGTTTTAACATTTTGTTTTTTTAATTCTTGAATTATACATTGTGCTCCATTCATGTTTAAACCTCTTTCATTTTGTTAGATAATATGCATAATTCAACGTAATTTATTTAAGTTTTAAAAATATGGTTTTTATTTTATTTGATATGCTACAAATTTTTGGAAAATTATTTAAATTTTAATGTAAAATACATTTATATTTTACTATAAATTATTTTTTATTTTCAGGGGTGGAGGGATTTGAACCCTCAACCATTGGTTTTGGAGACCAATATTCTACCAATTAAACTACACCCCTTTTAAATATTAATAAAAAAATATATTTCATATTATCTAATAATAAATTATTACTATAATTGATTCAATTAAAATTTATATAAATAATTCTTTAAATTAATAATTTTTTTTATAAAAAAGATCAATATAAAATTATATTTTACTAAAATTTTTTTTAAATTTAATAAAAAATTTTATTTATTAATTTTGTAATATAATATATATGATATATATTATTTATGATATATTTTTTTAAAATATTAATTGATTAAATTAAAGGGTAAATATGACAGAATGGAGTATTGGTAAAATAAAAAAAATAAAATACTGGACAGAAAATTTATTTAGTATCATTGTAAATGCACAAGTTAATAATTTTTCTGCTGGCCAATTTACTAAGTTAGCATTAGATATTAATGGTAAAAAAATAAAAAGAGCATATTCTTATATTAATCCTCCAAGTAATCAAAATTATGAATTTTATATATCTAATGTTCAAAAAGGAAAATTAAGCCCATATTTATATAATTTAAAAATTAATGATGAAATTTTTATTTCTAAAGATGCATCAGGTACTTTCATACTAAATAATATACAATCTTGTGAAAATTTATGGATGTTGTCTACAGGTACAGGTATAGGCCCCTATCTTTCAATATTACAAGATAAAGTATGTTTTAAAAAATTTACAAAAATAATTTTAGTACATTCTATTAGATATATAGAAGATTTTAGTTATTTAAATTTAGTGAAAAATATAGAAAAACAACATTTTAATAAATTAATTGTTCAAATTATTTTAACTAGAAATATTAATAATAATAATTTTTTATATGGGTATATTCCTAATTTAATAAAAAATGGACAATTAGAACAAAAAATTGGAATAAAAATTAGTTCTCAAAATAATCATATAATGTTATGTGGCCATCCAGAAATGATAAAACAAACACAAAATTTTTTAGAAAAAAATAAAGGTTTTTCTAAAAATTTAAAAAATAAAAATGGTAATATAACATCTGAAAGATATTGGTAAAAGATTATTTTTTATATAGTAGAGGATAAAGATGAAAAAATTTTTGATTATTGCTAATTGGAAATTAAATGGTAATTTAAAATTTATTAACAAAAACATTAATTTAATTAAAAAAAATATAAATAATTCGTTATCTTTTTGTAATTTATCTATAGCTCCTCCTTATATTTACATAAATTATATAAATAATTTTTTAAAAAATACATCTATATCTTTAACCGCACAAGATGTAGATATTCATATAAAAGGATCTTTTACAGGAGAAACATCAATTAAAATGTTAAAAGATGTTGGTGTTAAATATATTATAATTGGACATTCTGAAAGAAGATTATTCCATAATGAAAATAATAATTTAATATCTAAAAAATTTATTTTAATTAAAAATAATGGTCTAATTCCAATTTTATGTTTAGGGGAGACAAAAGAACAAAAAGCACAAAATCAAACAGAACAAGTTTGTATTCAACAAATTAATAATATAATTAAAAATAGTAATATTAATATTTTCAATAAAACAATCATAGCTTATGAACCTGTTTGGGCTATTGGGTCAGGTAAAAGTGCTGATATTGATAAAATACAAAAAATTATTTTATTTATTAAAAAATACATATCTTCATTAAATAATAAAGTAGCAAAAAATATATATTTTTTATATGGTGGTTCTGTTAATTATTCTAATATAGAAACTTTTTTTAAAACAAATATTATTAATGGATTTTTAATAGGTAAAGCTTCTTTAGAAATACAAAATTTTATATCTTTAGTTAAAAAATCTGACAAATTAATAAGTTTATTAAATAGATCTTAACATTGGAAATAAAATTACATCTCTAATTGATTGTGTATTAGTAAATAACATAATTAATCTATCTATACCTATACCTAACCCAGCTGTTGGAGGTAATCCATATTCTAGTGCTTCTATATAATCTTGATCATAAAAATTTTTGTTAATGTTTTTATTATTATCGTTATCTTTTAAATTTTGTTGTTCTTGAAATCTTTTTTTTTGTTCTTCAGGGTCGTTAAGTTCAGAAAAACCATTAGCTATTTCCATACCACAAATAAAAAATTCAAATCTATCAGTAAATAAAGGATTTAAATTATTATTTCTTGATAATGGAGAAATTTCAATAGGATATTCTGTAATAAATGTTGGTTCAATAATTTTATTTGAAATTTTTTCTTCAAAAATTTCAGAAATAATTTTACCTTGACTCCAATTTTTATTTATTTTAACTTTCAATAAATCAGCAATTTGTATTAGTTTTTTTATATTTTCTAAATTTTCTAAAGAAAATTGTGGATAAAAATATATAATAGACTCTTTCATAGTTAATTTATTAAATTTTTTATTTAAGTCAAAAATATAATTATTATATTTTAATAAATGTTTTTTAAATATTTTTTTATATATTATTTTAAATAATTTTTCAAATAAAATCATTAAATCTTGATAATCAGCATATGTTATATATAATTCCATCATAGTAAATTCAGGATTATGTTGAGTTGAAATTCCTTCATTTCTAAAATTTCTATTAATTTCAAAAATTTTATTAAAACCACCGATTATAAGACGTTTTAAATAAAGTTCAGGAGCAATTCGTAAATATATATTTTTATTATAAGTATTATGATATGTTATAAATGGTTTTGCTAAAGCACCTCCAGGAATATTATGCATCATAGGTGTTTCTACTTCAGTAAAATTTTGTTTATACATAAAATTGCGAATATTTAATATAATTTGAGATCTTTTTTGAAAGATATTACGTGTTTTTTTATTAACAATTAAATCTAAATATCTTTTTCTGTATTTTATCTCTTTATTTTGTAAACCATGATATTTATCAGGAAGTGGGCGCATAGCTTTTGTTAATAAATAGAGTTTTTGACAAAAAATAGATAAAATATTAGTTTTTGTTTTAAAAACATAACCAACTATACCAACAATATCTCCAAGATCATATTTTTCTAAAAATTTTTTATATTCTTTTAAAGAAATACTATTTTGAGATATATAGATTTGTATTTTTCCATTATAATCTTGAATATTAATAAAGGAAGCTTTACCCATAATTCTTAAATTGACTATACGTCCTGCGATATTAAGTAATGTTTTTTTTAACAAACAATCTTTGTGATCATACTTTTTATAGATTTCATTTAATGAGATATTAATTTTAAAATTATTAGGAAAAACTATATTATTATCATTTCTTAATTCTTGTAATTTTTTATGTCGAAATTTTATTTCATTATTATCAATATTTTTAATATTATTATTAAAATTTTTTTTATTTTCAGACATAATAAATAATCCTATATTTATAAACCTAATTTTAAACTTGCTTGAATAAATTTATCTAAATTACCATCAAGAACAGATTGTATATCATTAATTTCAATTCCTGTTCTTATATCTTTAATTCTTGAATGATCTAGAATATAAGAACGGATTTGATATCCCCAACTAATATTAAATTTTTTTTTTTCTATTTTTTTTTGTATTTTTTGCTTTTTTTTATTTTGTAATTCATATAATTTAAACTTTATTTGTTTCATAGCTTGATCTTTATTTTTATGCTGTGATCTATTATTTTGACATTGTGTTACTAATCCAGTGGGAAGATGTGTAATACGTACAGCAGATTCAGTACGATTTACATGTTGTCCTCCTGCTCCAGATGATCGATATACATCAATACGTAAATCTTCTACATTAATAGTTAAATTAATATTATCTTTAATTTCTGGATATATAAATGTTGAAACAAAAGAGGTATGTCTTCTATTTGATGAATTAAAAGGACTTTTTCTAACTAAACGGTGAATACCATTTTCTGTACGTAACCACCCAAAAGCATAATGACCTATAATATGTAATGTAGATGATTTTATGCTTCCTATAATATCTCCAGAAGATTTATGTATTATATTTACTTGAAATTTTTTTTTTTCTGCCCATTTTATATACATTCTCATTACTATTCTAGCCCAATCTTGGGAATCTATCCCTCCAGAACCAGCTTGTATATCAATAAAACAATTTCTTTTATCATTTTTTTTTACAAAAATTTTTTTCAATTCTAAAATATTTATTTTATTTTCTATATTGTATAATATTTTTATAGATTCTTTTAATATTTTTTTATCATTAGTTTCAATAGCTAAATTAATTAATTCATTAATATCAATAATCTCTTGATTAAGATTATCTAATGATGATAATAAATTTTCTATATTTGTTTTTTTTTTATTTAAAATAAGTATATGATAAAAATCATTCCAAATATTGGGATCATTAAGTTTATTTTTTATTATTAATAACTTTTTTTGATATTTTAAATAATTAAAGAAACCCCCTAATAAAAATGTTTTTTCTTTTAATTTCTTTTAATTTATTTAATATTAAACGGATTTCTAACATATTTTACCTAATTTTAAAAATTAAATAAAAATTAATCTTAATTAAATTAAAAATTACGTTAAAATTAATATTAATTAATTTAAAATTAACATGAATAAAAAAAATATATTTTAATAAAACTGGCCCTTGTTGGATTTGAACCAACGACCTAACGATTATGAGTCGTTTGCTCTAACCACTGAGCTAAAGGGCCATTATTATTCTAAGTAGTATGTTATATTTTAAAAATTATTTCAATCAAATTTATATTTTTTTTTAATTAATTAACTAAATAAAATCTTTCTCCATCTCTCATAATATATAAAAGAATTAATATTGGATGTTTATCTAAAATTTTTTGAACATCTTTTATATTTTTTGTACGTTGTTTGTTAATAGATAATATTACATCACCTTCTTTTAAACCTATCATTGCTGCTGGAGAATTAGGAATTACTTTTTCAACTTTTACTGCATTTTTTTTAAATTTCTTAAAAAAGAAAATTTCTTTTTTTAAAATAACATTATTTAAATATCCTCCTTCTATTCCATAATACATCGCTTTATTTTGAGAATGATTATTACAATAATCATTTAATTTTATATTTATTTTTTGAAAATGACCTTTTCTTATAATTCCTAATCGAATTATTGTACCTCTCATAAGGTTACTTATTTTTGCCTTTAATATAGTAAAACTGTATATTTTTTTACCATTTAATGTAACAATAATATCTCCAGATTGGAGTTTATTATTTTTAAATGATTCAGTTTTTCGTATAAAAATACCTTTACTAACATTAGAAGCATGCATTGCTTTAGCTATATGAGGGTCAAGATCTATTCCATAAATTCCTAAAGAACCTCTTTTAACTTTACCAAACTTAATAAAATGTTTAATTAAATTATTAACAGTATTACTAGGTATAGCAAAACCAATACCGATATTACCTTCATTAGGAGTTAAAATAGCAGTATTTATACCAATTAAATCTCCATTTAAATTAACTAATGCCCCTCCAGAACTACCTCGATTAATTGCTGCATCTGTTTGAATAAAATTTTCAAAATTTTCAATATTTAGTCCTGTACGTCCTAATCCAGATATAATTCCTGATGTAACAGTTTCTCCTAAACCATATGGATTACCTATTGCTATAGTATAATCACCGACTTTTAAATTATCAGAATTAGCTATTTTAATACTTTTTAAATTTTTTGTTTTATTTTTAATTTGTATTAAAGCTATATCTGTTTGTGGATCTTTCCCTATAACTTTAGCTTCATAAGTTTTTCCATCATTTAATTCTATTAAAATATAATTAGCATGGTCAATAACATGATTATTAGTAATAATTAAACCTTTTTTAGAATTTATAATTACACCAGAACCAATTGAATGAAATTTTTGTTCAAGAATATTATTATTATTGCCACAAATAGGAGTATTTTCGTATGGTGATCCTTCTTTACATAACGCAAAATGTTCGTTTAAATATTCTTGTATTTTGGAAGGTAATTTAAATTGTGTTATAAAAGTACTTCCTTGAACATTAATACTAACAACAGAAGGTATTACTTTTGATAATATTTTTGATAAACTTGGTAATGATGGATTACCAGATTTTTTCATTACATTCAAAGGTAATAATTTAGCATTAATATTTTTATATGTTATAGTTAACATACTAATAAAAAAAAATATACAAAAAATTTTTTTTAATTTTCTCATAAAAAATCTCATAATATGATTTATTAAATAAAATTTATATAAAATTAATGAATTTAAATAAATTATTATTAATTATAATAAATTTATATGATTATATTAAATATTTTTATTAAAATAAAAAATTTATAAAAAATTTATATTTTAAAAAACTTTGAATAATGAAAATATAATAATTTTTTACAAATTATTATACTTAATATAATATAGATCTTATCTTATATAAAGATATAAATATACATGTTTAATAAATTAAAAAATATTGCAGCTAAATTTGCAATAAAATATATTCAAAATAATAATATTATTGGTATTGGATCAGGAACTACAATATCCCATTTTATTGATCTTTTACCTACTGTAAAACATAATATTAAAGGAGTAGTATCAGCTTCTGAAAATTCTACAAAAAAATTAAAAAAGTATAATTTTAACATTTTAAATATTAATGAAATAAAAAAAATTAGTATGTATTTTGATAGTGCTGATGAAATTAATTATAAAATGCAAATGATAAAAGGAGGAGGAGCTGCATTAACTAACGAAAAAATTATATCAAATTTATCGGAAACATTTGTTTGTATTATTGATGAATCTAAATATGTAAAATATCTAGGTATACATCCTGTTCCTATAGAAATTATACCTTTAGCAAAAAATTTCATTATTCAAAAATTATCTTACATAGGAGCTACAGCAAAACTTCGTATTAATACAATTACTGAACATGGTAATTTAATATTAGATATATATAATCTAGATTTAGATAATCCAATTAAAATGGAAAAATATATAAATAATATTCCTGGAATTGTAACAGTTGGTTTATTTACACAAAAATGTGCAGATATAGTAATAATAGGAAATAAAAATTATACAGTATCTGTAATAGATAAAAAAAAATAAATTTTAATATCAATTTATTTTTTCTTTTTTAAAAATTTAATTTTATAATTTATAATATATTATATGAAAATAAAATTTACTAAAATGCATGCATTAGGTAATGATTTTGTTATTATAAATAATATCAAAAAAAAATTTTTTTTAAAAAAAAAAATAATACAAAAATTATCTAATAGATATTTAGGTATAGGATTTGATCAATTATTATTAGTAGAATTATCATTAAATAAAAATATTGATTTTCACTATAGAATTTTTAATGCTGATGGTCATGAAGTTGAACAATGTGGTAATGGGGCACGTTGTCTTGCTTTATATTTAAAAACAAAAAAATTAACATTAAAAAATAAAATATGTGTAAGTACACAAAATCGTTTAATATATTTAAAATTTTTAAATGATAATATTATTTCTGTAAATATGGGTATTCCTTTATTTAATCCCAAAGAAATCCCGTTTATTACCAATAGTATTAAAAATACTTATAAACTTTTTTTTAAAAATAAATTTATTTATTTTAGTATCGTTTCTTTAGGAAATCCACATTGTGTTATTCAAGTTCAAAATGTATCAAATACTTCAATATCATTAATAGGTTCATTTTTTCAAAATCATAAATTATTTCCAAAAAAAGTTAATGTAGGTTTTATGCAATATTTAAATATTGATAATATTAAAATAAGAGTTTTTGAAAGAGGAGTTGGAGAAACTAAATCTTGTGGTTCAGGTGCTTGTGCCGCTGCCGCTGTAGGTATTAAAAAAAATATTTTATTAAATAAAGTTTATGTTCATCTCCCAGGAGGAATTATAACTGTTCATTGGAAAGGAAAAAATAATAATTTATATATGGAAGGAATTGCTAATTATGTTTATGATGGTCAAATAATATTATAATAAATTTTATTTTAATTACGGTATTCCCGTCAATGAAAAACATTAATTTGTTAAAAAATTTAAATAGTAAACAAAAAGAAGTTGTATCTGAAATTAGAAAAAATTTATTAATATTAGCTGGAGCTGGTAGCGGTAAAACACTTGTATTAATTCGTAGAATAGCATGGTTAATTTATCAAGAACATTGTTCTCCTAAATCTATTTTAGCTGTAACTTTTACAAATAAAGCAGCATTAGAATTAAAAAATAGAATTACGTCATTAATAAAAGATTATGAAAAAAATGATATTTGGATAGGAACATTCCATAGCTTCGCTTATTATATATTAAGAATTCATTATATAGAAGCGAAATTAACAAAAAATTTTCAAATTATAGATACTTCAGATCAAAAAATATTAATTAAAAAAATTTTAAAAAAATTATCTTTACAAGATAAAAATTACTCAATAGAGAGTATATTAAAAAATATAAATAATTTTAAAAATAATTTTTTTAATAAGAAAAAAAATTATATTTATGGAAATAATGTAAATAATATTTATTTATTAAAAATATATGATGAATATCAAAATTATTGTAAAAGTATAGAAGTTATTGATTTTAATGATTTAATATTGTGTTTATATAAATTATTTTTATATAATCCTCATATATTAAAAATATATCAAAAAAGATTTCAAAATATTTTAATTGATGAATTTCAGGATACAAACGATATACAATATAAGTTTATTTCTTTATTATATAATAAACATTATAATACTAAAATACTTCTTGTAGGTGATGATGATCAATCTATTTATGGGTGGAGAGGTGCTCAAATTGAAAATATTAATCTTTTTTTAAAAGATTTTGATGATGTTAAAACAATTTTATTAGAACAAAATTATCGCTCTACTTCAAATATTTTAAAAGCTGCAAATAAATTAATTTCTCATAATGATATAAGAGTAAAAAAAAAATTATGGACTCAAAAAGAAGATGGGAAACTTATTTCTATATATTTTGCATTAAATGAATTTGATGAAGCTCAATATATTGCGAAATATATAAATAAAAATTTTATAAAAAAAAATATAAAATTAGATAATTGTGCAATTCTTTATAGAAATAATGTTCAATCTCGTATTTTAGAAGAAATTATGTTAAAATTTTGTATTCCTTATAAAATTTACGGAGGAATACGTTTTTTTGAACGTCAAGAAATAAAAGATGTTTTATCTTATTTAAGATTCATATCTAATTATAATGATGATAATTCTTTTGAAAGGATTATAAATATTCCTAAAAGAGGAATTGGAGATAATACAATCAAGATAATAAAATATGTTTCTCAAAAATATTTTTTAACATTATGGGAATCTAGTCTTTATATTTTAAAAAAAAAAAAATATTTAAATACTACATCATTTAATGCATTAAAAAAATTTATTATTTTAATTAAATATTTAAAAAATAATTTAAAAAATAAACCATTACCAATAATGATAAAAAAAACTATAAATGATTCTGGATTATTAAAAATGTATAACAAAAGTTGTTTTTCTGAAAACAATTTTAATAAAATAAATAATTTAAAAGAATTAATTAATGCAGCTGATTATTTTACAAAAATTTCATTAAAACATACAAATAAAGTATTTTCGAAAAATCAAAATACTTTATTGGTAGATTTTCTTTCACAAACATTATTAACAACAGAAGATATTAATTTAAATAAAAAAAATAAAAATCAAAATACCAATAATTATATACAAATGATGACTATTCATGCATCAAAAGGATTAGAATTTTCTGAAGTATTTATCGTAGGTATGGAAGAAGGTATATTTCCAAATAAAAGTACTTTTACAGATACTAATATAAATGAAGAAAGACGTTTAGCTTATGTAGGTATTACTAGAGCAAAAAAAAAATTAACATTAACTTATACAAAAAAACGTTATTTATATGGTAAAGAAATTAATTCTATACCATCAAGATTTATTAATGAATTACCAGAAAATTGTATCCAAAAAATTAGTTATTTAAAAAAAAATATTTTTTTTAAATCCCAAAATATTTTAAATAAAAAAAAATATTTTATAGGACAAGTAGTTTATCATCAAATTTTCGGAAAAGGAATTATTTTAAAAATAGAAATTATTAAAAATAATAAAAAATTACAAATTAAATTTAATAATATGATAATAAAATGGATAATGTCTAATTATGTACAATCTTATATATAAAAAAGTAAATGTATTTGTAAAATAATACTGAAAAAGTATATATATTTATTTAAATATTAATTTAAATAATATCCTAATTAGGAGTTATTATGTTAAATGCGTATAAAATATATAATAAACATTTAATTTATTTAAAATTAGATAATCATTATAATAATCTTTTAGATGCAATTTGGATTGATTTAATAAAACCCGAAAATATTGAAAGAAAAAAAATTTATTATTTATTAGGACAAAATCTAGCTACTAGACCAGAATTAGAAGATATAGAAGCATCAGCTAGATTTTTTGAAAATCAAGAAGGATTACATATTCATTCTTTCTTTTTTTATAAAAATAAAGATGAACATGCTGGTACAACTACAGTTGCATTTACCATTAAAAATGGTAGATTATATACTTTACGAGAAAAAGAATTATCTGTTTTTCGTTTATATAGAATACGTATGCATAAAAATAATACCATGATTTATGGTAATCCTTATGAATTATTATTAGATATATTAGATACTAAAATTGAACAGTTAGCTGATGAAATAGAAAATATATATAGTCAATTAGAATCTCTTAGTTGTATCATTATGAAAGGACATAAAAATGATCAATTTGATAATGCACTTTCTACTTTAGCGGAATTAGAAGATATTGGGTGGAAAGTAAGATTATGTTTAATGGATACACAAAGAGCTGTAAATTTTTTAATGAGAAAAACTAGGTTACCAGAAATTCAGATAGAACAAGCTAGAGAAATTTCAAGAGATATTGAATCTCTATTACCCCATAATGAATCGTTATTTCAAAAAGTAAATTTTTTAGTACAAGCTGCAATGGGTTTTATTAATATAGAACAAAATAGAATTATAAAAATTTTTTCATTAGTATCAGTTATTTTTTTACCTCCTACTTTAGTAGCATCTAATTATGGTATGAATTTTTCTATTTTACCAGAATTAAAATGGAAATATGGTTATTTATATGCCATCATTATAATGATAATATCAGCTTTAGCTCCTTATTTTTATTTTAAAAAAAAAAAATGGTTATAATATAAAAAATATTTTTTAATTTATATAATTTTAATAATTCAATACTATGAATATATAATAAAATATTCATTAAAATTATATAAAATATAAATAATTATATTATTAATAAATATATTTTTCAAAAATTGAATTTTACTAGGTGAATTAATTATATTATAATTCACCTATATATTTTTTTTAAAATTATATATAAAAAATAATATATTTATAAATAATAAAATTATAATTAATATTATTTTATCAAAAAATAAATAAAATTTAATTTTATAAATTATATTATTTTAATAAAATTTAAAATTTTTATATCAATATAATAATTACTATAGATAATTATAAATAGATATGATGTACTAATTAAATATTAACATATATTTAATTAATTTAAATTATAATATATATTATTAAATATATTTAATTAAAAATATTTTATTAATAAAAAAAATCAAAAATTGTTTTTTAAATAGAAAATTTATAAATTTTAAATATTTTACAAAAATATTTTTATAAAATATATTGTTATATATTAATATATTATTTTTTTATATTACTTTAAAATAAAATAAATATTATTTTATTTTAATAAGAGATTATAATGAATAATAATTATTTTAAAAAAAATATTTCATATGAAAATATTTTATATATTGAAAAATTGTATCAAAATTTTTTAATAAATCCTCATTCTGTAAATAAAAATTGGTATAATATTTTTATAAATTTTCAAAAAAATAATAAAAATTTAAATACTAATAATATATTAAAAAATCAATTTTTTTATAAAAAAGAATTTTTAATAGAAAAAATTAATCAATTAATACATAATTTTAGAGAATTAGGACATTATTATGCAAATATTAATCCATTAATTTCAGATAAAAAAAAATTAAATAATATTTTACAATTACAAAATTATCATTTTAACGAAAAAGATTTACAAAAAAAAATTACATTAAATAAGTTTTTTAAAAATAAAAAAATAATTAATATTTATAATTTTTTTAAAAAAAAATATTGCGGTTCTATTGGTATAGAATACCAGCATTTATTAAATAAAGAAAAATATTGGATACAAAAAAATATAGAATATACACAAAATAATTTAAATTATAAAGAAAAAAAAATATTTTTAGAAGAATTAATTGCAACTGAAATTTTTGAAAAAAATATAGGAAAAAAATTCCCAGGTGCTAAAAGATTTTCTTTAGAAGGATGTGATGTTTTAATTCCTTTAATAAAAGAAATAATACGTTATACAAGTATATTAAAAGAAAAAACAAAAAAAATAATTTTTAGTATGGCGCATAGAGGTAGATTAAACTTTTTAGTAAATATCATGGGTAAAAAAATTAAAGATATAACTAATGAATTTTCAAATATTTTACTAGAAGAAAATAAGATAGATGATGTAAAATATCATTTAGGTTATTCTTCTTTTATTGAAATAAATAAACAAAAAATAGAATTACAACTAGCATTTAATCCTTCTCATTTAGAAGTTATTAATAGTATTACTATGGGTATAGCTAGAGCTCAAAATGATATTTTAAAAAAAAAAAATATTTATATTTTACCAGTTAATATACATGGAGATGCATCTTTTAGTGGCCAAGGGATAATACAAGAAATTTTAAATTTATCTCAAACTAGAGGATATGGAGTTAATGGTACTATTCATATTATTATTAACAACCAAATTGGTTTTACTACATCAAAAATTACTGATATGAGATCTAGTTATTATTGTACTGATATAGCAAAAATGATTCAATGTCCTATTTTTCATGTAAATGCCGATGATCTAGATAATGTTATCTTAACAATAAGATTAGCATTAAATTATAGAAATATATTTCATAAAGATGTTTTCATTGATTTAATTTCATATAGAAGACATGGTCATAATGAGATGGATGATCCATTTATTACACAACCATTAATGTATAATTATATTAAAAATCATAAAACAATACAATATTTATATTTCAATAAATTGTTATTAGAAAATATTATAAATAATCAAAAAAAAATAGATTTATATAAAAAATATCAAAATTTATTTGATAAAAATCAATATTTTATAAAAACATATCAATATCTTTATCCTATTAAAAAAAAATATAAAAAAAAAATATATAAAAATATAAAAATTGATAAATTAAAAAAATTACTTTTTCAAATTAGTTATTTACCTAAAAAATTTAATATTCATCCTAGAGTAAAAAAAATTTATTTAGATAGAATTAGTATGAGTAAAGAAGAAAAAAAATTAGATTGGGGTACAGCAGAAAATTTAGCATATGCAAATATTTTAACTCAAGGAATATCTTGTCGTTTATCTGGTGAAGATGTAAAAAGAGGTACATTTTCTCATAGACATGCTGTTATATACGATCAACAAAGTGGACTTTCATATACACCTTTAAAAAATATTACCTTACAACAAGGTAATTTTTATATTTATAATTCTATTTTATCTGAAGAAGCAGTTTTAGGTTTTGAATATGGATATTCTTTAAATAATATGAATCATGTTATCACAATATGGGAAGCACAATTTGGAGATTTTATTAATGGGGCTCAAATTATTATAGATCAATTTATTAGCTCTGGAGAAAAAAAATGGAATTATAAGAGTGGATTAATAATTATGCTTCCACATGGACATGAAGGTCAAGGACCAGAACATTCTTCATCAAGAATAGAAAGATTTTTACAATTATGTGCTGAAGATAATATGAGAATTTGTATTCCTTCTAATGCATCTCAAATTTATCATTTATTATGTGAACATGCATTTAATTCTATAAAAAAACCACTTATTATAATTTCTCCTAAATCTCTTTTAAGATATCCATTAGCTTGTTCTTCATTAAAAAATTTTGTAAATAATTATTTTAAATTAATTATAGATGACATAGATATAAACATTAATATTAAAAATATTCAACATATTATTTTTTGTTCTGGAAAAATATATTATGATTTATTAGAACATAGAAAAAATATAAAAAATAATAATATAATTATTATTAGAGTAGAACAATTATATCCATTTCCAAAAAAAAAATTACAAAAAATAATTACAAAATATGTAATAATAAAAAATTTTTTTTGGTGTCAAGAAGAACCAAAAAATCAAGGAGCATGGATATATATTCAAGACTGTTTTAAAAATCAATTAAATTGTAATATTCACTACATTGGAAGAAATAATTCTGCTTCAACTGCAACAGGATATTTTACTATTTATAAAAAACAACAAAACAAAATAATAAATTCTGTTTTTAATATCGATATAAAATAAAAATTAATTTATAAGGATAAAAAATGGATAATATTAATATTATTGTTCCTGAATTACCTGAATCTATCAATAATGCAATTATAATTAAATGGTTTAAACAACCAGGAGAAAAAGTAAAAAATGATGATATTCTTCTAGAATTAGAAACAGATAAAGTAGTATTAGAAATACCATCAACTATTGATGGTATTTTAGAAAAAATTTTAGTAAAACAAGGAGAAAAAGTAAAATCACAACAAATTATTGGTATTTTAAAAAAAGTAAAATTTTTTAAGAAAAAAGAAGATAATAATAAAAATATTATTAAATATACAGAATTTTTTAATTCTATTAAAAATCAAAAAAAAATTTTAGAAAAATTAAATAATTTTAGCCCTTCAATAAGAAGGAACATGAAAAAAAAAATATTTTCAATTAAAAAATTAAATAATTTTGATAATAAAACTAATTTCAATTCTGAAAATTTAAATAATATAACAACAAATAAAAAAAAAATTTTAAAAAATAATAGTTTTGAAAAAAAACAAATGAGTCCAATAAGAAAATATATTTCCAAAAAATTAATGGATTCTAAAAATAATACAGTTATGTTAACCACTTTTAATGAAGTTAATATGCAAAAAATTATTGACATAAAAAATAAATATAAAAACTTTATTTATGAAAATTATAATATAAAATTAGGTTTTACTTCTTTTCATATTAAAGCTATTACACAAGCACTAAAATCTTTTAAAAAAATTAATGCATTTATTGATGGTGAAAATATTATTTATAATAATTATTATAATATTAATATTGCAATAGCAACAGAAAGAGGTTTAATAACACCTATTATTTATAATACAAATAAATTATCATTAATAGATATTGAAAAAAAAATTAAAGAATTAATTATAAAAAGTAATAAAAATCAATTATCTATTGACGATTTAGTTAGTGGAACATTTACTATTACTAATGGAGGAGTATTTGGTTCTTTAATGTCAACACCTATTATTAATCCCCCACAAAGTGCTATATTAGGAATGCATGTTATTAAAGATAGACCAGTTGTTATTAATAATAAAATATGTATTATGCCTATGATGTATTTAGCTTTATCTTATGATCATCGATTAATAGATGGAAAAGATGCTATAGGTTTTCTTATTTTAGTAAAAACATTATTAGAAGATCCTATAAAATTATTTTTATAAATTTTATTTCGTTATTTATTATTAAAATTTTTTTATAAAAAATTTTTATTTTAAGAAAAATAATTAAAATAATTATAAATTGTTTTAAAAAATATTATAAATATTTTAAAATATATAAGGATTTATAATGTTAAATGTTATTGATTTATCAAGATTGCAATTCGCATTAACAGCAATGTACCATTTTATATTTGTACCGCTAACATTAGGACTTTCTTTTTTATTAGCTATAATGGAAACAATATATATTATTTCTAAAAATAAAATATATAGAGATATGACTCAATTTTGGGGTAAATTATTTGGAATTAATTTTGCTTTAGGAATAGTAACAGGTATAACTATGGAATTTCAATTTGGAACAAATTGGTCATATTATTCTCATTATGTAGGTGATATTTTCGGTGCTCCATTAGCGATAGAAGGTTTAGTTGCATTTTTTTTAGAATCAACTTTTGTAGGTTTATTTTTTTTAGGATGGAATCGTTTAAATAAACTACAACATTTATTTGTAACATGGTTAGTTGCTATAGGATCTAATCTTTCTGCTATTTGGATTTTAATTGCTAATGGATGGATGCAAAATCCTATTGCTTCTTCCTTTAATTATCAAAATATGCGAATGGAAATGAATAATTTTTGGAAATTAATTTTTAATCCTATAGCACAAGTAAAATTTGTTCATACTATAACAGCTGGATATACAACTGGTTCAATATTTATTATTGGAATTAGTGCATATTATCTTTTAAATAAAAGAGATATAGATTTTTCTAAAAAATCTATAATTATATCTTCTTGTTTTGGGTTATTTTCTATTCTTTCTGTAATAATATTAGGAGACGAATCCGGTTATCAGTTAAAAAATACACAACAAACTAAATTAGCAGCTATTGAAGCTGAATGGGAAACACAAAAACCTCCAGCAGCTTTTAATATTATATGTTTACCTAATCAGAAAAAAGAATTAAATAAATATTCTATAAAAATTCCATATTTATTAGGTATAATTGCTACAAGATCTTCCCATATACCAATTTTAGGTATAAAAGATGTAATTAAAAATAATGAATTAAAAATTAAAAAGGGACTAAAAGCATTAACTGCTCTTAAAAAAATGAAAAATGGAGATTTAAAAAAAAATAACATAAAAATATTTAATCAAAACAAAAAATATTTAGGATATGGATTTTTATTTCAACAATACTATAAAAATATTTATAATATAAATAATATACAGATAAAAAAAGTTGCTAAAATGTCAATTCCGATGATATTTCCTTTATTTTTTTCTTTTAGAATTATGGTTTTATCAAGTTTAATTTTATTTATTATATTAATTTTAGTTTTTTATTATAGTATTATTAAAAATAATATTGAAAAAAAAAAATATTTATTAAAAATTTGTTTATATTCAATGCCTTTACCATGGATTGCTTCTGAATCAGGATGGTTTGTTGCAGAATATGGTAGACAACCATGGGCTATAAAAGATATATTACCTACATATATGGCAGGATCTTCTTTACAATTTTTAGAAGTATTATTTTCACTAATAATAATTTTTATTTTTTATACAATTTTATTAATAATAGAATTATATTTAATGTATAAAATCTCTAGTATAGGTCCAAGTATTTTAAGAACTGGTAAATATTTTTTTGAAAAAAATATTAAAAAAGAAAAAATTAATTAGGTTATTTTAATGTTAAATTATAAATTTTTATGTTTAATTTGGTCAATAATAATTGGTATTCTAATTACAGGATTTATGATTACTGATGGATTAGATATGGGAGTCGGTATTTTATTATTTATAATAGGTAAAAATAATCTTGAACGAAGAGTTATAATAAATACTATTGCACCTCATTGGGATGGTAATCAGGTATGGTTAATTACAACTGGAGGAGCATTATTTGCAGCATGGCCTATTGTTTATGCAACCATGTTTTCTCATTTTTATATAGCCATGATATTATTATTAATATCATTATTTTTACGTCCTATAGGTTTTGAATATCGATCTAAAATTAAACATCCAATGTGGCAAAAAATGTGTGATATCTTTATTACAATAGGTAGTATCATACCTCCAGCAATAATAGGGATAGTATTAGGTAATATATTGAAAGGTCTCCCTTTTTATTTTGATAAATATTATAATCTTTATTCCAAAGAAAATTTTTTAAAATTATTTAATTTATCTAGTATAATGATTAGTATTACAACTATAATCCTAGTTATAAATCATGCTGTCACTTATTTACAAATCAGAATAAAAGATTTTATTATGAATCGTAGATTAAATTTAATTTTAAAAATATCTTCCATATTATTAATGATTTTTTTTACTTTATCATTTTTTAATATTTTATTTTTTATAAAAGGATATAAAATTAATACTCATATATTTCAAAAAACAAATATAATGTATAAAACTAATAGTGTCCTACATAAACAAACAGCATGGATGAATAATTTTCAAAATTTTAAATATTTATATTTATTACCTTTATTAAGTGTAACTTTACCATTTTTAATAATTTTAACATCTATATATAAAAAAAAAATAATAACATTTATTTTTTCTATTTTTACTATTATAAGTATGATATCAACTATAGGCATTATAATGTTCCCTTTTATTCTTCCTTCAAATATAAAATATTATCAAAGTTTAACTATTTGGAATTCTACATCAAGTCAACTAACATTAAATATAATGTTATATGTAGTAATAATATTTATGCCTATTATTTTAACTTATACTTTTTGGTGTTATAAAAAAATGTTTTTTTATATTAATAAAAAAGAAATTAAAAAAAAATCTGATTTTTATTATTAGAATTATTATAAATTAAAAAAAATGGATATAAATTAATGTGGTACTTAATATGGTTTTTAATGATATTCTTTTCATGTAGTTTTACTATTTTAATATCTTTAAAAAAGCATTATCAGAAATATAAAAAATAAATATTTTAAAAGTATTTATTATTAAAATAACAAAAAATAGGTTATATTTTTTTAAAAAAAAATATGTTATAATAAACAATATTGAGTTTTTACTTTATATTTTAAAAATAATATAATAAATAATATCAAATTATTTATTTATATAATAAATATCTATTAAAATTAATTGACTTAAAATGGATTTTTTTTATATTTTAAATATAAAATTATTATATACTTAATAAAATGAATCATTTAAATCAATATAATGCTGATTCTATAGAAGTTTTAGAAGGTTTAGATCCTGTACGACGTAGACCAGGAATGTATACTGATCTTACTAGACCTAATCATTTAGCTCAAGAAGTAATAGATAATAGTGTAGATGAAGCATTAGCAGGTTATGCTAAAAATATTTTTGTTACTTTATATAAAGATCAATCATTAGAGGTTATTGATGACGGTAGAGGAATGCCTACTGATATACATTCTCAAGAAGGTATACCTGCTATTGAACTTATTTTATGTCGATTACATGCTGGTGGAAAATTTTCTAATAAAAATTATAATTTTTCTGGAGGTTTACATGGTGTAGGTATTTCTGTTGTTAATGCTTTATCAAAAAGGTTAGAAGTCAGTATTTTCCATGAAAAAAAAATTTATACAATAATTTTTGAAAATGGATATAAAATACAGGACTTAAATTCTTATAAAAACGTAGATAGTCAAAAACATGGAACAAAAATTAGATTTTGGCCAAATGAAAAATTTTTCGAACATCATACTTTTTTAGTTTCGAGTTTAATTAATTTATTAAAAGCAAAAGCAGTTTTATGTTCAAAATTAACGGTATATTTTACTAATAAAAATACTAAAGACAAGTATCGTTGGAATTATAAAAATGGATTATCCGAATATTTAATTAATTCATTAAAAAATATAATTACTATACCAAATTCACCTTTTATAGGTGAATATTTTAATGATATTAAACATGTAAATTGGGCTTTATTTTGGATTACAGGCAATAATCATAATATTATTACTGAAAGTTATGTTAATTTAATTCCTACTACTTATGGAGGTACACATGTTAATGGACTACGTTTAGGGTTATTAGATGCAATACGTCATTTTTGTAATTTTCATAATTTATTACCTAGAAATATAAAATTATTAGGAGAAGATATTTGGAATCAATGTTCTTATGTTTTATCTATTAAAATACAAGATCCTCAATTTACTGGACAAACAAAAGAACGTTTATCTTCTAGACAATGTACTGTATTTGTTGCAAATATAGTCAGAGATTCTTTCATTTTATGGCTAAATCAAAATTTTAAAATAGGTACAGTTTTAGTTGATATTTTTATTACAAATGCACAAAAACGTATTCGAGAATCTAAAAAATTTATAAAAAAAAAAAATTATAATACAAATTCAATTTTACCTAGTAAATTATCTGATTGTATTATCCATGATAAAAAAAAAACAGAACTTTTTTTAGTAGAAGGTGATTCTGCTGGAGGATCAGCAAAACAAGCAAGAAATAAAAATTTTCAAGCAGTTATGCCGTTAAAAGGAAAAATTTTAAATACATGGGAAATAAATTCTGAAGAAATTTTATCTTCACAAGAAATATATGATATTTCTTTAGCAATAGGAATATATCCTAATAATGAAGATTTAAAAAAATTAAGATATAATAAAATTTGTATTCTTGCTGATGCTGATTCAGATGGATTACATATTGCTACTTTATTATGTGCTTTATTTGCAAAACATTTTTTAGCATTAGTAAAAAAAGGACATATTTATGTTGCAATGCCTCCTTTATACCGGATAGATATAGGAAAAAAAACTTTTTATGCTTTAGATGAAAATGAAAAAATTAAAATTTTAAAACAAAATTATAATAAGAATAATAGTCAACAAACAAATGTACAGAGATTTAAAGGATTAGGTGAAATGAATCCAACTCAATTAAGAGAAACAACTTTTAATCCCATTAGTCGCAGATTAATACAATTAATAATAAATAATACTGAAAAAGAAATAAAAAAAACATTTTCTATTATGGATATGTTATTAGCAAAAAAAAGAGCAGAAGATCGTCGTAAATGGTTACAAAAAAAAGGTGATATTACAACAATAATAAATATTTAAAAAATATAATATTTATAAATTTATAAATAATATTTTTTCAAAAATTAATTATAAAAATAAAATGAATAAATAAAATGTAAGTATATGTTATTTAATTTTTATTAAAATAAGGAATAATAACCATGTCAGATAACTATATATTTTATAATGACGTGGATCCAATTGAAACAAATGATTGGATACAATCAATAGATTCTGTAATAAAAGAGGAAGGAATTGAAAGAGCTAAATTTTTATTAAAAAAAACTATATTACATCTTAAAAATAAAGGAATTATTTTTGATGTACAAGATAATAATTATGTAAATTCTATTTCTAGAGAACAGGATAATATATATCCTGGAAATTTAATTTTAGAAGATAAAATCAGGTCATTTATTAGATGGAATGCAATAATGATAGTTTTAAGAGCTTCCAAAAAAAATCTAGATTTAGGTGGTCATATTTCTTCTTATCAATCATCTTCACATATTTATGAAGTTTGTTTTAATCATTTTTTTAAAGCATCTAATCATACAAACAATGGAGATATTATTTACTTTCAAGGACATATATCACCTGGAATATATGCTAGATCATTTTTAGAAGGACGTATTAGTATTGATTATTTAAATAATTTTCGGCAAGAAGTATTAGGAAAAGGTTTATCATCATATCCACATCCTAAGTTAATGCCTAATTTTTGGCAATTTCCAACTGTATCTATGGGATTAGGAGCAATATCTGCAATATATCAAGCTAAATTTATTAAATATTTGGAAAATAGAGAATTAAAAAAAAAAACAAATAATAAAGTTTTTGCATTTTTAGGTGATGGTGAAATGGATGAACCAGAATCTAAAGGAGTTTTAAATATAGCTTCAAGAGAAAAATTAAATAATTTAATTTTTGTAATAAATTGTAATTTACAAAGATTAGATGGTCCTGTATATGGAAATGGTAAAATTATTAATGAATTAGCTAATCTCTTTAAAGGAGCCGGATGGGAAGTTATTAAGGTTATTTGGGGCCATACTTGGGAAAATTTATTATATAAAGATAAAACTGGTAAATTAATTAAATTAATGAATGATACTTTAGATGGAGATTTTCAAAATTTAAATTCCAAAAATGGGGCTTATATTAGAAAAAATTTTTTTGGAAAATTTTCAGAAACATTAAAACTTGTTAAACATTTAACTGATCGAGAAATAGAATTATTAAATTATGGAGGTCATGATCCTGAAAAGATTTATACAGCTTTTAAAAAAGCTTATAAAATTAAAAATAAGCCTATTGTCATATTATTTCATACAATAAAAGGATTTGGTTTAGGTAAAATAGCTGAAAGCAAAAATATTGCACATCAAATTAAACAAATTGATATTAATACGATTAAATATATACGTAATAATTTAAATATTCCTATAAATGATAAAGATTTATATAAATTACCTTATATTACTTTTAAAAAAAAATCTTTAGAATATCAATATTTACACAAACAACGTAAAAAATTAGGAGGTTATATTCCTTTTAGGAGAATAAATTTTACGGAAAAATTAATATTACCTAAATTAAAAGATTTTAATTCTTTATTTAAAGAACAATATAAAATATCTACAACAATTACATTTGTACGTGTATTAAATATTTTACTTAGAAATAAAAATATTAATACTAGAATAGTTCCAATTATAGCTGATGAAGCTCGTACTTTTGGTATGGAAGGTTTATTTAGACAAATCGGTATATATAATTCAAATGGATTAAAATATACACCTCAAGATAAATCATTATTAACATATTATAAAGAAGATATTAAAGGACAAATTTTACAAGAAGGTATTAATGAATCTGGAGCTTTTGCATCATGGTTAGCTGCTGCTACTTCTTATTCAACCAATAATTTACCAATGATACCATTTTATATTTATTATTCTATTTTTGGTTTTCAAAGAATTGGAGATTTTTGTTGGGCTGCGGGAGATCAACAAGCAAGGGGATTTTTAATTGGAGCTACTTCTGGACGTACTACTTTAAATGGAGAAGGATTACAACATGAAGATGGACATAGTCATATTCATTCTTTAACAATTCCTAATTGTATATCATATGATCCTACATATGGATATGAATTAGCAGTTATTATATATGATGGTTTAAAAAGAATGTATAAAAAACAAGAAAATATATATTATTATATAACTACTATGAATGAATATTATAATATGCCAGCAATGAATGTAAAAGATAAATATGGTATTTGTAAAGGAATATATAAAATTATTTCAGTTAAAGATAATATAAATAAGATGACTGTACAATTATTAGGTTCTGGATCAATTTTAAGAAATATGATTAAAGCTGCAGATATATTATATAATCAGTATGATATTAATTCAGATATTTTTAGTGTAACTTCTTTTACTGAAGTTGCTAGAGAGGGACAAGATTGTGATCATTGGAATTTATTACATCCTTCTGAAAAACGTCGTATTCCTTATATTACTAGTATAATGAAAAATTATCCAACAGTAGCAGCAACAGATTATATGAAACTTTTTGCAGAACAAATTCGTAAATATATACCAACAAATGACTATTTTGTATTAGGCACTGATGGTTATGGTAGATCTGATAGTAGAAATAATTTACGTGATTTCTTTGAAATTAATGAATTATACGTAGTACTTGCTGTATTAAATATCTTTTTAGATTTAAATCTAATTAGTTTGAAAAAAATTTTACATTTTATCAAAAAATATAAAATTAATGTAAATAAACATAATCCTAGAATTTCATAGCAAAAGAGATAATATGTATAAAAAAATAATACTTCCTGATACAGGAATAGAGGAGATGAAAATTACTGATATTTTAGTAAAGGAAGGAGACAAAATTTTAAAAGAACAGCCTATAATTACAGTAGAAAGTGATAAAACATCTATGGAAATACCTTCTAATCACAATGGAGTAATTAAAAAAATTTTAATATCAATAGGTGATAAAATACATAAAGGAGATGCAATACTAGAAATATTAAATAATGAAATAAATAATTTAGTTAAAAACTCTAAAAAAATATTAGAAAAAAATCAAATAAAATTCAAGGAATTACCAATTTCTAATATAGAAAATAAAGAAATGACAGTTCCTGATATTTTGATAGAAGAAAACAATACAATAAAAAATCAAAATTTTAAAAAAAAAAATATTTTAAATATTGAAACATATATACATGCTTCACCTGTTATACGTAAGATTGCAAGACAATTAAATATAAATTTAGTAAATATAAAAGGTAGTGGTTTAAAAAATAGAATTACTAAAGAAGATTTATTAAAATATCATAAAAATAATATACAAAAAAATTATTTTAAGAAATCTATTTCAATTTATGAAAAATTTGGTCCTTGTGAAAAAATTATATTAAATAATATACAAAAAATTTCTAGTAAAAATTTATCCAATAATTGGAAAAATATTCCGCATGTTACTCAACATATTGAAACTGATATTACTGAATTAGAAAAATTTAGAATTAAAAAAAATAATGAATATAATAAAAAACAAAAAAATATTAAATTAACTTTACTAAATTTTATAATTAAAATATGTGCACATGCTTTACAAAAATATCCTATTTTTAATTCTTCTTTATCTGTATCTAATAAAAGTTTAATAATAAAAAAATATTTTAATATTGGCATAGCTATTAATACAAAAAAAGGTTTATTTGTTCCAGTAATATTTGATGTCTTAAATAAAAATATTAATAATTTATCTGAAATACTACGTAATTTAGTAAATAAAGCAAAAAATAATAAATTACATCCTCTTGATATGCAAGGTGGTTGTTTTACAATATCTAATTTAGGGCAATTTAAAGGTAGTTTTTTTACACCTATAATTAATGCACCAGAAGTAGCAATTTTAGGTATATCTCAATCAACCATTAAACCAATATGGAAAAATAATAAATTTATACCAAGACTTATGTTACCATTATCATTATCTTATGATCATAGAGTAATTAATGGTGTTGAAGCTGTTAATTTTTTAAATTATATTTGTATTTTAATGTCTGATATTAGAAATATATTAATATAATTTCTTTTAATTACAATTTACTCTTATTATCTATACCTAATAGAGGTTAATTTATGAATAATACAATAAAAACTCAAGTTGTTGTAATAGGAGGCGGACCAGCAGGATATTCTGCTGCTTTTCGTTGTAGTGATTTAGGATTAAAAACAATAATAGTAGAAAATTATCCAAATTTAGGAGGAGTTTGTTTAAATGTAGGATGTATCCCATCTAAAACATTATTACATATAGCAAAAATTATTAAAGAAAATGAAAATCTTTTTAATCAAGGAATATTTAATATTCAACCAGAAATTAATCGAAATAATATTATTAAATTTAAACAAAATATTATTAATAAATTAACTAACGGTTTAAGTTTTCTTGCTAAAAAACGTAATGTAAATATTATAAATGGTCTAAGTTTTTTTGAAACAGAAAATTGTTTAAATGTTATTAGTAAAGATAAAATACAAATTATTTTTGAAAATGCTATTATAGCTACTGGTTCTCAGCCTATTAAATTCCCATTGATTCCTTATCAAGATAATAGAATTTGGAATTCTACAGATGCATTATTGTTAAAACAAATTCCTGAAAAAATGATGATTTTAGGAAGTGGTATTATTGGTTTAGAAATGGCAACAATATATCAATCTTTTGGTTCTAAAATAGATATAGTTGATATTTCAAATAATTTTTTATCAGAAGTTGATGATGATATTATTAATGTTTATAAAAAAAGTATCAAAAAGAAATTTAATTTTATATTAGGAACTAAAGTTTTATCAATAGATAATACAGAAGAATTACTTCAAGTACATATGACTAGTGACAATAATAAATCAATATATTCTAAAGAATATAATAATATTCTTATAGCTATAGGAAGAAAACCTAATTCTCATTATATTAATAAAAAATTTAATAAAATTTCAATTAATGACTTTGGTTTTATTAATGTAGATAGTCAAATGAGAACAAATATTCCAAATATATTTGCAATAGGAGATGTTACTGGGAATCCTATGCTTGCACATAAAGGTATTCATGAAGGTCATTTAGCAGCAGAAGTTATTGCAGGGAAAAATCATTATTTTGTTCCTAAAATAATCCCATCTATAGCATATACTAATCCAGAAATAGCTTGGGTAGGCATGACTGAAAAACATGCTATAAAAGATAATATAAAATATAGAACTGCTTCTTTTTCTTGGAATTCATTAGGAAGAGCCGTTTCTTCTAATGAAGAAGATGGATTAACTAAATTAGTTATAGAGAAAGATTCTAATAGGATTATAGGCGGTAGTATTGTTGGTTATAATGCTGGAGAATTATTAGGAGAAATAAGTTTAGCTATTGAAATGGGATGTGATATAGAAGATGTTGCATTAACTGTTCATGCACATCCTACTTTTTATGAATCTATTGGGATAGCTGCAGAAATATACACAGGGTCTGTAACAGATATTATCAATAACAAATAATTTTTGATAAAAAAGTAATAAATTTATATTCTTAATTTTTATATCAAAAATATTTATTTTAATAAGTATTTTTAAACTTTTAAATTAATTTTCGTAATTTTAAAAAAGAAAAATATTTTTTATTATTTGATAATAAATTTTATATAAAATATATAAATCATTTATCTTAACACATTCATTAACTTTATGAATCGTTGAATTAATTAAACCTAATTCAACAATTTGTGCTTTTGTTTTTATTATAAAACGTCCATCAGAAGTACCTCCATCATTAATTAAAGTGGGATATATATTATTAATTGAATAAATACTTTTTTTAACGATTTCTACTAAATTTTTTTCTATTATACAATTTTGATTAGTACTTAAAAAAGGTAATCCAGATAATTGCCATGTTATTTTATAGTTAGTAATATATTTTTTTATAATATTATTTAAAATTTTTAATATATTTTTATAATATATTTCATTATTAAAACGAAAATTTATATTAATAATAATATTTCCTGGTATTATATTATTATTTTTTATCTCTGAACTAATTTTTGTTATTTGCATGCTAGTTTCTGGAAATAAATCATTTTTTTTACTCCATTCTATTAATAATAATTTATTAAGTAAGGGTATAACTATATGAATTGGATTTATAGCTAATTTATGATAAGCTACATGTCCTTGAATACCTATTATTTTTAATTGAATATTTAATGAACCTCTTCTCCCATTTTTAATATTATCTCCAACAAATTTATTACTTGTAGGTTCTCCCAAAATACAAAAATTTAATTTTTCTTTTTTTTTTAATAAATTATTAATAACTTTAATAGTTCCATTTGTTGCTTTCCCTTCTTCATCTGAAGTAATAAGAAAAGCTATACGACCATTATAATTATGATATTTTTTAATAAATTTTTTAGCCGCAAAAATCATTGCGGCTAGAGAGCCTTTCATATCACAAACACCTCTACCATATAAAATTTCATTATCTAAAATAGCTTTGAAAGGATTAAATTTCCATTTTTTAATATCTCCAGGTGGAACTACATCTGTATGACCTGCAAAAACTAAAGTATTAGTAATAAATTTATTATTATGTACTGCCCAAAAATTCTTTGTATCTTTAATATTTATTAATTGAATATTAAAATCTATTTTTTTTAAAATTTTTATTAAAATATCTTGACATCCTGAATCTAAAGGACTAATAGAATGACATTCTACAAGTTTTTTTGTTAAATTAATTATTTTTTCTAACATATAATTTTTATTTTAAGTTCTTTTATTAAAAGGGTTTATTTTGTAAAGCTATTAATAAGACTTCTTCGATATTTTTTACTGTTAAAATTTGTAAATCTGTAATGATATTTTTTGGTATATCTTCTAAATTTCTTTTATTTTGTTCAGGAATTAAAACAATATTAATACCACCTCTATGTGCAGCTAATAATTTTTCTTTTAATCCTCCAATAGCTAAAACTTGCCCTCTTAATGTAATTTCTCCAGTCATTGCTACATTTGCTTTTACAGGGTTTTTAGTTAAACTAGATACTAAAGCAGTACACATTGATATACCAGCACTTGGTCCATCTTTTGGTGTAGCTCCTTCTGGAACATGTACATGAATATCTATATTTTTATAAAATTCAGTATTAATATTTAATTTTTTAGTTCTTGCTTTTACTACAGTTAAAGCAGTTTGTATTGATTCTTGCATAACTTCACCTAAAGACCCTGTATATGTTAATTTACCTTTCCCAGGTATACATACAGTTTCAATAGTTAATAATTCTCCGCCTACTTCTGTCCATGCTAATCCAGTAACTTGACCTATTAAATTTTCATTTTCTGCTTTACCATAATCAAATTTTTTTACACCTAAATATTTTTTTAGATTTAAATGATCTATTTTAATAGATTTAATATCTTTTTCTATTAAGATAGCTTTAACAGTTTTTCTACATAATGTAGATAATTCTCTTTCTAAACCTCTAACACCAGATTCTCTGGTATAATATCTAATAATATCTATAATTGCTTCATTATTAATAATTAATTCTTCTTTTTTTAAAGCATTTCGAATAAATTGCTTGGGTAATAAATATTTTTTTGCTATATTTAATTTTTCATCTTCTGTATAACCAGTAATTTTAATAACTTCCATTCTATCTAAAAGAGGTAATGGTATATGTACAGAAGAATTTGAAGTTGCTACAAACATAACATTTGATAAATCATAATCAATTTCAAGATAATGATCATTAAAGGCAATATTTTGTTCTGGGTCTAACACTTCTAGTAAAGCTGCCGCAGGATCACCTCTCATATCATATGAAATTTTATCTATTTCATCTAATAGTAATAATGGGTTTTGTACTTTTACTTTTGCCATTTTTTGAATAATTTTACCAGGCATAGAACCAATATATGTTCTCCGATGTCCTCTTATTTCTCCCTCATCTCTTATTCCACCTAATGCTATTTTAATAAATTTTCTTCCTGTAGCTCTTGCAATAGATTTACCTAATGAAGTTTTTCCTACACCAGGAGGACCGACTAAACATAAAATAGGGCCTCTAATTTTATTAGATCTATTTTGTACAGCTAAATATTCTAAAATATGTTCTTTTACGGATTCTAAACCAAAATGATCTTGATCTAATATTTTTTTTGCTTTACATAAATTTTTTTTTAATCGACTTTTTATATTCCAGGGAATTTGTATCATCCATTCAATATATCCTCTAACAACAGTTGCTTCTGCTGACATAGGAGACATCATTTTTAATTTTCTTAATTCAGCAAAGGTTTTTTCTTTTGCTTCTTTTGGCATTTTTGCTAATTTTATTTTTTTTTTTAAAATTTCATTTTCATCAGGATTTTCATCTATTTCTCCTAATTCTTTTTGAATAGCTTTTATTTGTTCATTTAAATAATATTCTTTTTGACTTTTTTCCATTTGTTTTTTAACTCTATTTCGAATTTTTTTTTCTACCTGTAGTAAGTCAATTTCAGATTCCATTAAAGCCATTAAATATTCTAATCTTTTATCAATGTTAGACATTTCTAATATTAATTGTTTATTAGATAATTTTAACGGCATATGAGCAGCTATAGTATCTGCTAATTTAGCTGCATCATGAATATTATTTAATGAATTTAATACTTCTGGAGGAATTTTTTTATTTAGTTTTGTATATCCTTCAAATTGATTAATAGCTGTTCTTATTAAAACTTCTTGTTCTTTTACTTTAAGTATGGGAGAAGATAAATATTCTATTTGTGCTGTAAAATAATTATCATTATCTATTAGATTAGTTAATTTTGCTCGTTGTAATCCTTCTACTAAAATTTTAACAGTACCATCAGGTAATTTTAACATTTGTAAAATAGAAGTAATTGTCCCTACAGTAAATAAATCTTTGATACTAGGATTATCGTTAGAAGCTTCTTTTTGTGCTACTAACATAACTTTTTTATCATTATTCATAGCTGCTTCTAAACAACGAATAGATTTATTTCTTCCAATAAATAAAGGGATTACCATATAGGGATATACAACTACATCACGTAATGGTAACACAGGTATTATAATATGTTCTGAATTCTCAGAATTCATAAATTACTCTCTTTTTTATTATGACATGTTAAAAAATATATTTTTATATATAAAAATGGTTAATATTATTTAAATAATTAATTTTTTTTATATTTTATAATAGGTTCAGATAAATTATTTATAACCTTATTATCAATTTTAATTTTATAAATATTTTTTTTTGACGGTATATCATACATTATATTTAATAATACTCTTTCTAAAATAGATCTTAATCCTCTAGCACCAATATTTAATAAAAATGCTTGTTTAGCGATTTCTTTAATAGCATTATTATCAAATTCTAATTTAATATTTTCATATTCAAATAAAATTTGATATTGTTTAATAAGAGAATTTTTAGGTTTTAATAAAATTTGTGTTAATTTATTTTCATCTAATTGATTTAATGAAACAACAATAGGTAAACGTCCTACAAATTCTGGTATTAATCCAAATTTAATTAAATCTTCAGGAAGTACTTGTTGTAATAACTTATCTCTATTAGTAATGCTGTTAATATTTTTTTTTATTTTTGAATGAAATCCTATATTATTAGAAGTATTAATTCTATTAGAGATAATATCTTCTAGTCCATAAAAAGATCCGGCACAAATAAATAAAATATTTTTAGTGTTTACTTGTATAAAATCTTGTTGTGGATGTTTACGTCCTCCTTTTGGAGGTATAGAAGCAATAGTACCTTCAATTAATTTTAATAAAGATTGTTGGACTCCTTCACCTGAAACATCTCTAGTTATAGAAACATTTTCTGATTTTCTTGCAATTTTATCAATTTCATCAATGTATATTATACCATACTGTGCTTTTTTTATATCATAACTAGCATTTTGTAATAATTTTTGTATAATATTTTCTACATCTTCCCCTACATATCCAGCTTCTGTTAATGTAGTAGCATCTGTAATTGCGAATGGTACGTTAAGAAAACGTGCTAGTGTTTCAGCTAATAATGTTTTTCCACTTCCTGACGGTCCTAGTAAAAGGATATTACTTTTTTCAAGTATGTTGTTTTTTTTATTATAATTATGTAATTTTTTATAATGATTATATACAGAAACTGCAAGTATTTTTTTAGCTTGCGATTGACTAATAATATAATTATTTAAATAATTAAAAATTTTATGTGGTGTAAGTAATTTAAAATTTTCATGATTAAAAAAATTATTATATTTATTTATATTTTTTTTTTCTAAAATATTATTATATAATTTAACACATTTATCACAAATAAAAATTGATTTATCACCTGAAATTAATTGATTTACTTCATTTTGTTTTTTTTTACAAAAAGAACAACAAAATACTGTATTTAAATATTCCTTTTTATCTATCATTAAAAAACCTCATTTAAATAAATAAAATAATAAATTTTTCAAAAATATTTTTATAAATTTAAATATTAATATTTTTTTTTATTAAAAATAATATTATCTACTAATCCATATTCTATCGCTTCTTTAGCAGATAAAAATCTATCTCTATTTGTATCTTTTTCAATATTTTCAATAGATTTTCCTGTATGTAATGACATAAGCTTATTTATAAAATTTTTAATTCTTAAAATTTCTTGAGTTTGAATTTCTATATCTGTTACCTGTCCTTGATAACCACCCATAGGTTGATGTATCATTACTCTAGCA
This sequence comes from Enterobacteriaceae endosymbiont of Donacia vulgaris, assembly GCF_012568445.1. NCBI lineage: Bacteria > Pseudomonadati > Pseudomonadota > Gammaproteobacteria > Enterobacterales > Enterobacteriaceae > Enterobacteriaceae endosymbiont of Donacia vulgaris. The sequence goes on from NZ_CP046190.1 coordinate 227,447, forward strand.
TGGGGTAAGCAAAATCTTTTTTTCTTTTTTCCAGAAGCTAATAAAAAAGCAGCCATAGAACATGCTTGTCCTATACAAAGTGTACTAACATCTGCATTAACAAATTGAATTGTGTCATAAATAGACATTCCTGATGTAATTATACCTCCAGGACTATTAATATAAATAAAGATATCTTTATTTGAATCTTCTGAGTCTAAAAATAAAATTTGAGCAACTATTAAATTTGCCATATTATCTTCAATAGGCCCTGTTAAAAAAATAATACGTTCTTTTAAAAGTCTAGAATAAATATCATATGATCTTTCGCCTCTAGAGGTATTTTCAATTACAATAGGAATTGTATGATTTTGATTTTTTGTAATATTTTTATTTTTTTTGGTGTATAACATTATAGTCCTTTAATAAGATTTTATAATTTTAATATTAAATTTTTTTATATATTTTTTAATTTTTTCCATTCAGATAATGTGTAAGTATTTAATGATAATGAATGAATATTTTTAAATTTATTTCCTATAATATGATATATTAATCTATGACGAGTAATTAATGATTTATTAATAAATAAATTACTTACAATAATAATTTCTAAGTGAGTTATTAATGAATTATTTTTATTATTTTGATAATCATGATCTTGACTAGTATCATGTATTTTAAAATATATAGGTTGTAATTTAGATATTATTTTATTTTCTATTTTTTTTATAATCATTATTTTATACATCCGAAAATTTATTTTTTATATTAAAAATAAAATATTATAAAATATTTTCAGTATTAGAAATTACTAACTTTATAATATGAGAATTACCAGCTAACATATTTGCAGAATTTTTATAATTATAATGTCCAATAAAATTTGTTATTAATCCTCCTGCTTCTTTTATAATTAATTCTCCAGCAAGTAAATAGTTAAAATTTTGTACATTATTATTAATATAACAATCAATTTTATTTGCAGCTAAATAAGCTAAATCTAAAGATGTAGAACCACTTATTCTTATTGAAATAAATTTTTTTTTAAATAATTCTAATAAATTAATATTTTGTGATTTAAAAAAAATATAATTAGTATTTAATGCAAATATTAAAAATTTTTTTTTATATGTATCACAACGTAATTTATATCCATTTAATTGAGCGTTTTGTCCTCTTATTGCAGTAAATAAATCATTTTTTAATGGATCATATATTAAAGATATTTCTGTTTTTCCTTTTATACAAATAGCCATTGAAATTGAAAAATGAGGTAATTTTTTTAAAAAGTTTAAAATTCCGTCTATAGGATTAATAATCCATATAGTATTTTTATATTTGAAGATAAAAAAATTTTCTTTATTTAAAATAACAATATTTTTAGAATATATATTATAAAATGTTTTAGTAATGATATTAATTAAGTTTTTATTAATTTTTTTTATTAAAATATTACTATCATAGTTATTATTATATATATTTGCATTCTGCATTTCATAATTTTTTATAATAATATTACCAATATTACGTATTATACGTATAGCGATATTAAGCATTGGAGAACGCATATATTATTTCTCATTTATATTCATTCTTATATTATAAACTAAATAATTAAATAATATTTTTATTTTATAATAAAAAAATAATATTTAAAATATTTATTTAAATAATATTGTTTTTTAAAAAAAAACATTTATTATTTAAATAAATATTTTAAATATTATTTTTTTATTAATTATGTTAAAAATTACAAAATTAGCTCAAGAATATTTTTTAAAATTATTATCTAAAAAAAAAGAAAATACATGTATTAGAATTTCTGTTTTTGTAAAAAATAATATATTTAAAGGTAATGTTGCTTTTTGTGATATACAAAAAATTAAAGATAATGATATTAAATTAAATTTTAATAAATTAAATATATTTATAGAATTTAATAGTTTAAAATTTTTAGAAGATATTAAAATAGATCTTATAAAAAAAAAATTATCTAAAAAATTAAAATTTATAGTTTTAAGTACAAATAATATTACAATTAAAAAAAATATACAAGATTTAAAAAAAAATATTAAAGATTTTTTAAAAAATACAATTAATCCTAAATTATTAAATCATGGTGGTTTTATAAGATTAAAAAATATAACAATTAATAATATTGTATTAGTAGAATTTCATGGTGGTTGTCAAGGATGTGCAATGAGTAATTATACTCTACAAAATTGGATTAAAAAAGAAATATTACATCATTTTCCAGAAATTAAAGAAGTACATGATGTGACTTTACATAAAAAAAATGAATTATCTTATTATTAAGTAAATAAATATATCATTTTTTATTTAAATATTTTATTCTTTTTAAGAATATATATTAAGTAATTTAATAATTTAAAAAATATTTATACATTTAAATATTTAAATAAGGAATAAAGATATATGCCTGTAATAGTTCCCCAAAAATTACCTGCTATTAATTTTTTAAAAAAAGAGAACATATTTTTATTAACAAAATCTAAAAAATATAAAAAAAACTCAAATACATTAAAAATTCTTTTTTTAAATTTAATGTTTAAAAAAATTGAAACAGAAAATCAAATTATTAGATTATTATCAAATTCATCTCTATTAATAGAGTTATCATTATTATCTGTACGTGATAATGAATCATCTAATAATGTATCTATTGATCATATTAATAAATATTATCTTAATTTAGATCAAATATATAATAAATATTATGATGGTTTAATTATTACGGGTGCTCCTTTAGGATTAATTAACTTTACAGATATAAGATATTGGAAAGAATTTGTAAAAATTATACATTGGGCAGAAGATCATGTAAATTCTATTTTCTCAATATGCTGGTCTGTACAAGCAATACTTAATATATTATATAATATTCCTAAAAAGATTAATCAATCAAAATTATTAGGTATATTTAAACATAAAATATTATTAAAAAATAATTTTTTAGTACAAGGATTTGATGATTATTTTTTTGTTCCTCATTCCAGATATTCTGATTTTTCTTTACAATTTATACAATATTATACTGATTTAAAAATTATTTCTTATTCAGAAAAAGCAGGTGTATATATTTTTTCAAGTAATAAAAATAAATATATATTTATTACTGGTCATCCAGAATATGATGCATTAACAATAAATAAAGAATATTTAAATGATGTAAAAAATAACTTACATGTTCATATACCTTATAATTATTATCCTCTAAATAATAGGAAATTAATACCTAAAATAACTTGGAGAAGTCATGGTAATTTATTATTTTTAAATTGGTTAAATTATTTATTTTATAAATAAAAAATATTTTTTATAAATTTTTGAAAATATTTAATTTTAAAAGGAGTTTTAATGTTAACTACTAAATATTTATTTTTTACATCTAAAAACAAAATATATGTTAATAATCTCAACAGTTATTTTTTAATGGTTAAGTCAGGAATGGTAAGAAAATTATCTTCAGGAATATATACTTGGTTACCTACAGGGTTAAGAGTAATTAATAACTTTAAAAAAATAATACGTTATTTTATGACAGATATAGGAGCAATAGAATTATTATTACCTATTTTACATCCCAGTAATATATGGGAAAAAAGTGGACGTATAAATGAGTATGGTGAAGAATTATTAAAAATTTTAGATCGGAAAAAAAAGAATTTAATTTTAGCACCCACTCATGAGGAAGTTATTACTTACTTAATAAATAATGAAATAAAATCATATAAATCTATACCTATTCACTTATATCAAATACAAACAAAATTTAGAGATGAAATAAGATCTCGTTTAGGTGTTATTCGTGCTAAAGAATTTTTAATGAAAGATAGTTATTCTTTTCATATAAATAATATTTCTTTAAAAGAAACTTATAATATTGTATTAAAAACTTATAAAAAAATATTTAATTTTATGAATATAAAATATTTAATTATAAAAGCTGATAATAATATTATTGGTGGTGATATTTCTCATGAATTTCATATTTTATCCAAAAATGGAGAAAATTCAATTGTTTTATCTAAAGATAAAAAATTTATTTCTAATAAAAAATTAGAAGAATATTTTTTTAATAAACAATATAATTTAAATAAAAAAAAATTTCTTAAAAGAAAAATATTAATTTATAAAAATTGTTTAAATTATAAAAAATTAGCTAAAAATTTTAATTTATCTCTAAAAAATATTATTAAAACAATTATTGTTAAAACATTAGATAAAAAAAATCCTTTTATTGCTTTATTAATTAGAGCAGATTATGAATTAAATTTTCATAAAATTAAGAAAATTGATAATAAAATAACAAGAATTTTATCAAATATAGAAATAGAAAAAATTTTTAAAATGAATATACATTCAATAGGCCCTTTTCATTTAAAAATACCTGTTATAGGAGATTATTCTATAATTAATATGTATAATTTTGTTATAGGAGCTAATATTAAAGATAAATATTTTATTAATACAAATTGGAAAATAAATTTATCTATCCCTCATAATATTCAAGATATTCGTTATATTACTAATGATGATTTAACTCCAATTAAAAAAAATTTAATAAAGATTAAACGTAGTATAGAAATAGCTCATATTTTTCAAATTGGTAAAAAATATTCAAAAATCATGAATACTTATATATATGATCAAAATAAACTTAAAAAATTTATATATATGGGATGTTACGGAATTGGTATATCAAGATTAATTGCAGCTATAATAGAACAAAATTACGATTCAAAAGGAATTGTATGGCCTAACCCTTTTTTAGCACCTTTTTTGGTAGCTATTATTCCAATTAATATGTATAAATATTCTTTAGTTGAAAAATATTCTTTTTTAATTTATAAAAAATTTAAATTATTAGGTATAAATATTATTTTTGATAATCGTAATGAAACTCCTGGAGTTATGTTTGCTGATATAGATTTAATTGGAGTACCATATGTAATTATAATTAATAATAACAATATAATTAATAAGAATGTTGAATATAAAAATAGAACAACAGGATTAAAAAGTATTATTTCTGTAGATGTAATTGTTGATTTTATTTTTCATAAAATTAAATTAAATAAATTTTTTAACATATTTTATTCCAAAAGATAAAAAAATTATCTTTTTTAGATAATTTTGCTTTACCTTCTCTAGTAATTAATTTATTTTCTAGATCAGCAATTAATGTTTTATTATAAAATAATAATGGAATTTGTTCTCTTTTCCATTTAGGAATAGATAATTTTTTCCATATATTATTCATATTTATTGAACTTTTAATATTATTAAAATAAAATTTTCCTAAAATATTAAATTTGACATATATAATTTCATTAGATTTAGGTTTTCTAATATATATTGATTCTTTTTTATAATTAAAATTTATATATAATATTATTAATTTTCCTAATTTATGAGGTAATAGAAGAGGAATATTAAAATTATTCCAAGTTAAAATGATATTTTTTAGATAAGGGAAATATTTTATACAAAATAAATAATTTTTATGTTTTCGAATAATATATTTTCCTATTTTAACTTGAGGATTATTATTATTTTTACAACAAATAATTTCATTCCATATAATAAGTAATGTTTTTCTAGAAGGCATATAATAATATTTATTATATTCTATCCATTTTCTAATAATAAAATTTCTTTTTGCAAAACTATAGTTATGTAAAGGTTTAATAAATAAACTATTATCTTTCTGTATTAATTTTATTAATATCGGATTTATTAAATCCGTTAATAATTCTTCTTGTTCTTTATAATTTGTTATAGCTTTAATAATTGAATTTTTAAAAAAAGGCCATCTTTTAGTTATTTGTGGTAAAATAATATTACGTAAAAAATTACGATCATATTTTATATTTTTATTACTAGAATCTTCTATCCATTTTAATTTTTCTTGTATAGCATAATCAATTATTTTTTTTTTACTTATATTAAGTAATGGTCGAAATAATATGATTTTATTAAAAATCTTAATTTTAGCTATGCCTGATAAACCTTTTGGACCACTACCTCTTTTTAAAAATAAAAAAAAATTTTCACATTGATCATCCAAATGATGAGCAGTTACTAATATTTCATTTTTTTGAATAATATTTTGAAAAATCTGATATCTTTTTTTACGAGCATATTTTTCTATATTACTTTTTATTTTAATATTTATTTTTTTATAAATAAATGGTATGTTCCATTTTTTACAATGGAAAAAACAATTTTTCATCCAATTATGTGATTCATAATTCAAATTATGATTAATATAAATAGCTCTTAATAAAAGAGGATATTTTTTTCTTAATTTAAATAAATTATACAATAAGACTGTAGAATCTATTCCTCCACTATATGCTATTAATATTTTTTTAAATTTTTTAAATATTAATTGTATTTTTTTTTCTATTAACATATTTAAATAGTTATTATATTAAAATTAAGATAATAAGATTATTCATTAAATTCTAATTTAATAAAATTATTATCTAATAAATCAATAAATTTATCAAAATTACTTGTATGAATAGAAATAAAATAAGATTTAGTAAAATAAATTTTATTTTTAAAATCTGAATTTTTATAAAAAAAATATATTTGTATATTTTTTTCATCTTTTTTCTTTTTAAAAAATAAAAAAGTTTTTAAAAATTTAAAAAAAAATTTATTTTTTAAAATTTTCTTATTTATAAAAATAATATTTATACTATTTAAATATTTTTCTCTATAAGTTATAATATCCATTATACGATTAACATCACATACAAATAATTTTAATCGGTTATTAAAATATAATACTCCATTTATTATAACAATATTATTTATTATAATAATATCTTTTTTGTTATTTAAAAGCTCTAAAGCTAAATGTATTTCAATAATATTTGAACTATCATCTAAATTAAAACATAAAAATTTTTGTTTTTTATAGGTATAAAAAGTCCGTATATTGCTAATAATACCACCTATAGTTATATTAATAGGTAATTTATAATTTTTTTTATATTTTATGAGTATATTATGTATATTCTTCATTTTTGTATAGAATAAAATTTCTTTTAAATATACACTTATTGGATGTCCTGTTAAATAACAACCTAAGATATTTTTTTCTTTTATCAAAATATCTTTTTTAGTCCACATTAAATTTATATCATTACGAATATATTTTTTATCTTGTAGTAATATTTTATTATCTTTATTAAAAAAATCTATTTGACCTGTTTTCTGTTCTTCTAAATATGTATTAATAATTTTTATAATTTTTTCTAAATTATTTATTAATAATCCTCTATTAAAATTAAAATAATCTAATGATCCAGATAAGATTAATATTTCTATAATTTTTTTATTTATTTTTTTAAAATTAATTTCAGTAAAAAAAGTAAATATAGATTTAAAAAATCCTATTTTCTCCCTAGTTTTCAATATATTATTAGCTTGTTGTTCACCAATACCTTTAATAGCTCCTAATCCATATACAATATTATTATCTTTATTAACATGAAATTTATATAAACTATGATTAATACTAGGTGGTAAAATATTAATTTTCATATTTTTACATTCATTTATTAAATGAATAATTTTATTTGTATTATCCATTTCTGATGTTAAAACAGCAGCCATAAATTCTGCAGGATAATATTTTTTTAACCATAAAGTTTGATAAGTTATTAAAGCATATCCAGCTGAATGAGATTTATTAAATCCATAAGAAGCAAATTTTTCAAGATAATCAAAAATTTTCATAGATAAAGTATTATTAATTTTTAATTTTTTTGCACCATGTAAAAAACGTTTTCTTTGTTCTGCCATTTCCTTATGTTGTTTTTTACTTATTACTCTTCTTAAAATATCTGCTTCTCCTAAACTATAGCCTGCTAAGACTTGAGCTATTTTCATAACTTGTTCTTGATATAGAATAATTCCATATGTAGGTTGTAAAATTGATTTTAATTTTTTATGTTGCCAATTTTTATCAGGATATGAAATATTTTCTCTACCATGTTTTCGATTAATAAAATTTTCAACCATACCTGATTGCAAAGGTCCTGGTCTAAATAAGGCTAGTAATGCTATTAAGTCTTCAAAATTATCTGGTTTTAATTGTTTAATTAATTCTTTAATACCTTTAGATTCTAATTGGAAAATACCTGTAGTTTTTGCTGTTTTTAAAAAATTAAAAATTAGTTTATCATTTAAATTAATATTATTAATATTAATTAATTTTTTATTATTTTTAATAGATTTTTTATTAATCATATTTAAAGCATGATGTATAACAGTTAAAGTTCTCAAACCTAAAAAATCAAATTTAACTAAACCAATATCTTCAATATCATTTTTATCAAATTGAGTAACTATGTTTTCTCCATTATTATCACAATATATCGTTGTATATTTAATAATATTGTTAGGTGCTATAACAACTCCTCCTGCATGTTTCCCAATATTTTTTATTGTTCCTTCTAATTTTAAAGAAGTAAGTACTAATTCTTTAATATTAATATCTGATTTATATAAATCAGATAATTTTTTATTATTCATAAATGCTTTTTTTAAATTAATACCTAAATCAAAAGGAATTAATTTTGAAATACGATTAATAAAATCATATGGATAACCTAAAACTCTTCCTACATCTCTTATTACAGATTTTGCGGTCATAGTTCCAAATGTTATAATTTGAAATACTGATTCTTGTCCATATATTTTTTTTATATGATTAATTACTAAATCACGTTTTTCCATACAAAAATCAATATCAAAATCTGGCAATGATATTCTTTCTATATTTAGAAATCTTTCAAAAATTAAATCAAATTTAATAGGATCTAGATTAGTAATATCTAAAACATAAGCTACTAAAGAACCAGCCCCTGAACCTCTTCCTGGACCTACAGGAATATTATTATTCTTTGCCCATTTAACAAATTCCATAACTATAAGGAAATAACTAGGAAAACCCATTTTATTAATAATATATAATTCTTGATCTAATCTTTTTTTGTATATTTTTTTTTTTATTTTAAATAAATTTGATTTTGGATATAAATTTTTTAATTTTTTTTCTAAATTTATATAAGATTTTTTAATAATATATTGTTCTGGCGTGATATTTTTTTTTATATAAAATTTAGGTAAAAAATGTTTATTAAATAATAAAAAAATATTACATCTTTTTGCAATTTCTACACTATTAGATAGTGCTTCAGGTATATCTTTAAATAAAAAACACATTTCTTTTGTATTTTTTAAAAATTGTTCTTTACTATAATTAGATTTTTTATAACTTTTATTTAAATGATATCCTTTATTAATTGCTACTCGAATCTCATGTGTATAAAAATCATTTTTATTTAAAAAACGTACATTATTTGTAGCTACAACAGGAAGAGCAAAATAATTAGATAGATTTAATATTGAATTTATATAAGTTTCTTCATAAATAGAGTTAGTTCTAGTAATTTCGAAATAAAAACAATTATGAAAATATTTTTTAAAAAAAAAAATTATTTCTTTAACTGAAAAAAGGTTTTTTTGTAAGATATTCTTACCAATTTCACCTTGTAATCCACCAGATAATATAATTAATCCTTTATTATATTTTTTTAATAAATTATAAGTAATAACAGGACCTATATTATCATCATATCCATTTTTATACGCATAAAAAATTAATAATTTAATATTTTTTAAACCAGTATTATTCATAGCTAATATCGTTAAAATAGAATATTTATTAGAATTAATATTATTTAAATTTTCTATTTGTACATCTACACCAATTATAGGTTTTAAGCCAAATTTATAAGATATTTTATAAAATTTCACTAAACTAAATATATTATTAAGATCAGTAATAGCTATTGCTGGCATATTCAATAATACACTTTTTTTTACAAGTTGTGTGATTTTCGCAAGACCATCTTTAATAGAATAATCACTATGGACATGTAAATGAATAAATTTTGGATCATTCATATTTTTTATATTAAAACTTTCATACACATAATTTTTGATTTACAAATAATTTTATTATTAATAATGGCTATACTATTAAAACAAAGTAAAGAATTTTTTTGTTTTTTTAAAATACTTTTTATTATTATTTGATCTCCTGGAAAAGCTGGTTTCTTAAAACGAGTTTTATCAATACCAACAAGATAATAAAATATTTTTTTTTCTAATTTTTTATTATTTATACTTTTATATATTAAAATACCTGTAGTTTGTATCATAGATTCTAATAATAATACTCCAGGATAAATTGGATTTTTAGGGAAATGACCTTGAAAATAAGGTTCATTCATAGAAATATTTTTTATAGCATTTAAAAACTTAAACTTTTTAAATGCTATAACTTTATCTACTAAAATAAATGGATATCTATGAGGTAAAATAGATAAAATTTTATTTATATTTAACATATAATTTTATATTCTAAAAAATAAATTTATTATACGATTTTAAAAACCATTAATTAATCTAAAATTTATTTATTATATAAATAAAATATTATCTTGTTGTATTGCTAAATCAATAACATCATTTGTTATATCTTTAACATTTTTTATATAAGCTATAGTAGAAACATCTAAAACAAGATTATAATGTCCTTTTTCTGCAATAATATTAATTAATTTACTTATGAAAAATAATATTTTATTACGTGCTTGTTCTTGTCTTTGATTATTTTTTTGTGTAAAATACTCTATTTTTTGTAATAATATTTTTTTTTCATATATAATTTCTTTTTGTATTTCTTCTTTAGCTTTTTTTGATAATTTTTTATTTTTTAATTTTTTTATTTTAGATAAAAATGATTTTTTCATTTTTTCTATTACTAAAAAATCAGCATGTAATTCTTGTTCTAATTTTTTAGCTATTTTTTCTTTTTGAGGTATTGCATTAAAAATTTTTGCAATATTCATTACTACTATTTTGGGACAACAATAAGCATTATTAAATGGTACGATAAATACCATTATTAATAATGTTATTTTAAAAATATGTTTCATATTAAATATATTCCTCATGTTTATTTAAATTTTATAAAATTACCATTCTTTTAAAAAACTAAATTGTAAAAATTGAATTTTATCTGTTTTATATGTTTTAAACGGGTATGCAAAAGATATAATAATATTTCCAAATGGAGTATGAAATTGAAAAGATAAACCTATAGAAGACCTTATTTGTGAAAAAATATTAAAATTAGGAATTTTATATAATTTAAATAAATAATTATTTTTCCATGAAGTATCTATCAAATTTCCAATATCTAAAAAAATCGAAGAGCTTATTTGTTTGATATAATTATTATCTAAAAATGGGAGAGGAAAAATTAATTCATTATTTATATTAAATAAAATATTACCTCCAATTGGATTATCAGATAAACAAATAGTTTTTCCATTATTACAATGATAATTTTTTGAATTATAATAAATTCCTTTAGGACCAATACTATTATTTTTAAAACCTCTAATTGTATTAGAACCTCCTAAATAAAAATTTTTATAAAAAGGATATTTACCACCTAAAAAACCATTACCATAACCAAAATGACTTTTAAATAAAAATATTGGAGAATTTTGTAAAAAATTTTTAAATATTTGCAAATTTATAGGGAAATATCTTGAATAATGAAAATTAATCTTATAATTACGATTTTTACTATACCAGGGAATAGAAAAATATGTATTTAAAGAACTAAAAATACCATTTGATGGAATATTTAAATCATTTAAATTATTAAATATAAAAGTATAATTAATTATAAATTCATCTAATAAATAACTATTATATGATTTACTATACATTTTATATCCTATGTATCGAAGATAATTCCATAAAGACAATTGTGGTTCAATATTACTAATTTGGTTTTGTATAAATCCAATACTATTAGTAATAATAAAATTATTATTAATAGGTAATTTTAAAATTCCAAAAATACCTTTATTTTTATTTATATAATTATAAAAAAAATTATTCTCTTCGTCATTTATTGTATTTAAAAATATTTTTATACCAGCATTAATTTTTTTAAAAAAAACATGATTTTTCATTATAAAAAATTCTAAATAAGAATGATAAAAATTTTTACTAAAATTTAAATCTATATCATAACCAGTACCTATAAAATTATTTTGTTGTAGAACAGTATTAAATCCTAATAAACCTCCTTGAATCATTCCTAATCCTGATTTTAAAGATCCTTCATTTTTTTCATCAACTTCATAGGTAATATCTAATGTATGATTTAAATCATTATTTTTATGTAAAAATATTTCTACTTTATTAAAGTATCCTAAAGAATATAATCTTTCTTTAGTTTTTTTAATTGATTCAATATTAAGAGGTGCCCCTTCTATTTGTAGTAATTCATTTCTTAAAATATAATCTTGAGTTAAATTATTTCCTAAAAAATTTATTTTTCTTACATAATATTGTTCATTAGTTTTGATATTGAAAATTATATTTATTTTATTATTTTTTTCATCCAAAATTGTTTTTATTTTAATGATAGGATTTAAAAATCCATTTTTTCCTAAATCTTTTTTAATTTTTTTTCTTAAGTTAATAATTTTATCGTTTTGGTAAATTGAACCAGGAATAATATTAATTATATTTTTAATATATTGAAAATATTTTTTTTTATCAATATTTATTATTATTTTATTATAAAAAAATTTTTTATTTTCTTCAATTTTTATTATTAAATAGATATTTTTTTTATTAAATGACAAAGTTTGTGTAACGTTTTTAATTTTAAAATTTATATATCCTTTATTTATATAAAAATTTTTTAAATTATTTAAAATTTTATGAATGAAATTAATTTCATATTTATTTTTTTTTGAAAAAATAAATAAAAAATTATTGTTTATTTTTAAATAGTTCAATAAAAAATTTGTTGTATAAACGTTATTTCCTATAATATTAATTTGTTTAATATTGGTAAAACCATCTTCTTTAAAAAATATTAAAATATTTACTTTATTATTTACATCTTTTACTATTTTGATTTTAATAAATGAAGAAAACATTGCATATTTTAAAAAAACAAATTCTATATTTTTTCTTAAAAAAAATAATGAATAACTATTTAATATTTCACCTTTTTTAATATTTAATTTATTTAATAAAAAATCAAGAACATCATTATTAATAAATTTATTTCCTTTAATTACTATATTATTAATAATTGGTTTTTCGATAACCTCTACAAAAAAATAATCTTTCTTTTGATAAACATTAATAACATTAACTATATCAGTATTATATAATAAATGTATAATATTAGATATTTCTTTTAGAGAAAAACAATTTTTTTTATTTGTATATAAAAATTCATTCAAATATTGTAAGTTAATTTTATTAAGTCCAAAAAATATTATATTTTTAATACAATAATTTTTTTTTTTTAAAAGATTGGCATGACAAATAATATTTATATGAAAAATTAATAAAAAAATAAATATATATTTAAGATATTTAATACTTTTTATAAAATATTTTTTTTTAAAACTGTTTGAAATCATTTATTAATGTAAACCCCATAATTGTAATTAAAATAATGATACTAATAATATATATTAGTTGTTGAATTTTATATGATAATTTTCTACCAATAATTTTTTCAAAAATTAAAAATAATAATTGCCCACCGTCTAAAATTGGAATTGGAAATAAATTAATTATACTTAAATTAATATTGATTAAAGCTAAAAACATCAAATAATAAATGAAATTATTACGAACTAATATACTTGCAATATGACCTATTGAAAGAGGACCATTTAATTTATAAATGTTTTTTTTATTATTTAATAAATAAATAAATGATTTTAAAATTAATTTAATTGATTTTAAAGTTTCACTTATTGATTTTTTAAATGATTTTATAAAACTTAATCGATATATAATTTTTGAAGTATCTTTAGTATTTATTATTTGTGGTAAAAAACCTAAAAACCCTATTTTTTTTGATTTTCTAAAAGAACTTAAAATTTGAATATTTATTTTTTTTTGATTCCTTTGTATATTTATATGAATATTTTTATTTGGATTACTATAGATAAATTTTTGAAAATGATACCAATTAATAAATTTTTTCCCTTCTACATTTAGAATTTTATCGCCAATATGTAATTTTGCTTTTTCTGCAGGTGATCCAGGAATTATATATGAAATAATAGGATAAATTTTTAATCCTTTAGGTAAAATACCTAACATTAATATTAAATTTTTTTCTTTTGAAAATTTTAAAAAATTATAATGAATATTGAATCTTTTATTTTTAATAAAATTAGAATTTATTTTATTTATTTCTAAATTAATTTTATGATGTATATTAATATTTTTAATTAATGCTATATTTAAAAAATTCCAATTATTAATATTTATATCATTAATTTTTTTAATTTCAAAATTAGGTTTTAATCCAATTAAATTAGCAACTGAGATATAATTAATTTCATTAATAATATTTTTTTTTATAGGTAAACCTATAAAAAAAATAATCCAATAAATTAATATTGCAAAAATAATATTTGCAATTGGGCCACCTAAAATAATTAATATTTGTTTTAATAAATTTATTTGATTAAAAAATAACAATTTAAATTTTTTTATATATTGAATATTATTATTTTGAACACGTTCAGGAAATTTAACGTAACCTCCAAATGGTATTAATCTTAATATATAATTAGTTCCATATTTATCACGATATTGAAAAATTTTTTTACCAAAACCTAAAGAAAAACATTCTATATAAATATTAAATAATCTTGCTATATAAAAATGTCCATATTCATGTACTATAACTAAACTACTTATAGTTATAAAAAATATTATTATATCATATAAAATATTCAACAAAATTTTAACTCCTAAAATTATTATTAATTAATATAAATAATATTTAATTAAAATTTATCTATAAAATATATTATTTTTTATTTAAAAACTTTTTTTTAAATAAAAAAAATTAAATAAATTTTTATTAAAATTTATTTAATCTCCACCAAAACGACGATTTCTTTTTGTAAAAGAATATAATGCTTTTTGAAAATCTTTTTTATTAAAATCAGGCCATAATTTTTTAGTAAAATATAATTCTGAATATGCAATTTGCCAAATTAAAAAATTACTTATACGATATTCTCCCCCTGTTCTTATTACTAAATCTACAGGAAAAACATCATTTAAGCAAATATGATTATTTACAATATTTTCATTAATATCTTTAGGATTTAATAATCCTTTATAAACTTTTAAAGCAATTTTTTTTATACTATTTACAATATCCCAACGACCACCATAATTAGCTGCTATATTTAATAATAATTTATTATTATTTTTTGTTAAATTTTCTGCTTTAATAATAGCTTTTTGTAAAGAAAAATTAAATTTATTTTTATTACCAATAATTTTTAAACGTATTTTTTTTTTTTTTAAATTTATTATTTCAATATCTAAAATTTTTTTAAATAATTCCATTAAAAATTTTATTTCATCACTAGATCTTTTCCAATTTTCACTACTAAAAGTATATAAAGTTAATACTTTAATATTATATTTTAATGATAAGTCAATTATTTTTTTTACAGTTTTTACACCTTCTTTATGACCTAAAAATTTTAATTTTTTATTTTTTTTTGCCCATCTTCTATTACCATCCATAATTATGGCAATATGATTAGGTTTTATAGTAATATTATTTTTTTTTTTACTAATTTTATTTAAGTTCATTTTTTAAAATTTAAATTTTATATTTTAACTAAAAAATTAATAATATAAAAAAATTTTATATTTATTTAAAACTAATTATTTAATTAAATAATTCTTTTTCTTTTTTTTTTAAAAAATCTTTTATATAATTAATATATAATATTGTTTGTTTTTGAATAAGATTATACAATTTTTTTTCTTGATCTTCATTTATTTGTTTTTTTTTTAAAAAAAATTTAATTTTGTTATTTGTTTTTCTACGTATATTTCGAATATTAATTTTATTTAATTCTGCTTCTATTTTTAGATTTTTTAAAATTTTTATTTTCCTAAATTCTGTCATAGGTGGGATATTTACATAAATACTATGACCTATTATTTTGGTGGTTACATCTAAATTTGAACATACAATACTTTTTTCTATATTTTTTAATATTGTAGAATCAAATGGAGTAACTTTTAGAGTAGAAAAATTTTCTAAAATTATAGAAGATATATGATGAACTAATACTGATTTATTATTTAATTTTAAAAAAATATTATTTAACAAATAGGGGGACAATCTATTATTTGATAAAATATTAATTTTTTCAGTAAAAACATCTAAACATTTTTGCATACTTTTTTTATTACTATCTATAATACTATTATACATATAAATATCCTTAAATTATATTATTATATTTAATTATTTTTAATTATTGTTCCTTCAATTTTACCTGTTAAAATTCTATAAAGTGATCCTGGTTTTTGAATATTAAAAATATGTATAGGTATATTATAATCACGTGCTAAAATAAAAGCTGTATTATCCATAATTCTAATTTTTTTTTTTATTACATAATCATAATTTATTTTATTAAAAAATTCAGCATCAGAATAATTTACAGGATCTTTTGAATATACTCCATTCACTTTTGTAGCTTTCAATATAGCATTAGCTTCTAATTCAATTCCTCTTAAACATGCTGTAGTATCTGTAGTAAATAAAGGATTACCTATCCCTCCCGTTAGGATAATTATATTATTTTTAATTAAATCAATTGCTTTAAAAGCATTATATTCTTGACAGATTCCCTGAATTGGAATAGATGACATTAAATAAACATTAATTAATTTATTTTTAACTGATTGATATAATAATAAACCATTAATTATAGTTGATAACATACCAATTTGATCACCTAATACTCTTTTTAAATTATTATTATCCTTACAATATTTACCTCTAAATAAATTACCTCCTCCTATTACTATAGCTAATTCAATACCTAAGGGTAAAATACTTTTTATTTCTTGTATAAGATAATCTAATAATTTATTATCTACACCAGAGAAATTTTTACCTTGTAAAAATTCTCCACTAATTTTTAATATAATACGATTATAAATTATTTTGGATTTAATATTCATATAACACTTATCATATTTTTTCTGTAAAATATATTTTATTAAAAAATATAAATAAAACAATTAATTTTTAATAATATTTGTACCTAATTCTAAACATATAAATTTAAAAATTTGCATATTGTTTTCATTTAGAAACTGTAATACCGTTTTATTATTATCTAATAAAAATTTTTGATTATGTAAAGTAATATTATTTATAAATTTTTGTAAACGTCCTTCTATTATTTTTTTTATAATTACTTTAGATTTATTATTTTGTAATGCAATATTTTTTTGTAATTGATATTCATGATTTATAATATTTTTTGGAATATCTTTTTCATTTATATAATCAGGTTTTAACATTGCTATATGCATCGCAATTTGTTTCATTAATAAATTATTATCGAGATTAGATTGAATCATTACACCAATACGATTATTATGATGTATATATTTTCCTATAAATTTTCCTTTAATATAACTTAAACGGTTAATAGATATATTTTCTTTTAATATTCCAATTAATTTAATCCTATCTTTATTAAAAAGTTTTCTTATTATAGATATATCTGTTTGATTATTTTTAAATATATATTTTAAAATTTTGTTTCCAAAATTTATAATTTGTATTGATTTAGCTACAAAATCAGTTTGACAATTTATTTCGAGTAATATTCCAAAATCTTTAATAACATTATCTATAATAATCCCCTCTTTTGTTTGATTTTTAGATTTTTTAATAGATTCTATTTTTTCATATTTTCTAATATAATCTATAGCTTGGTTAATATCACCTTTTGTTTTTATTAATGCTTTTTTACATTCGATAATACTAATGTTTGTTATATTTCTTAGTTTTTTAATTTTATTAATATCAATTTTCAATATTATCTCCTAATTAATTTTTTAAATTGTTTTTATTATTGATATTTATATTTTTATTAAAAATAGCTTCAGTTACATAGTATAAATATAATTTTATTGCACGTATAGCATCATCATTAGCGGGAATAACAAAGTTGATTCCTTCAGGATTAGAATTAGTATCTACTATAGCAAAAATAGGAATATTTAATTTTTTAGCTTCTTTTATAGCAATTTTTTCATGATTTACATCAATAACAAATATTGCATCAGGTAATCCTCCCATATTTTTTATACCACCTAAACTTCTTTCTAAATTTAATAATTCTCTATTTCTGGTTAAAATTTCTTTTTTTATTAATTGTTTAAAAATCCCATTTTTTTTTTGTAATTCTAATTCTTTTAATTTTTTAATAGACTGTTTTACAGTTTTCCAATTAGTTAACATACCTCCTAACCAACGATGATTTACAAAAAATTGATTACAATTCATTGCTGTTTTTTTTATAAGTTCAGATGCTGCTTTTTTAGTTCCAATAAATAAAATTTTACCTTTACGGGAACTTATTTTTTTTAATTCTTGTAAAGCATTATTAAACATAATAATAGTTTTATCTAAATTAATAATATGTATGTTATTTTGATATTTAAAAATGAATTTTTTCATTTTTGGATTCCAATAACGAGTTTGATGACCAAAATGCGCACCTACTTCAAACATTTTATTAATAGAAATAGACATAATTTATTTATCCTTATTTTATATATTATAGAAATAATATTATATAATAAATATATATACAAAAAATTATTTGATTAGTTATCTTAAATATTATTTAAATTTTATTTAATTATTTATAATATAACATTTATTATTATATAATTAATAAATTTATAAAAAGAAAATAATGAAAATTATAATTAAAAATTCTGAAGAAATAAAAAAAATTTATAAATCTTGTCAATTAGCTGTAAATGTATTAGAAATGATTGAAAAATATGTAGTACCTGGAGTTAGTACTGAAGAAATAAATAATATATGTCATAATTATATTACAAAAATTCAAAAAGCTAAACCTGCTACTTTAGGATATAATGGTTTTCCAAAATCTGTATGTATTTCTAAAAATGATATTGTATGTCATGGAATTTCAAATAAAAATGATATATTGCAAAATGGGGATATTGTTAATATTGATGTAACAATTTTATATAATAATTATTATGGTGACACATCAAAAATGTTTTTTGTAGGCAATAAAATTTCTGAAAAATCTAAATTATTATGTTTAACGACTCAAAAAAGTTTATATAAAGCAATTAATATTTTAAAACCAGGTGTTAGATTATATAAAATTGGGCAAGTAATTCAAAATTATGTAGAATCAAAAAATTTTTCTGTTGTAAGAAATTACTGTGGACATGGTATAGGTAAAAATTTTCATGAAGATCCTCAAATTTTACATTATAAATCATATGATTATGGAATATTACTAAAACCTGGCATGATATTTACTATTGAACCTATGATAAATATAGGACATCATAGTGTATATTTAACAAAAGATAATTGGACAGTAAAAACTAAAGATAAAACAAATTCTGCTCAGTACGAGCATACAGTACTTATTACTAATTTTGGAAGTAAAATTTTAACTTTAAGAAAAGAAGAAAAAATATATTTATAAATATAGGTATTTGATATAGTTAAGTAATTAAAAATTTTTAATTACTTAACTATATCAAAACTTATGAATATTTAATTATCTAAAAAACTTTTTAATATTTCTGATCGGCTAGGATGTCTTAGTTTTCTTAACGCTTTGGCTTCTATTTGTCTAATTCGTTCCCTAGTTACATCAAATTGTTTACCTACTTCTTCTAAAGTATGATCAGAATTCATGTCAATACCAAATCTCATTCTTAATACTTTAGCTTCTCTTGGAGTTAAACTAGATAAAATATTATATGTTGCTGTTTTTAAACTTTCTGAAGTAGCTGAATCTAATGGTAATTCTAAAGTATTATCTTCTATAAAATCACTTAGATGTGATTCTTCATCATCACCTATAGGTGTTTCCATTGAAATAGGTTCTTTAGCTATTTTTAAAACTTTTCTAATTTTATCTTCAGGAAGAAGCATATATTCAGATAATTCTTCTGGTGTAGGTTCTCTACCTAATTCTTGTAAAATTTTTCTAGAAACTCTATTAAGTTTATTTATAGTTTCAATCATATGTACAGGTATTCTTATAGTTCTAGCTTGATCTGCAATAGATCTTGTAATTGCTTGTCTAATCCACCATGTGGCATATGTAGAAAATTTATAACCTCTCCTATATTCAAATTTATCAACTGCTTTCATTAAACCGATATTTCCTTCTTGTATCAAATCAAGAAACTGTAATCCTCTATTTGTATATTTTTTTGCAATAGAAATAACTAATCTTAAATTAGCTTCAATCATTTCTTTTTTTGCTTTTTGAGTTTTAATTTCACCAATAGAAATATTTTTATTAATATTTCTAATCTTTTTTATTGTTAATCCTGTTTTTTTTTCAATATCAATTAATTTTAGAATACTTTTATTTATTTTATTTAAAAAAATTTCATCATTATATAAATGATATTTATTTTTTAATTTAAAATGTTTTAATTTTTTTAAAAACAAATTTTTATTTGTTTCATTATTATAAAATATATATGTAAATTTTTTTTTTGATATATTGTATTTTTTAGTACATATTTTGAATATATTATATTCTTCTATACGTATACAAGACATAATAAAACGCATTTTAGATACTAAATAATTAAATTCTTTAGATACTAACCGAAATTGTTTAAAAATATCTGTAAGATTTTTGAAATTAATTAAAGATTGATGATGATTTCTACCTTTTTTTTTAATAAAAATTGATGTTATATAATACTGTTTTTTTAATTCTAAAAATTTTTCTTTTGCTAAATTATCATCTATAATATTTTCATTATGTTCTGTCTGAATATGATTAGATAATTCTTGCTGATTAGAAAATATAATTTCTTCTTTTATATTCGAATTAATAACCCCATGTATTAATTCTGATAAACGAATATGTCCAGATTGAACTTCATCATATTTTTTTAATAAATATTTAATAGAATTAGGATATTCTGCTATTGAAGATTGTACTTGATTAATACCTTCTTCTATACGTTTAGCTATATTAATTTCTCCTTCTCTTGTTAGAAGTTCAACAGTTCCCATTTCTCTCATATATATACGTACTGGATCTGTAGTTCTGCCCATTTCTGATTCTACATTAGATAATACTTGTACTTCATCTTCTGCTTCTGTTAAATTATTTGTGTTATTATTTAATATTAAATCATCATTATCAGGAGCTTCTTCCATTACTTGAATACCCATATCATTTATTATTTGAATAATATTTTTTATTTGATCTGAATTTATAATATTATCAGGTAAATGATCATTAATTTCTGAATAAGTTAAATAACCCTTTTCTTTTCCACGTTTTATAAGAAGTTTAATTTGTGATTTTGAGTTATGATCCATAAACAGTTCCATACTTTTATTTATTAATATTTAAATAAATTTTAACTAAATAACATTTAAAACAAATTATTTATTAAATAAATAAAATTTTACATATATATTAGTAATAATATTTTAAATATATTTTATCAAATTTTTCAAATTATTTTTTTTTATGTAATATTTTATTTAAAGACCATAATTCTTGTTTTTTTTTATAATTTAATCCTTCTTTTCTATCTAAAGATATTAAATATTCTATTCTATTTTCTAAAATATTTATTTTTAATTTTTTTATTAAATTTATAAAAAATTTTTCTATTTTATGATCAGGAATCATATGATTCCATGTTACTAAAATTTCAAGAATCTTTTTTATTTTTGTTCCTCTATATTGTTCTAATATTTTTACTGTCGTCATATTTTTATTTTTATAAAAACTTACAAATTTTATAAAAAAAAATAAACCATATATATTAGAACTTTTAAAAAATTTTAATTTTGGAACAAATTTTATTAATTTTGGATATTGTATTAATAAACTTAATAATATACGAATAGTAGTTTTTTTGAAATTATTTTTTATAATAGTTTTATTTTTATATTTTATTGGATTATATATATTAATAAAATTAATAATACCTATTTTTTCTCCTAATTGTTGAATTAAATTTATTTTAAAAAAATAATCAGGAATTAATTTAATATAAGATAAAGCCGTATAAATAAAATGAGTTTTTTCTTCACAAGAAGAAAATAAATTTTTTAAAAATAATTGTTTAAAAAAGAATTTTGAAAATGATAAAGAATTATTAATTCTTTTTTCGAAAAAAATTTTTCCTTCTTTTCTTATTAAACTATCTGGATCTTCTTTATCAGGTAAAATCATAAATTTTATTTCTTTTCCATTAACTAAATAAGGTAAACTCATTTTTAAAGACTTCCATTGGGCCTTTATACCTGCTTTATCCCCATCATAACAATAAATAATTTTATTTGTTATGTTAAACAATTTTTTTATCTGATTATTAGTAATAGTAGTACCTAATATAGCTACTGCATATTTTATATTAAACTGAAATAAACTAATTACATCAATATATCCTTCTACTATTAATATTTTTTTTATAATATTATTTTCTTTTTTTGTTTCATATAATCCATATAATTCATTTCCTTTATGAAAAATATTATTTTCTGAAGAATTTAAATATTTAGGATTTTTATTTTTTAATACTCTACCACCAAAACCAACTATTAAACCTTTTATATTTTTAATTGGAAATATAACTCTATTATAAAAAACATCATAAAAATTATTATTTTTTTTATCTACTTTTAAAATACCTAATTTTTCATGTAAAATTTTTATAGTTTTAATATTATTTAAAATATTATTTACCCAAAATAAAGGAGAAAAACCAATAGAAAAATATTTTATAATATATAAATTAAATCCTCTCTTTAATAAATATTTATAAGTTTTTTCACCTGAAATACTAAATAAAGAATTTTTATAAAAAAAACTTAAATTTAAAATTATTTTATAATAAATATTATTTTTTTTATATATTTTTTTAAAATTATTTGATTTATTATCTGGAATAGGTATACTAAATATGTTCGATAATGATTCTATACTTTCAAGAAAAGATAAATTTTCATAATACATAATAAAATCAATAATATTACCATGCACACCACATCCAAAACAATGATATAATTGTTTTTCAGAATTAACTACAAAAGAAGGATTTTTTTCTAAATGAAAAGGACAAATTCCAAAAAAATTTTTTCCTTTTTTTTTTAACTGAATTTTATTTTTAATTAAACATACAATATCTGTTTGATCTAATAAATTGTTAATAAATACACGAGAAACATATTTAATCATAAAAATAATTTTTCATAATTTATTATTTTTTATAATAAATAATAATTTTTTTAATATAAACGTATTCTTTTAGCATTTTCTCTAGATATTTTTTTAGCATGTCTCTTAATTGCAGAAGCTTTAGCTCTTTTCCTCTCTGTTGTTGGTTTTTCATAAAATTCTCTACGTCTTACTTCTGCTAAAATTCCTGCTTTTTCACATGCACGTTTAAAACGTCTTAAAGCTAAATCAAACGGTTCATTATCACGTACTTTTATAATAGGCATAATATATTTTTTCCTATTGTCATTTATTTATTTTTTAATACTAATTTTTATATTATAATATATAATGAAAAATATATAAATAAATTTTTTTATATCAATTTATATAAAAAATAATTAATTGTTTAAGGTTAAATATGTTGTTTATGGGAATAGAAACATCATGTGATGATACTTCAGTAGCAATTTATGATAATAATTTAGGAGTATTATGTAATAATATTTATACTCAAAAAATACATTCTAAATATGGAGGAGTAGTACCTGAATTAGCAGCTCGTAATCATTTAAAAAAAATTATTCCTTTAATTAAAAAGTCTTTATTTAAAATAAAAAAAAAATTAAATGATATTACTGCAATAGCTTATACTTCAGGACCAGGACAGATAAATTCTTTAATAATAGGTGCAATGATTGCACATACATTAGCTTTTTCTCTAAATATTCCTATTATTCCAGTAAATCATATGGAAGGACATTTATTATCAGTAATGTTACAAAAAAAACAACCTTCTTATCCTTTTATAGGTTTATTAATTTCTGGTGGACATACTCAGTTAGTTTATACTTCTAAATTTAGAAAATATAAAATATTAGGAACCAATATAGATGATGCCGTAGGTGAAATTTTAGATAAAATATCTAAATTATTAGGATTAAATTATCCTGGTGGTAAAAATTTATTTAAATTATCTAAATATGGTACTCCAAAAAAATTTATATTTCCTAGACCTATGATATTAAAAAAAAATAATTTAAATTTTAGTTTTTCTGGATTAAAAACTTTTGTAATAAATTTTATAAAAAAACAAGATTTAAAAAATTTTAACATTAAAGCAGATATTGCATGTGCATTAGAAGATGCAGTTATAGAAACATTATATATTAAAAGTTTAAGAGCTTTAAAAAAATATAATATTAATCAATTAGTAATTGCAGGAGGAGTGAGTGCTAATATAAAATTAAGGAGATTTTTATACAAAAAATTAAAAAAAAACAATATTCAATTATTTTATAGTAATAAAAAATTATGTACTGATAATGCAGCTATGATTGCTTATATTGGATCAAAACACTTTTCTTCAAAAAATAAAAAATATATATTAAAAAATATTTATATAAATTCTAAATTATCCTTAGAAGATAAAATTTAATTTTTTTAAATTTTTATAAAATTTTTTTTAAAATAATTTTAAATTATTGAGATATTAAATAATGTTATTAAATCATTTTTCTTATATATTATTAAGCGTAATCCAAGGTTTAACTGAATTTTTACCTATATCTTCAAGTGCTCATATTATTATTTTTTCTAAAATACTAAATATTATAAAAAATAATAATTTGCAATTTTTTAAAGTAATTATTCAATTAGGATCTACATTAGCAATAATAATATTTTTTAGGAAAAAAATTATAAAAATTATATTTAATACAATTAATTATAAGTTTTTTTATCAAAAAAAAATAAATATATTACATATAATAATATCAACATTACCAGTAATATTTGTTGGACTAATTTTTTATCATATAATTAACACAATAAATAATATTCAATTTATTATTTACGGACTATTTTTTGGAGGAATATTATTATATTTTTCCGAAATACTTCAACCTAAAAAATATGTTATTAATAATATTAATAATATATCATATATTAATATTTTCATTATCGGATGTTTTCAAAGTTTAGCATTATTACCTGGAATTTCAAGATTAGGTGCAACATTATCAATTAGTTTATTAATAGGTATTAAACGTGTTATTGCAACTGAATTATGTTTTATAATATCTATACCTGTTATTTTTGGAGCAAATATATTAGA
Organism: Enterobacteriaceae endosymbiont of Donacia vulgaris; assembly: GCF_012568445.1. Lineage (NCBI taxonomy): Bacteria > Pseudomonadati > Pseudomonadota > Gammaproteobacteria > Enterobacterales > Enterobacteriaceae > Enterobacteriaceae endosymbiont of Donacia vulgaris. The sequence continues at coordinate 252,989 of NZ_CP046190.1, forward strand.
AATATATAAAAATTATTCAATAATAACTTCTAATAATATAAAAATATTTTTTATAGGTTTTTTAGTTTCATTTATTATAAGTCTAACTATTATTAAAAAATTTATTTCTATTATTAATAATATTTCTTTAAAATGGTTTACTTTATACCGTTTATTAATAATAATATTGTTATTAATTTTTAATTAATAATTTATTATATAAATAAAGTTTTAATTTTTTAATTTTAAGAAATGTTTTATTAATTTCAATCTTTCATATTGAATTTTTTGAGATATATTATTTCCTTCTAAATTATTAATTTCTATAATATTTTTAATATTTAATTTAGAAATATATTTATACATTTCAATAAAATATTTTCCTTGTTTATATTCTATAGTTTCTAATGTTAATCTACCTCTTGCATCAGCTTCACTAATTAATGCTATTTGGCTTACTCTTTCTGGTTTTCTCCAAGCATCAATAATATTATATATATTTAATATATCTTGTGGTTTTTGATTATATATATCATGAATAATATCATGTATTTTTGCAGCTAAAATAGATAATTTTTTTATATTATTAGGAATTTTTAATTTTTTACATAAATTTTTAATTAAAGGTATACCTAATTCTCCATGTCCAGGATGTCTTGGCCATAATTTACGTGGTGTTAATCCTTTACCAATATCATGACATAATGCTGCAAATCTTGTTGATACATTTTTTGTAAGTTTAGATATTATTTTTAATGTAAGCATAGTATGTATTCCTGTATCTTTTTCTGGATGCCATTTTAAAGGAGCTGGTATACCATATAATTTATTTATTTCTGGGAAAATAACAGATAAAGCATTACATTTTTTTAAAATTTGAAAAAATACATGAGGATGTGCTGATTGAAGAGCAATATATGTTTCTTTCCAAATTCTTTCTGGTTTTAAATATAATAATTCTCCAGAATGACTCATAACTTTCATTAATTTTAATGTATTATCATGAATACGAAAATTTAAATACTTTAATTTAGCCGCAAATCTAGCTACACGTAAAACTCGTAAAGGATCATCTTTAAATGAAGATGATACATGTTTTAATAAACGGTTTTTAATATCTTTTAATCCATTATATGGATCATAAAAATTTCCTAATTCGTCTTGTGCAATAGCATTAATAGTAAGATCTCTACGTAATAAATCTTCTTTAAGAGAGATTTGAGGAGAAGCACAATATTTAAATCCTTTATATCCATGTCCAAACTTATATTCTGTTCTAGCTAATGCATATTCTTCATGTGTTTGAGGGTGTAAAAAAACAGGAAAATCTTTACCAACTAATTTAAAACCTAATTTTAACATCAAATTAATATTTGATCCTACAACAACCCAGTCTTTATCTGTTACTGTTATATTTAAAAGATAATCACGTATAGCTCCACCAACTAAATAAGTTTTCAAATTTATTACTCCATAAAATTAATAATATATTTATTTTATTTTAATGATAAGTTTTAATAATATTATATATTAATATTTTGATATTATTGATTTATAAAACAAATAAATAATTTAAGTATTTTAAAAATTTTACAAAAAATTTTTTTAAATATTAATATATAATATTATTAAATTATAATATAAATATTATTTTATGAATATACTTGATATAGAATTTGGTAATTATAAAGTACGTATGGAAAATGCTATTTTTTCTTTACAAAAGGGATATGGAATTTTAATTCTAGATGATAAAAATAGAGAAAATGAAAGTGATATAGTATTTTCAGCAGAAAAAATTTCTATACCTGATATAGCTTTTTTAATTAGATATGGTAGTGGTATTATATGTTTATGTATTACAGAAAATTTACGTAAAAAATTAAAATTACCTATGATGGTAAAAAAAAACACTAGTATTTATAAAACTGGATTTACAATTACAATTGAAGCAGCTAAGGGAATATCTACTGGAGTATCAGCACAAGATAGATTTACAACAATTAAAACAGCTATTTCAAATAATGTTGTTCCTGAAGATTTAAATAAACCAGGACATGTTTTCCCATTAAGAGCAGTTAATGGGGGTGTTTTTAAAAGATCAGGACATACTGAAGCTACAATAGATTTATTAAAAATTGCAAAAATGAAACCTACTGGAGTATTATGTGAATTAACTAATAAAGATGGATCTATGGCAAAAATATTTGATACGATATCTTTTGCAAAAAAAAATAAAATGATTGTAATTACTATTAATGATTTAAAAAAATACATTATCAAAAATAATATTAGTATCTAATTTTATATAAATTTAAAAATTTTATCGGCGAGAGAGGATTTGAACCTCCGACCCACTGGTCCCAAACCAGTTGCGCTACCAAACTGCGCTACTCGCCGAATAAAATTTATGGGTGGTTAATGGGAATTGAACCCATGACAACTAGAACCACAATCCAGTGCTCTACCAACTGAGCTATAACCACCATTAAAATTAATTATTTTAAAATTATAATAATTTAATAATTTTATAATTTTTTATCTACACCCGACAGGAATTGAACCTGAGACCTCTGTTTTCGGAAAACAGTACTCTATCCTACTGAGCTACGGGTGTAATTAATATATTACAAATTCATTTCTTTAATGTCTAGTTTTTTTATAAAAAAATTCTTAATATTTCTTATATTTATAAAAAATAACACATATTAAGTGATCTACTTCAATATAATTTTTGATAAAAAATATAAATATAATAATGTTAAGATCTTTTCATCATATCAAAAAAATCATTATTAGTCTTTGTCATTGATAATTTATTTATTAAAAATTCCATTGCATCTATTTCATTCATAGGTTGTATTATTTTTCTTAAAATCCACATTCTTTGAAGTTCTTCTTGTGAACTTAAAAGTTCTTCTTTTCGTGTCCCAGATCTATTATAATCTATAGCAGGAAAAACTCTTTTTTCAGCTATTTTACGGGATAAGTGTAATTCCATATTTCCAGTACCTTTAAATTCTTCATAAATAACATCATCCATTTTCGATCCTGTATCAATTAATGCTGTTGCTATAATAGTTAAACTTCCTCCTTCTTCAACATTTCTAGCTGCTCCAAAAAAACGTTTAGGGCGATGTAAGGCATTTGCATCAACACCTCCAGTTAAAACTTTTCCAGATGCAGGAGCAACAGTATTATAGGCTCTAGCTAAACGTGTCATAGAATCTAATAAAATTATAACATCTTTTTTATGTTCTACTAATCTTTTAGTTTTTTCAATAACCATTTCAGATACTTGTACATGTCTAGACGGAGGTTCATCAAAAGTAGATGCTATTACTTCTCCTTTTACTAATCTTTGCATTTCAGTAACTTCTTCTGGACGTTCATCAATAAGTAATACTATTAATACACAATCAGGATGATTATATGCTATACTTTGTGCTATATTTTGTAATAACATAGTTTTTCCTGCTTTTGGTGGAGCAACTATTAATCCTCTTTGTCCCCTACCTATTGGTGACGCTAAATCTAGAACACGAGCTGTTAAATCTTCTGTAGAACCATTTCCTCTTTCCATACTTAATCTAGAATTTGCATGTAATGGTGTTAAATTTTCAAAAAGAATTTTATTTCTTGCATTTTCTGGTTTATCAAAATTTACTTGATTAACTTTTAATAATGCAAAATATCTTTCTCCTTCTTTTGGAGGACGTATTTTTCCTGAAATAGTATCTCCTGTACGTAAATTAAAACGTTTAATTTGACTTGGTGATACATATATATCGTCAGGTCCTGCTAAATAAGAACTATCAGAAGAACGTAAAAATCCAAATCCATCTTGTAATATTTCTAATACTCCATCACCAAAAATATCTTCTCCACTTTTGGAATGTTGTTTTAATATAGTAAAAATAATATCTTGCTTACGCATTCTAGCCAAATTTTCGAGATAAATATTTTCACCTAAATCTATAAGTTCTGATATTGGTTTATTTTTTAATTCGGTAAGATTCATAATGGTGAGGTCTTAAACTTTGAATAATTCTTGAATATTTGTATAAAATTTTAAAAAATATAATAATAATCATATTTTTTTAAAAAAAATATGTAACATTAAAATATAAAAATAAATTATTTTAAATTTTTATTTAAAAAATTTTCTAATTGTATTTTATTTATAGAACCAACTATTTTGTCAATGATATTACCATTTTTAAATAATAAAATTGTTGGTATACTACGGATATTATATTTTTCTGCAATTACTTTATATTTTTCAATATTCAATTTAGTAAAAATTACATTTTTATATTTATAACATACTTCTTCTAATACTTGAGAAAATATTTTACATGGATTGCACCATTCAGCCCAAAAATCAACTAAAACTAAATTACTTTTTTTTATTGCAGATTGAAAATTTTTATCATTTAAATTTATTAGAACATTAGTTTTATGTTGCATGAATTTAACATTCCTATATGAATATTATTATCTAATTATTTTTTTATAAAAAATTTATAAATACCTAATTCTTGAATAAACTATTGTGAATATATTAATTTACAAAAATACTTAAATAAAATTTTAATTTTATTATATATTAATAATAATTATATTACAAGATAATATATTATGTTTTATTAAAATAAAAAATTTATATAAATAAAATATAATTATTATTAGTATGTTAGTATTAATTATTTATTAAGGAAAATAATTTTTATTATTTTATAGTATAATAAATATTTATTAATAACAAATAATTAGGAAAAATAATGAAAAAAAATAATGATTTTTTATCATCTTTAAATATTTTATCTATAGCAGGAGTATCTCCGTATAAAATAAAAATTAATGAAAAATATATGAATAAAAAACAATTATTACATTTTAAAAAAATTTTAGAATCATGGAGAAATAAAATAAATAGTAAAATCATTAATACATCATCTTATATAAAAGATGAAGCATCTAATTTTCCTGATCTAATTGATAGAGCTTCGCAAGAAGAAGAATTTAATTTAGAATTACGTAATCGAGATAGAGAAAGAAAATTAATAAAAAAAATAGAAATAACATTAAATAAAATTAATACAAAAAATTTTGGTTATTGTGACTGTTGTGAAATTAAAATTGGCCTAAAAAGATTAGAAGCACATCCAACAGCAAATTTATGTATTGATTGTAAAACTTTAGCAGAAATACGAGCAAAACAAATAGCTGAATAAAATATATTTTATAAATATACTATTAATTATTTTTATACACAATATTAATTTATGTTTAAAGTATTTTAGTTTTTTATTTACGTATCCCTATACCTTTTTTAATTAAAATGAAAGTAAATAAATATAAAATTAGAATAAAATAAAATAAAATATTTATAGTTAAAAATAATGAGACTGTTTTTATACCTAAATAACTATAACGAAATCCAGAAATAATATAATAAATAGGGTTTATTTTTAATATTTTTTGCCAGAATATAGGTAAAACTGATATTGAATAAAATACACCACCTAAATATGTTAAAGGTGTTAATATAAATGTAGGTATAAAATTAATATCATCAAAATTCTTAGCAAAAATAGCATTTAATAATCCAGCTAGAGAAAATAAAATAGATGTTAATATTACAATAATTATAAAAAATAACCAAGAATATATATGTAAAGAAATAAAAAACATAGAAATTATAGTTAAAATGATACAAATAATAAAACTTCTCATTATACCTCCACTAATAAAACCTAATATAATTAAATTAGTTGGTATGGGAGCTATTAATAATTCTTCTATATAATGTTGAAATTTTGCTCCAAAAAAAGATGAAGCTACATTAGAATATGAATTATTAATAATGCTCATCATAATTAATCCAGGTATAATAAATTGTATGTAACTAAATCCTAATATTTTATCAATATGTAAATTAAGTAATTTTCCAAATATCATAAAATATAAAGATATATTCATAATAGGAGGAAGAATCGTTTGTATCCAAATACGCATAAATCGATTTATTTCTTTTTTATAGATTGTAAAAAACATAATTAAATATGGATATAATTTCATTTGAATAATCCTTGTTATAAAATAATTTAATTTTTAGTAAAATCCATAAATAATTTTTCTAATCTATTGTATTTATTTTTTATGCTAATAATTTTAATATTTTGTTTTATTAATTGTTCGAAAATATTATTTAAATTTTGATTTTTCATTACTTTAATTTCTAATTGATAATTATTAAGAATTTTATATTTATAACCATTTATTATTGGAATAATATCTTTCATGTTTATATAATCTAAAATAAAAATTTCAAATTTTAATTTACTGAGTAGTTTATTTATAGGATAATTTGCAATTAATATTCCATTATTTATAATTCCAATATGTTGACATAAAAATTCAGCTTCTTCTAGATAATGAGTTGTTAAAATAATTGTAATTTTTTTTTTAATATTTATTTTTTGGAAAAAAGACCATATGTAATAACGTAATTTAAGATCAACACCAGAAGTAGGTTCATCTAAAATTAATAATTTAGGACTATGAATTAGTGCTCTAATTATCATTAAACAACGTTTCATACCTACTGATAAATTTTTTGCTTTTTGATGTCTTACTTTCCATAATTTTAAGATTTTTAAGTATTTTATAATTTTTGTAATAACTTCTTTTTTTTTTATACCATAATATCCAGCTTGATTAATTAATATTTGTAGTACAGTTTCAAATGGATTAAAATTAAATTCCTGGGGCACTAATCCTATTTTTTTTTTAGTTTTAAATATATTTTTTTGAACATTTAATCCAAAAATTTTAATTTTTCCTGAAGATTTATTAATTAAAGAAGTAATTATACCAATAATAGTTGTTTTACCAGCACCATTAGGTCCTAATAAAGCATAAAAATCTCCTTTTATAATTTTTAAATTAAAATTTTTTAAAACTTGAAAATTATTAGGATAAATTTTAGATAAATTTATAATTTCTAATGCATAAGACATAATAATATTTTTTTTTTAAAAATTAAAATTATTAAGTATTTTTTAATTTTGTAATATTTAATATTTTATTATATAAATTTTTTAAAAAAAAACAAAATATTTTTAAAGATGATGTATTTCATTATAAAATAAAATACATCATAAATAATTATTTATTTAACAATAATTGTGTTACTTTATCCCAATTGATAACATTCCAAAAAGCTTGAATATATAAATTTTTTTGATTTTGATATTTTAAATAATATGAATGTTCCCATAAATCTAATCCTATTATAGGATAACTAAGTTCTTTATTATTCATTAATGGATTGTCTTGATTTATAGTAGTAATTATTTTTAATGTATTTTGTTGTTTAACAACCCAAATCCATCCAGATCCAAAAAAATTTAAAGCTATATTTTCAAACATTATTTTAAAATTTTCTAAATTATCGAATTCTTTTTCAAAAATATTTAAAATAATATTATTAGGTTGAGTATTTTTTTTCAAAATTTTCCAAAAAAAACTATGATTAGCATGTCCACCTGCGTTATTACGTAAAATAATCTTTTGTGATTTAGAAAGAGATAAATTATTTAAATTAGATATTAATTTATTAATTTTAATATCTTTGATATTATTTTTTTGAAGTAACAAATTTGTATTATTAATATAATTTTGATGATGTTTTTGATGATGTATTTTCATTGTTTTTGTATCAAAAAAAGGTTCTAAATCAGAATATTTATATAATAAATCCGGTAATGTATAAGTCATCTAAAATCCTTTAAAAAAAATGATATTAAATATTAATTATATTTTTTATATTTTTTAATTATTTTTTTTGTATGAGGCATGATACCATGCCATAAATAAAAAGAATATGCTGCTTGTTCAATTAACATACCAATACCATCTGATATTTTTTTAGCTCCATGAATAGTACACCATTTTAAAAATGGAGTAATGGTAAAATTATAATAAAGGTCATAACAAAAAACATCAGGTTGTATAATTGATACAGGAAGATTAAATGTATTATCTCCCATCAAACTACTAGATGTAGCATTAATAATTAAATGATACTTAATTTGATCATATTTTTGAAATAAATCCTCTTTTCTAAGACAATTAAGATTTTTTATATTATTAAAATATTTAATAAGATTTTTACCACGTTTATAAGTACGATTAATGATTGTAATATTACAACCAAATTTAATTAATGGCATTATAATTCCTTGAGCTGCTCCTCCAGCACCTATTAATAAAATATTACTTGAAGAATTGATAAATTTTAAATTTTTTAAATCTTTTAATAGACCAATGCCATCTGTATTATCACCTAAAATTTTTTTAGAATTAATAATTTTTATTGTATTTACTACACCAGCTTGTTGTGCCCTTTTTGTTAAAATATTACATAATTCATATGCTTCATGTTTAAAAGGAATTGTAATGTTTGCTCCTACACCTCCATTTTTAATAAAATTAAAAAATTTTTTATTAAAATTATTTTTTTCAACATAAATTTTTGTGTAATTTTGTAATATTCCTGTTTGTTTTGCAAATAATTTATGTATAATTGGAGATTTACTATGTTTTATAGGATTACCAAATACTGCAAATATTTTCATATTTATCCTTTACGAATAACTAAATTAGTAAAACTATCTCTAATTTCTGATGGTTTTAAATATCCTCCTGTTTCCCCATTTAAAATTAAAATATGTTTTTTTATATGATGAAAATGATATAGTACTTCTTGATAAGTTAAACACGGTTTCATGCCTGAAATATTCGCACTAGTAGAAACAATAGGTTTTCCAAAATAATTACATAATTTACTTATTAAGTAATGGTTAGTTACACGAACAGCTATAGAATTAAAATTTCCAGTTAACCAATAAGGAGTATTTTTTGAAACAGGCATAGTCCATGTTATCATGCCAGGCCAAGTAGATAAAATTTTTTTTTTTTGTTTTTTAAGAATTTTTTTTTCATTTATATATTTCAATAATTGACTATATTGAGAAGCAATTATAATTAATCCTTTTTTTATACTACGTTTTTTTATTGTTAATAATTTATTGACTGCTTTTTTATTATCTGGATCACATCCTAAGCCAAATACAGATTCAGTAGGATAAGCTATAATTTTACCCATTTTTAGTGCATTAATAAAAATTTGTATATCCATAATTTTTTTATAAATAGTTTGATATAATTATAAATGAATTATATATTAATATATATGAATAATTTAAAGATTAAAAAAAATTCTATTTTATTACAAAAATTGTTTTAAAAAGAAGATATCCATTATGTCTATAATAAAATTATTATATTTTCCTAATAAAAAATTAAGAAATATTGCTAAATCTATTAAAAATATTAATAATGATATTAAATTATTAGGAAATAATATGCTTGAAATGATGTATTCTTATAATGGTATTGGTTTAGCAGCAACGCAAATAGGAGTAAATAAAAGAATTATTGTTATTGATATAACTGAAAAAAAAAATAATCCTCTTATTCTTATTAATCCTAAAATAATAAAATTTGATAAATTAAAAATTAATAGTACTGAAGGTTGTCTTTCTATCCCTATTAAACAAAAATATATCGTTTTAAGATCTAAAAAAATAAAAATTAAAGCTCAAAATTTAATGAATGAATTTATTGAATTAGAAGCAAAAAATTTATTATCTTTTTGTATACAACATGAAATTGATCATTTAAACGGGATTTTATTTATTGATTATTTATCAAATTTAAAATATCGAAGAATTTGTGATAAAATAAATAAACTCAATCATAAAATAATATTTTTTAAAAAACAGAATTATCTAAAATGAAAAAAAAAATAAAAATTGTTTTTATGGGTACTTCAAAATTTGCCTCTTATCATTTAAAAGGTTTAATAAATAATGTTTATAGTACAGTATCTTGTGTTATCACTAAACCAGATACTTATGCTAATAGAGGTTATAAATTAACTTTTAACTCTGTAAAAAAAATAGCAATAAAATATAAAATAAATGTATTACAACCAGAATCTCTAAATTCTTTAAAATTAATTAAAGATATTATTAACTATCAATGCGATATTATTGTAGTTGTTGATTATGGTTTATTGATACCTAACGAAATATTAAATATACCTAAATTATTTTGTATGAATATACATGCTTCATTATTACCTAGATGGAGAGGATCAGCTCCTATACAAAGAGCTTTATTAGCAAATGATTTAAAAACAGGTATTAGTATTATTAAAATGAATAATTTTTTAGATCAAGGTGATATTATTTATCAAATAGAATATAATATTTTATTATATGATACATACGGATCATTATATAAAAAATTAGCTACATTAGGATTAGAAGGTTTATTATTTATAATAAAAAAAATTTCAAAAGGAGAACAAATAAAATTTCAATCTCAAAATATTAAAATGATAAAACCTACATATGCAAAAAAAATATCTAAAACAGAATGTAAATTAAATTGGAATTTACCAGCTAAAAAATTAGAATGTATGGTTCGTGCTTTTAATCCTCGCCCGGGGACTTTCTTTATTATCAAAAATAAAAGATTTAAAGTTTGGCAAGCAGAAGTCATTAATAATTTTAATAATGACTATGTAACGAAAATACCAGGAACTATTTTATCAATTAATAAATATGGTATACAAATAAATACTATAAATGGAATTTTAAATATTCAAATTATTCAACCTAGTGGTAAAAAACAAATGAATATTCAAAATTTTTTAAATTTTAACCAATATAAAAATTTTTTTAAAAAAAATAATATAATTATTTAACTTTCTTCTTTTTTAAAACTATTTTTCGTCCTATTAATTCTATATATGCCATAGGTGCCTTATCTCCATTACGGAAACCACATTTTATTATACGTGTATATCCACCTAATCTATTTTGAAATTGAGGGGCAATAACATTAAAAAGTTTTATAATATTATATTTATTATTTAATTTAGATCTTATTAATCTTTTGTTAGAAATAGTATTTTTTTTAGCAATAGTAATTATTGGTTCTATTATTTTTCTAAGTTCTTTAGCTTTCATTAAAGTAGTTTTAATAATTTCATTATTAATTAATGAATTCATCATATTAAGTAACATTGCGTTACGATGAGTACTATTTTTATTAAAATAACGACCTGTTTTACGATGGCGCATTTTTTTACCTAATTTTTAAAATTAATTTTTTATGATTTTTTTTTATTATTATTTATAAGTGGAGGCCAATTATCTAATCTCATACCTAATGATAACCCTCTTGAAGCTAATATATCTTTTATCTCTGTTAATGATTTTTTTCCTAAATTTGGGGTTTTTAACAATTCTACTTCAGTTCGTTGTACTAAATCACCTATTAAATGAATTAATTCAGTTTTTAAACAATTTGCAGAACGTACAGTTAATTCTAAATCATCTACTGAATGTAGTAAAATAGGATCAAATTCTGGTTTTTCCTCTTTAATTTCTTCTTCTTGTTTAATATCTTGTAAATTGACAAATGATGCTAATTGTTCAGATAAAATAGTAGCTGCTTTTCTAATAGCTTGCTCTGGATCAATTGTACCATTTGTTTCCATTTCTATTATTAATTTATCTAAATCGGTTCTTTGTGCAACCCTGGCTGCTTCTACATTATATATAATTCTTTTTATAGGACTGTAAGATGCATCTAATAATAATCTACCTATTTTATGATCATTTTTAAAATTATTATTATTTATTTTTGTATGTGCAGCTACATATCCTCGACCTAATTCTATTTTAATTTTCATATTAATTGATGTGTTTATATTTGTAATATGACAAATAATATGTTCTTGATTTATAATTTCTACATCATTACCATGATCAATATCAGAAGCTTTTACAATTCCAATACCAGTTTTGTTTAAAGTTAAAATTACCTCTTTTTTATTATTTTCTATTTTTATAGCTAATTTTTTTAAATTCAATAATATTTCAATAATATCTTCTTTAATACCTTCTTTAATACTATATTCATGTAATATCCCTTCTATTTCCACTTCCGTCACTGCATAACCAGGTATTGAAGATAATAAAATACGTCTTAATGCATTTCCTAAAGTATGACCAAAACCACGTTCTAAAGGTTCTAAAGTTACCTTTATAGTATGAGTAGTAATATGTTCTATATTTACTAATCGAGGTTTTAAAAATTCTGTAATAGAATTTTGATCCATTTATATACTCTCTTATAAAAAATTATTTTGAATATAACTCAATAATTAAATGTTCATTAATATCTGCAGGTAAATCAGAACGTTCAGGAAGTTTTTTAAAAATACCTTCCATTTTTTTACTATTTACTTCTAACCAATTTGATTTTTCTCTTTGTGTATATAAATCAATTGAAGCATTAATTCTTAATTGTTTTTTAGATTTTTCACATACAGAAATTTTATCATTTAAAGATACTTGATAAGAGGCTATATTTACAATTAAATTATTAATTTTAATTGATTTATGAGAAATTAATTGTCTAGCTTCTGCTCTTGTAACTCCAAAACCCATTCTATAAACAACATTATCTAATCTTTTTTCTAATAAACATAATAAATTAAAACCAGTATTACCTTTTATACGTGATGCTTTTTTATAATAATTATGAAATTGACGTTCTAATATACCATATAATCTACGTATTTTTTGTTTTTCTCTTAACTGAATTCCATAATCTGATAACCTAGATTTTTTTATACCATGTTGTCCTGGTGCTTGTTCTAACTTACATTTTGTATCAATAGAACGTACGTTAGATTTTAAAAATAAATCAGTTCCCTCTCTTCGAGATAACTTTAATTTTGGTCCTAAATATTTTGCCATTTATTTAATCCTGAGATATTTAAATTAATAAAAAAATTATTTATACTCTTCTTTTTTTAGGAGGTCTACATCCATTATGAGGAATAGGAGTAATATCAGTAATATTAGTTATTTTAAAACCGGCATTATTTAATGCTCTAATAGTAGATTCTCTCCCAGGACCTGGACCTTTTACCATAACTTCTAAATTTTTAATACCATAATTTTTAACAATTTCAGCACATTTTTCTGCAGCTATTTGTGCTGCAAATGGAGTGGATTTTCTTGATCCTCTAAAACCAGAACCTCCTGCTGTTGCACATCCTAAAGAATTACCTTGTCTATCAGTAATAGTAACTATTGTATTATTAAAAGAAGCATGTATATGAGCAATACCATCTATAATTTGTTTTTTAGGATTTTTTTTAGAATGTAAAGATTTTTTTTTCATTATATATACCATTTGCTATAATTAAAATATTATTTTTTAAAATATTTATAGAATTTTTTTCTAGTATGTGCATTAGTTTTGGTTCGTTGTCCTCTAACAGGTAATCCTTTTTTATGACGTAATCCTCTATAACAACCAAGATCAATTAATCTTTTAATATTTAAATTAATATCTCTTCTTAAATCTCCTTCTACTTTAAATTTTGATATAATATTTCTTAATAAATCTATTTTTTTTTCTGTAAGTTTATTTATTTTAATATCTTGAGAAATATTAGTTATTTTACATATACGAATTGCATGAGATTTACCTATTCCATAAATATATTTTAATGCTATTATTATACGTTTATTATCAGGAATATTAACTCCAGCTATACGAACCATTTTAAATCCTTTCTTAAATTTTAGAATATGTTTTTGTAATAAATAAAATAATTATCCTTGACGCTGTTTATGTTTAGGATCTGTCTTACAAAATACATATATTACTCTATTTCTACGAATAATTTTACAATTACGACATAATTTTTTTATTGAAGTACGAACTTTCATTCTATTATATCTCCTAAACATATTTAATAAATATTATCCTTTAAAATTAACTTTTTTAAGTATAGACTCATACTGAGTAGACATAATTAATGTTTGAATTTGTGTAATAAAATCCATAATTACTACTATTACTATAAGTAATGATGTACCACTTAAATAAAATGGAACATTAATAATATTACGTAAAAATTCTGGTATAAGACAAATAAAAGTAATATATAAACTACCAGTAAATGTTAATCTCATAATTATTTTTTTTATATATTTAGCTGTTTGTTCTCCAGGTCTAATACCTGAAATATATGCACCAGATTTTTTTAAATTATCTGCAGTTTCTTGAGGATTAAAAACTAAAATAGTATAAAAAAAACAAAAAAATATGATTGCTAAAATATATAATCCAATATATATTGGTTGTCTAGGTTGTAATGATATAGCAACATTTTTAACCCAATTCCAACTAATAATAGTACTTAACCATGAAAATACAGTAGAAATAAATAAAATAATACTAGAAGAAAATATTGCAGGAATAACTCCAGCCATATTAACTTTTAATGGTAAATGAGTATTTTGTTGTGTATTATATATTTGTTTTCCATAGTATCTTCTAGCGTATTGAACATTAATTTTTCTCTGACCTTTTTCAATAAATACAATAAATAAAATTATTAAAAATATAAAAAATAATAAAAGAAAAAAAATAAAGAAATTTAAATCTTCTTGTTTTATTTTTTCAATAATTTGAACTATATTAAAAGGTAAAGTAGTAATTATACCAATTACTATAATAATAGAAACACCATTACCAATACCTCTTTTTGTAATTTGTCTACCTAACCACATTAAAAATGTAGTACCTGTGATTAAACTTAAATTAGAAATTATAAAAAAACTAACACCAGGATTCATTACTAAATTAGTCATACCTGGAAAATTAGGTAATCCAGTAGTTATACCTATAGATTGAATACAGGCCAAAATTAGTGTACTATACTTAGTATATTTATTAAGTTTTTTTTTACCTTCTTCCCCTTCTTTTTTTAAAGAAATAAAAAATGGATGCACTACGGTTAAAAGCTGCATAATAATAGATGAAGATATATACGGCATAACACCTAATGCAAAAATTGACGCTCTACTTAGAGCTCCCCCAGAAAACATATTAAACATATCAATAATAGTACCATGCTGTTTAATAATTAAAGAATGTAAAACACTAATATTAATACCTGGAATAGGTATAAATGAACCTATACGAAAAATCAAAATAGAAGTTATTAAAAATATAAATCTTTCTTTTAATTCAATAAACCCTTTTTTAGTACTTTGAAAATTTAATTGTTTAAGTGATTTAATCATGTATTATTTATTCCTCAATGATACCACCTAATTTTTTTATAATTACTTTAACACTTTTTGTACAGTTTAATTTAATAATTTTTTTTGATGAAATAATATTCCCCTGGTTGATAATTTTAACATATTTAATTTTTTTACCAATTATTTTAGCAGATTTTAAAACATTTATATTAATATGATGACTATCTGTTTTTTCTAAATCTCTTAACCTAATTTCTTTAAAAAATTTTTTTTTTTTTGATTTAAATCCAAATTTAGGTAATCTTCTATGTAAAGGGCTTTGACCACCTTCAAAAGATTTATTTAAATTATAACCAGATCGAGATTTTTGTCCTTTATGACCTCTACCACTTGTTTTTCCTTTTCCAGAACCAATTCCTCTACCTAATCTTTTTTTATTTTTTTTAATTTTAGAACACAAATTATTTAAATTCATATTAGTATATAACCTTTATCATATAAGATATTTTTTTGATCATTCCTAAAATACTAGGTGTATTTTTTTTAATAACAGTATGTCCAATATGTTTTAGTCCTAAACTAATTAAAATTGCTTTATGTTTAGGTAATCTACCTATAGAACTTTTAATTTGTGTAATTTTAATATTTTTTAACACTATTCATATTCCTTTTTATTTCTTCTATAGTTTTACTTCTTTTAGCTGCAATCATTTTTAATGAATGAAGATTTAATAATCCTTTTATAGTAGCTTTAACCACATTAATAGGATTAGTAGAACCATAAGCTTTGGCTAAAACATTATATATACCTATAACTTCTAATACTGCTCTCATAGCTCCGCCTGCAATAATACCTGTCCCTTCATAAGCTGGTTGTATAAATACAAAAGAACCAGTATGATATCCCTTAACAGGGTATGGGATTGTATTATTATTAATAATAATGTTTATCATATTTTTTTTAGCTTTTTCCATTGCTTTTTGTATTGCATTTGGAACTTCTTTTGCTTTACCATATCCAAAACCAATTCTTCCTTTACCATTACCCACTACAGTTAAAGCTGTAAAAGAAAAAATACGTCCTCCTTTAACAGTTTTAGATACTCTATTAACAGCAATTAATTTTTCTTTTAGTTCATTATTTTGATGTTTATTATTATAAAAATTCATAATTTTCTTTTAAAAAATGTTAAAAGTTTAAGCCTGTTTGACGTGCAGCATTTGCTAATGCTTGAATGCGTCCATGATATTTAAAACCTGAACGATCAAATGATATATTTGAAATACCTTTTTTAATAGATCTATTAGCTATTTTAGTCCCTATAAAAATTGCAGCTTGTATATTTCCAGTATATTTTAATTTTTTTTGTATTTTTTTTTCTAAAGTAGAAGCTGTTGTTAAAATTTTATTATTTGCAGAAATTATTTGTGCATATATATGCCGAGAAGTACGATGTACAGATAAACGTACTATTTTAAATTTTTGTAAATTTTTTCGAAATTTAGTTGCTCTACGTATACGAGCAATTTTTTTTATATTCATAATTTCTTTTTTAAACCTTTTATTCTATTTTATTTTTTTTTTGTCTCTTTAATTTTAATTATTTCATTACTATAACGAATACCTTTACCTTTATATGGTTCAGGAGGACGATAAGATCTTATATTAGCAGCTACTTGCCCTAAAAGTTGTTTATTAGCACTTGTTAAGATTATTTCATTTTGATTTAAACATTTTCCTATAATATTTTTAGGTAATATAAAATTTATTGGATGAGAAAAACCTAATATTAAATTAAGTATATTATTTTTAATTGAAGATTTATATCCTACTCCAAATAATATTAATTTTTTTGTGTAACCTATTGTTACTCCAATAATCATAGATTTTATAATAGAGCTAGTAGTACCAGCTTGAATCCAACCTTCTTTACTTTTTTTTTTTGGTTCAAATAATAATTTATCTTTTTTTAAAATTATTTTAACTTGTTTATTAACAGTATTCTTTAAGATTCCATTATTACCTTCAATATTTATTTTTTGTTCCTTAATAGTAATTTTAATGTTATTGGGAATAACAATAAATTTTTTAGCTATTCTAGACATAATTTATATACCTTTGTTTAGGATACATAACATATAATTTCTCCACCTATACCATAATAACGTGCTGTATAATCTGTTATTATTCCTTTAGATGTAGAAATAATAGCAATACCTAAACCAGCCATAACTTTTGGTAAAAACTTTTTTTTTTTATAAATTCTTAAGCTAGGTCGACTAACACAATATATTTTTTCGATAACTCCTTTACCTTTAAAATATTTTAACGTAATTTCTAATAAAATTTTTTTTTCTTTAATAAGATTAAAATTATTAATATATCCTTCATTTTTTAAAATGTGAGCAATAGATTTTTTAATTTTTGAATATTGCATTACAACTGTAGATTTATGTGATGATTGTCCATTACGTATACGCGTTAACATATCTGCAATTGGATTTTGTATACTCATATTAAAATTTTCCTATATAAATGAATAATAAATTACCAACTAGATTTTTTTAATCCTGGAATATCTCCTTTCATTGCAGCTTCTCTTAATTTAATACGACTTAATCCAAATTTTCTTAAAAATGCATGTGGTCTTCCAGTTAATTTACATCTATTTCTTTGTCTTGATAAACTAGAATCTCTTGGTAAAGATTGTAATTTAAAAACAGCATCCCATTTTAATTTATCGGAAGTATTTCTATCAGAAATAATTTTTTTTAATTTTTGTCTTTTCAAAAAAAATTTTTTTCCTAATTTTATTCTTTTTAATTCACGTGCCTTAATAGATTCTTTCGCCATTGGTACAACCTTTTTTATGATTTAAATGGAAATTTAAAAGCTTTAAATAAAGTATAACTTTCTTTATTTGATATTCTATTAGTTGTTATTGTAATATCTAATCCTCGAATATGATCTATTTTATCAAAATCAATTTCAGGGAAAATAATTTGTTCTTTTATTCCTATACTATAATTTCCATTTTTATCAAAAGATTTTTTAGATAAACCTCTAAAATCTCTAATTCTAGGTATTACTATCCATAATAAACGTTCAAAAAAATTCCACATTTTTTGTTTTCTTAACGTAACTTTACAACCTATTGGATAACCCTTTCTTATTTTAAAAGCAGCTATTGATTTATGTGATTTAGTTATTATTGGTTTTTGACCACTAATAAGAGTTAAATCATTTATAGCATTATCTAAATATTTTTTATCAGAAATTACCTTACCTACTCCCATATTTAAAGTAATTTTTTTAATACAAGGAACTTGCATTATAGAAGTATATTTAAATTTTAACATTAATTTTTTTATTATTTTATTTTTATAAAAATTATATAATTTTGACATGTAATACTATCTCTATTAATTTATTCTATATTTTTACCATTAGATTTAAAAAATCTTTTTTTAATTCCTTTATCATCATATCGTATACCAATACGATCAGATTTCCCTGTTTTTTTATTAAAAATAGCAATATTAGAAATATGAATATTTGCTTCTTGTTCTATAATGCCACCTGTATGTGATATTGTGGGATTAGGTTTACTATGTTTTTTAACAATATTTATTCCTTTAATGATTACGAAATTTTTTTTTATAAAAGATTTAATTTTTCCTTTTTTACCTTTATCTTTTCCTGTTAAAACTATTATTTCATCATTACGATGTAATTTATTTATCATATATTTATATCTCTTTATTAAATAACTTCTGAAGCTAATGAAATAATTTTCATAAATTTTTCATTTCTTAATTCTCTTGTGATAGGACCGAAAATTCTTGTCCCAATTAGCTGTTCATTAGTATCATTTAATAAAACACATGCATTATGATCAAATCTTATTATAGAACCATCAGAACGGCTTATACCTTTTTTAGTTCTAACGATAACAGCTTTTAATACATCACCTTTTTTTACTTTTCCTCGGGGAATAGCATCTTTTACCGTTATTTTAATAACATCACCAATATTAGCATAACGACGTCTTGAACCACCTAAAACTTTAATACACATAACACTTTTTGCACCAGAATTATCTGCTATATTTAATTTTGTATGTTCTTGTATCATAATAATATCTCTATTTATAACAAATATTAATATTTAAATTTTATTTGATAACAGTAAAATTTATTAAATATATAATTTTATAATTAAATTATTATTTTTTTGATAATATTAACTAGAGTCCAAGATTTCGTTTTTGATAATGGACGACATTCTTTAATTTCAACAATATCTCCTATTCTACATGTATTTTTTTCATCATGAACATGTAGTTTCGTTGTACGATTAATATATTTACCATACATGGGATGTTTTATTAACCTATTAATACTGACAATAATTGATTTTTGCATTTTATTACTTATTACTTTACCTTTCAAGAGCTTTGTTTTTTTTTGCATAATTTTATGATCTTTTTTTTCTTTGTGATAAAATTGTTTTTATTCTTGCAATATTTTTTCTAGATTTTTTCAGTAAATGAGTTTGTTTTAAATTTCCTGATTTTAACTGTATTTTTAAATTTAATTGTTCTCGAGATAAACTCAATAACTCATTTTTTAAATCTGTATTATTTTTTTTTATAATTTCATTTATTTTCATATAATATTTATTTTATTTTTTTAAAAAAATAGTTTTAATAGGTAATTTAGCTGCACCTAATTTAAATGCTTTACGAGCTATTAATTCAGAAACTCCATCAATTTCATATAAAATTCTTCCTGGTTGTACTAGAGCAACCCAATATTCCACATTACCTTTACCCTTGCCCATTCTAACTTCTAAAGGTTTTTCAGTTATAGGTTTATCTGGAAAAATTCTAATCCATATTTTTCCTTGTCTTTTAATAAAATGACTAATAGCTCTTCTTGCTGATTCTATTTGTTTTGAAGTAATCCTTCCTCTATCTATTGCTTTTATTCCATAAGTACCAAAATTAATTTTCATCCCAATAATAACACCACGATTCCTTCCTTTATGCATTTTTTTAAATTTTGTACGTTTTGGTTGTAACATTATATAAACGCCTCTTTTTTTATTTACGTCCTTTATTACGTTGTAATCTATAAGAATAATGTGTAATAGGTTTAGTAAAAATTAATTTTTTTTTAAAGTTATGTTTTAATATTTCTCCTTTAAAAATCCATACTTTTACTCCTATTACCCCATATGTAGTATTTGCTTCTGATAAACTAAAATCAATATCTGCCCTTAAAGTATGTAATGGAACTCTGCCTTCTCTATACCATTCTGTACGTGCAATTTCTGTACCACCTAAACGACCACTTACTTCTACTTTTACTCCTTTAGCACCTAATCTCATTGCATTTTGTACTGCTCTTTTCATTGCTCTTCTAAACATTATTCTTTTTTCTAATTGTACAGAAATTATATCAGCTACTAATTTTGCTTCTAATTCTGGTCTTCTAACTTCAGTTATATTAACTTGAGCCGGGACTCCTGTCATTTTAGATATTTTTTTTCTAAGTTTTTCGACATCTTCTCCTTTCTTACCTATAACTATACCAGGACGTGATGTGTGAATATTAACTCTAATACTTTTTGATGGTCTTTCTATTGTTATTTTAGAAACAGAAGCTTTTTTTAATTTTTGATTTAAAAATTTTCTTACTTGAAAATCACTATGTAAATAATTTGCATAATTTTTTGTATTTGCAAACCAAATAGAATTCCATATTTTTGTAATTCCTAATCTTAATCCATTGGGATTTGTTTTTTGACCCATTAATTTTTCTCCAATTTAATATTATCTGATAATATTATAGTAATATGACTTGTATATTTTAAAATTCGATCAGATCGTCCTTTAGCTCTAGGCATAATACGTTTCATATTTGTTCCTAAATCTATAAAAATTTTAAATATAAATAAATTATCTATATCTAATCCATAATTATGTTCAGCATTAGCTATTGCAGCATTTAATACTTTTTTAATTAAAAAAGCTGATTTTTTATTAGAAAAATTTAAAACATCTAACGCTTTAGATATATTATAACCTCTAATAATATTAGCTATTAATCTTAACTTTTGTGCAGAAGAAGGAGCATATTTATGTTTTGCTATAATTTCCATTTTTTCTCTTAAGTAAATTTATTATATAAATAAATATATGTTTATTTTTTTAAAGTTTTTTTAATTTTTTTATCAGCTGTATGTCCTCTATACGTACGTGTTGGAGAAAATTCACCTAATTTATGACCTACCATTTCATCTAAAATATATATTGGAATATGTTGTCTCCCATTATGTACAGAAATAGTTAATCCAATCATATTAGGGAAAATAGTTGAACGTCTAGACCAAGTACGTAATGGTTTTTTATTTTTATTTTTTATTGATTTTTCAATTTTTTTTAATAAATGTTGATCAATAAAAGGACCTTTTTTTAAAGAACGTGGCATATTTTGTTACCTTTTATTAATTAAAAATTACTTATTACGGTGTTTAATAATATATTTCTCTGTTCTTTTATTTTTTCTTGTTTTTTTACCTTTAGTTTGTACTCCCCATGGAGTTACAGGATGTTTCCCAAAGTTTTTTCCTTCTCCTCCACCATGAGGATGATCTATAGGATTCATTGCTGTTCCTCTAACTGTTGGTCTAATTCCTTTCCATCTTTTTGCACCAGCTTTACCAAAAGATTTTAACATATGTTCATTATTTCCTATTTCTCCTAATGTAGCTCTACAATTAGATCGAATTTTACGGATTTCTCCTGACTTTAATCTTAAAGTTATGTATGATTTTTCTTTGGAAATTAATTGAACATATGTACCAGCGGCTCTAGCTATTTGGCCTCCTTTCCCTGGTTTCATTTCTATATTATGTAAGACAGTACCAATAGGAATATTATTTAATGGTAATGTATTACCAATTTTTATTGGAACATTAGTTCCTGATTCTACAGTATCACCTATCTTTAAATCTTTAGGAGATAAGATATATTTTTTAACTCCATCTTTATATTTTATTAATGCAATATTAGCAGAACGGTTTGGATCATATTCTATTCTTTCTACTATAGCAGGGATATTATCTTTATTTCTTTTAAAATCTATAATACGATACAATCTTTTATGGCCTCCACCAATATGACGAGTTGTAATACGTCCATAATTATTTCTACCTCCTGATTTTTTTTTTTTTTCTATTTTAGAAGACAGAGGTCTACCTTTATATAAAGAATGATTAATAATTTTAATCATATGCCGTCTTCCTGGAGAAGTTGGATTATACTTTTTAATTATCATGTTTTATCAATTTAATCCTTATAAGTTCTTATTTATATTAAAATCAATTTTTTGATTTTTTTCTAAAATTATATATGCTTTTTTCCAATCACTACGTTGAAAATTATATT
Source organism: Enterobacteriaceae endosymbiont of Donacia vulgaris (assembly GCF_012568445.1). NCBI lineage: Bacteria > Pseudomonadati > Pseudomonadota > Gammaproteobacteria > Enterobacterales > Enterobacteriaceae > Enterobacteriaceae endosymbiont of Donacia vulgaris. The sequence continues at coordinate 275,637 of NZ_CP046190.1, forward strand.
TCTTATTTTTTTTTTTTTTTCCTTTTATAATTAAAGTATTAACATTTTTAACTTTTACATTAAAAATTTTTTTTATTGCTTTTTTTATATCTATTTTAGTTGCTTTTTTTAAAACTTTAATAATTAAAGTATTTGTTTTTTCTGCAACAAAAGAAGATTTTTCAGAAATATGCGGCCCTTTTATAATTTTAAAATTATACTCTTTTTGAATCATATTAAAATCTCTTCTATATGTTTAATAGCATTAACAGTTATAATAACTTTATTAGCATTAATTAAATAAATAGGATTTATATTAATTGAATTTTTAATTTTTACGTTATATAAATTTCTAGATGCTAAAAATAAATTTTTATCAATAAATGTTGTAATAATCATTATTTTTTTTGATAAATATTTTTTTAATTTTTCAATTAAAATTTTAGTTTTTGGTTTACTAATATTAAATTTTTTAACTAAAATTAATCTTTTTTCTTTAATTAGTTGTGAAAAAATACTTTTTAATGCATTACGAAACATTTTTTTATTAATTTTTTTATTATATATTTTATTTTTTGCAGCAAAAGTAACTCCCCCAGAACGCCAAATTGGACTTTTAAAAGACCCTGCTCTAGCTTTTCCTGTTCCTTTTTGTTTCCATGGTTTTTTACCTGTTCCTTTTACTTCTCCTCTAGTTTTTTGTGCTTTAGTCCCTTGCCTACCTATTGTTCTATAAGATTCTATTAATTGATGTATTAATGATTTGTTATAATTCCTATTAAAAATAATATCTGAAACTATAACTATATCTTTAGTATCTTCTGTTATAATTTCCATTTTGATGCCTAATTAATATATTTATTTTTGTTGTATTAGATTAAATTTTTACTGCCGGTTTAACAATTACATTACTTCCAGTATATCCAGGAACAGCTCCTTTTATTAATAATAAATTTTTTATAAAATCTAATTTTATTATATGTAAATTTTGAATAGTAATTTTATGATTACCTAATTGCCCAGCCATCTTTTTGCCTTTAAATACTTTTCCTGGAGTTTGGTTTTGTCCAATAGATCCTGGTGCTCTGTGTGAAAGTGAATTTCCATGGCTAGCATCTTGAGTTTTAAAATTCCATTTTTTTACAGTTCCTGAGAATCCTTTTCCTTTTGATATTCCTGTTACATCTACCTTAACTATTTGTTTAAAAATATCAATATTTATTTTTTGACCTACATGAAAATTTTCAGGATTATAATTTTTAAGACGATATTCCCATAAAATATATCCTCCTTCTGTTTTTGCTTTTTTAAAATGTCCTATTTCGGCTTTATTCATACGACTTGTTTTTTTAAATCCAGTAGTCATTTGAATAGCATTATATCCATCATTTAAAATAGTTTTAATTTGAGTAATACGAATAGTATTAAAATGTATAACAGTTATTGGCATGGATATTCCATCTTTAGTAAATATACGGCTCATACCCATTTTTGTTCCTACTAATCCAATCATATATTTATATATACTCTATTTAATTATGTTAAAATTATAGTTAATTTTATTAACCTAAACTAATTTGCACATCGACTCCTGCTGCTAAATCTAATCTCATTAATGCATCTACAGTTTTTTCTGTTGGTTCTATAATATCAACTAAACGTTTATGAGTACGAATTTCATATTGGTCTCTAGCATCTTTATCAACATGAGGTGAAATTAATATTGTAAACTTTTCTTTGCGAGTAGGCAAAGGTATTGGCCCACGAACTTGAGCACCGGTACGTTTAGCTGTTTCAACAATTTCTGCTGTTGATTGATCAATTAATCGATGATCAAAAGCTTTTAGACGGATACGTATTCTTTGGTTCTGCATTAGATCAGAGCCTCTTATTTGAAAATTGAAATAACTCTCTATAAAATATATATTGAGAGAACCTTTTTAATTTTAAGAAAAATAAAAATCATATTATTATGACTTATAAAGTATAAATAAAGCAATATATTTAACATATAAAACTTTAAAAACTATATAATATTAATTATTATAATGAAGTTCAAAATTTTAATTCTTTAAATAAAAATTTACTTTTAAATAATTTTATATATTGCATGATAAAAAAAATTAATAATATAACTTTATTAGCTTTTGATTATGGAACTAAAAATATAGGAGTAGCTATTGGTCAAAGTTTAATAGGTATAGCACATACATTAAGAGTTATTAAAAATAAAAAATCTGGTAATATTAATTGGTTAAAATTTACTAAATTAATTAATAAATGGGAACCTAAAAAAATTATAATTGGATTACCACTAAAAATGGATGGTAGTCAACAATACACAACTATTTTAGCTAAAAATTTTGCTTTTCATATAAAAAAGAAATTTAATATAGAAACAATTTTTCATGATGAAAGATTAAGTACAGTTGAAGCTAAATATATTTTATTTTCACAAGGAGGATGGAGAAAATTAAAAAAAGGTGATATTAATTCTTTATCTGCATGTATTATTTTACAAAGTTGGTTTGAAAATAATAAATATAATAATTGTAATTAATTAAACATTTTTTAATCTAATTAAAAAATGTTTTTTATATAATTTGAGGCTTGTTTTTTATGATAACAATCATATGTTTTTTAAAACATTTAATAGATATTGTTATTTTATTTTTTTTATTAAGGTTATGGATATATTTTACTATTAATAATTATTATAATTTTTTCGTAAAATATATTATTTTATTAACAAATGTTTTTTTAAAAAACATTCAAAAATTTATTTTTAAAAGTAATAAAAGTGAAATTTTATCATTTATTTTAATATTATTATTAATATTTTTAAAATATCCAATATTAATTTTAATACAAAGTAAAAATTTATTTTTTCATAGTTTATTATTTTTTATATTTATTAGTATAATAACATTATTAAAATTTCTTGGATATTTATTTTTTTGGTTAATTACAATATATTTAATATTTAATATTTTTCATATAAAAAATAATGATTTAAATGATATTTTAGATATATTTATTCATCAAATTTTAAAAATTATAAGATTTTTTTTACAAAATTTTTATAATATAAACATCCTTTTGTTTATTATTAACATAATTTTATATTTTTTAAATAATTTATTTATGGATTTATTTCCTCAATTTTGGTTTTTAATATAAAAAATACATTATATGATTAATTTTACTAAATATTATAGTTTATATATTCATATTCCTTGGTGTTTAAAAAAATGTCCTTACTGTGATTTTTATTCAACTATTTTTATAAAAAATAATAAACAAATACAGGAAAAATATATACAAAGTTTATTATTAGATTTAGATAAAACTTTATTGATTATTCAAAAAAAAATTTATATTAAAAGTATTTTTCTAGGAGGAGGAACTCCAAGTTTAATAGATGAAAAATTAATATCTTTTCTTTTAAATAAAATAAAAAAAAAAATTAATGTTTTAAAATCTGCTGAAATTACTATTGAAATTAATCCATCTTCTATTACTGAACAAAAAATTAAAAGTTATATAAATAGTGGTATTAATCGTTTTTCAATTGGGATTCAAAGTTTTGATGATAAAAATTTAAAAATTTTAGGTAGAGTACATAATTCTGAAGAAGCTGTTAATGCTATTAATATTTTAATTAAACAAAAAATATCGAATTTTAATTTAGATATAATCTATGGTATACCAGGCCAAACTTTACAAAATTCTTGTAATGATTTATATAAAGCAATTTCATTTAAACCTAATCATATTTCATGGTATCAATTAACTATTGAAAAAAATACAATATTTGAAAAATTTAAACCAAAAAATTGGTTAAATGATGATTTATTATGGAAAATATTTTTACAAGGTAAAAAAATATTTTTAAAAAATAAGTATTTACAATATGAAATTTCTTCTTTTGCCCAAAATAAAAAATTTATTTGTAATCATAATTTAAATTATTGGTATTTTGGTAATTATTTAGGTATTGGTTGTAATTCTCATAGTAAAATTACTTTATTAAATAATAAAATTATGAGAATTATTAAAAATAATAATATTCAACAGTATATAAATGGTAATTTTTTTCTTTCTATGAAAATAATTTTATCTAAAGATATAATATTTGAATTTTTTTTAAATCGTTTTAGATTATATAAAAAAATACATAAAAAAGAATTCCAAAAAGTAACGGGTATAAATAAAATAAAAATTATACCTTTAATTAATAAAGCATTAAAAATGGGTTATTTAAAAGAAAATAATGATTATTGGATCATAACTAATCAAGGACATTTATATTTAAATAATTTATTAGAAATTTTTATTTAGAAATTATAACTTTTTTATATTCTATATAATATATATTTTTTTTTTTCAATTTTGCTTTATTAAAAAATTTACTTTTTAATAAATATAAATGTAAATTTTTATAAATATTATTATATTGATTAGATTTTAAAATTATGAATTTATTATTCTTATGATTAATATTTTTTATATTTAAAATAATATTATTTCTATAATCTTGACAATCAGTTACTATATATAATAGTCCATTATTAATTAATTTAAAAAAAATAATTTTTAAAAAATCTTGTTGAAATAATCTCCTTTTCTTATGTTTTCTTTTAGGCCAAGGATCAGGAAAATAAAATTGAATTAATTTAATTGAACAATTAGGTATCATATTCTTAAAAACAAAAAAAGCATCATAATAAATTAATTTTAAATTTTTAATTTTATTTTCTATTATTTTACGAAGACAATTAATAATTCCTGGTAAATATACTTCTATCCCAATAAAATTATATTTTATATTTTGCAGAGCAAAATGAGTAATATTATTATCTATACCAAAACCAATATCAATAATTATTGATAGATTATTATTAAAAACATTTAAAAAATTTAAATTTTTCTTTTTATAATTAATATTAAACAAATTAAAATATTTATTAAAAATTATTTGTTTAGATATTTTTAATTTTCTATAACGACAAATAAAACTTTTTATATGTTTCATATTTTATAACTATATAGTAAATAATTTTTAAAATAATATCTGTATATTATATAATTAAAATCAAAATATAGAAGAAATTTATGTCAAAAAAAATTTTTTGTATTTATTTTCAATGCAAAATGAATAAATTAAATTATAAAGTATATCCAGGTAATATAGGAGACATTATTTATAATCACATTTCTCAAAATGCATGGCTAAAATGGTTAATTTATCAAACTAAATTAATTAATGAAAAACAATTGAATATGACAAAAGAAAAACATATACGTTTTTTAGAAAAAGAAATGATTAATTTTTTATTCAAAAATGATAAAACTTTGTTTTTAAAAAAATAAATTATGGAGCTAAGCGGAATTGAACCGCTGACCCTCTGCGTGCAAAGCAGATGCTCTACCAACTGAGCTATAGCCCCTTAAAATTTTATAGGCTTGAGTGGATTTGAACCACCGACCTCACCCTTATCAGGGGTGTGCTCTAACCATCTGAGCTACAAGCCTTCTATATAATAAAAAGTATATTTCAATTAATTCATATTTTAGAATAAATGTCAACTATAATATATTATATATTAAAAATATAATTTTTTTTTAAATCATAATTTTAATTTTTTAAAAGGTTATAAATATAATGTTTTTTTACAAAAAATTTTTTTATTTTTTTATACAATTTTTATTAATTATTATTATATTTTTTTATTACAAAAAAAAAAAAATTAAAAAATGTTTAATAAAAAAAATAAAAAAAAATAAACAATTAGAAATTGAATTAATAAAAAAAATAGAACAAATAGAATTTTTACACAATTTAAAAATAAAGAATAAAAATTTAAATAAAATAATATCTAATCAAATGGAAACAATTATAAATTTAAAAATAAAAAATAAAGAAATACAAACAAAACTAAATGATAATATTATTTTTTTTAATGAAAAAAAAAAATTAATTATAAACAATAATCATTATTTAAATACAGAATTTCAAAATTTAGCTAATAAAGTATTAGAAAAAAGTGAACAAAGAATAAATCAATATAATAATCAAAACATAAAAAATATTATTTCTCCTTTAAATTTTAAATTGGAATCATTAAAAGAACAATTACAAAGAAATTTAAATCAAGAGTCATTAGAACGTAATATATTAACTAATGAAATTAAAAATTTAAAAAAATTAAATATACATATTTCTCAAGATGCTATAAATCTTACTAATGCTTTAAAAGGAAATAATAAAATTCAAGGTATTTGGGGAGAATTAGTATTAAATAAAATTTTAGAATCTTCTGGATTAAGAAATGGGTATGAATATGAAACACAAAAAAAAATTGAATTAAAAAATGAAAAAAAAATACAACCAGATGTTATTATTAATTTACCTTATAATAAAAAAATAATTATAGATTCAAAAATGACTTTAATAGCATATGAACGTTATTTCAATACTAATAATAAAAATACACAAAAAAAAGCATTAAATGATCATATATTAGCTATTCGTAATCATTTACGAATATTAAGTAATAAAAAATATCAATGTGCATTTAAATTAAAATTATTAGATTATATTATAATGTTTATCCCAATTGAATCGGCTTTTTCATTAGCAATAAATTTTAAGCCTTCTTTATTATATGAAGCTTTAAAACTAAATATTATGTTAGTTAGCCCTACAACTTTAATGATTTCTTTAAGAACTATAGAAAATTTATGGCGTTTTGATAAACAAAATAAAAATTCTTTAGTTATTGCTAATAAAGCAACAGCATTATATAATAAAATTCGATTATTTGTAGAAGATATATATATTTTAGAAAAAAATCTTAATAAACTTCAAAGTAGTTATGATTCAGCTATTAAAAAATTATTTAAAGGGAAGGGTAATATAATTTCCCAAGCTGAAAATTTTCGTAATTTAGGTATAGACGTAGTAAATAAAATTAATAAAGATATTATAAAAAAAAATTAAAGTTAATTTTTATACAAAAGATATAAAGAATTCATTCTTTATATTTAATAAAAGTATTAATTTAACAAATAAAAAATTAAAAAAAAATATACTAATATTATTAGTAGTAAAAGTTATTTATAAAATATAATATTTAAAATATTTTAATATTTATAAAGTAACTAAAATATAAAAATTATTACTGATTTAATATAAGTTGTAGTGTACATTATATTATACTAATTTATATAATAACCATATTTATTATAAATTAAAATATTATTAAAAAAATTATTATAGTAATAAGAGAATATAAATTAAACTTTTATATTAGTTATTTATATAAAAAATAATTAATTACTTTAAATTTATAACTTTAACTACTATGTTATAATAATGTTTTTAAAAATATTAAAAATTTAAAACTCTAAGATTTTTAAAACTAAAATACATAATTTTGCTAAATAATCAGTATGATTGAAAGAAATATTAAGATAAAAATATATTAATAAGTTTAACAAATATTTTTTAATAAAAAACATAGAACAAATTCTATAAAAAATATGATTAATTAAAATTGATTTTTTATTTTCACTTTTTTAAGTAATGCATAAAATATGCGAAGAATTAAAAAACAAAAATTATTTTTCATTATTACCTAATTTTTTTAAAAATTATATTTTTAAGAAAAAATATTTTTTTAAATATTCAAGTAGAAAAAATTTGTTTAATATTTTGAATTTAAATAAAATAATTGAAATTATTATTTTTATAAATTAAAATAAACTTTATTTATTATTAAATAAATATTAATTCTAAAATTTAAAATAATATTTTTGTAATTTTAATGAAGAGAAAATAATAATGTATTTAGTTTCGAGTATATCTCAATTAATGAAAGGAAAAATAAAAATTAATAGTAAAATATCTATTGGAGGATGGGTACGTAACAGAAGACATTCTAAGTTAGGTATTTCTTTTATTAATTTATATGATGGTTCATGTATACATGATATACAAATTATTGCAAATAATAAATTAAATAATTATAAAAAAGAAATTTTATCAATTACTAGTGGATGTTCCTTAAAAGTAAAAGGAATATTTAAATATTCACCTAAAAATTTACAAATTTATGAAATTTATGCATTAAAAATAAAAATTTTAGGTTGGGTAAATAATCCAGGGAAATATCCTATTTCTCCTAAAAAACATAGTTTAAAATATTTAAGAGAAGTTTCTCATTTAAGATCTAGAACAAAAATAATTAGTTGTATTACAAGAATTAAGCATAATGTAGCTTTATATATACATAATTTTTTAAATAAAAAAAATTTTTTTTGGATAAATACACCTTTAATTACAACATTAGATACTGAAGGATCAGGAAAAATGTTTAGAGTATCTACTCTAGATTTATCAAAATTTAAGTATCAAAAAGATAAAAATATTTTTAAAAAAGATTTTTTTGGTAAAGAAGCATTTTTAACTGTTTCTGGACAACTAAATTTAGAAACATATGCTTGTTCTATGTCTAGAGTTTATACATTTGGTCCTACTTTTAGAGCTGAAAATTCAAATACTAATCGTCATTTAGCAGAATTTTGGATGTTAGAAATAGAAATAGCTTTTTCTAATTTAGAATATATTATTATTTTTATAGAAAAAATGTTAAAAAAAATTTTTCAATATGTTTTAAATTTTCATGAAAATGAAATTTCTTTTTTGTCTGAAAGAACAGATAATAATTTATATAATAAAATATATAAAATTGTATCAAAAAAATTTAATTTAATTGAATATACTGAAGCTATAAATATTTTAAAAAACTGTAAAGAAAAATTTTCTCATTTAATTATATGGGGGGAAGATCTCTCAATAGAACATGAAAAATATTTAACAAATAAATATTTTAATAATATAGTAATAATATATAATTATCCTAAAAATATAAAAGCATTCTATATGTATTTAAATGATGATAAAAATACTGTTGCATCTATAGATGTTTTATTACCTGATATTGGTGAAATTATAGGAGGGTCACAAAGAGAAAATAGAATAAATATATTAGATGAAAGATTAAAAGAATTTAAACTTAATAAAAATGATTATTGGTGGTATCGTGATTTAAGAAAATATGGTACTATTCCTCATTCTGGATTTGGTTTGGGTTTTGAAAGATTAATATCTTATATTACTGGGATATATAATATTAAGGATATAATTCCATTTCCGAGAACACCTTATAATGCAAAGTTTTAAAAATTTTTTATAAATGAAAAAAAATAATTTTTTGATAAACTTTATTATATATTTTATATCAATAAATAATAATCATTATAGTCAGGATAAAAAATTATGAAATATAATATATTAAAATTTTTAATACCTTTTTTACTAATAATTAATAGTATTAATATTGTTTGTGCTAGTGAAATTTATAACAAAGATCAACAAAAGATAGATTTATATGGATTTTTAGATATTAAAAAAGCATATTCTAAAGATAGAGAAGAAATGCCAAGAAAATATGAAAATATTATATCTAATATGGTTATTGGACTTAAAGGCCAAACTAATATTTTTAATGATATCTATGGTTATACTCAATTTGAATTTAGCTTACCAATAAATCAAAATACTGAAATAGAAAAAAATGTTTTTCCATCTATACGTTTAGGTTTAATAGGATTAAATTTTAATCATGGTAATAGTTCTTTAGATTTTGGAAGAAATTATGGAATATTATATGATACTACTTCTTATATTAAAACAGATTCTTTTTTTACAGATGATTTAATGTATAGTTATAATGATAAATTTATGTTTGGAAGAACAAATAATCTTTTAACATATAGAAATAGAAATTTTTTTGGTTTAATTAAAGGATTAGAAATAGCATTACAATATAAAAGTCCTCATTTTTATATTGAAGATAATGTATTTTATGATGAAAATAATAATAATGAACATCGTGACATTTTTGTAGAAAAAGAAAAAAATAAAAAAGGATGGGGTGCTTCCATTGGATATAAAATAGGAAATTCAGGAGTAAGTATTATAGGATCATATTTTAATACCTCTAAAATAATCGATAAAAATGATGAATTAAAAAAAGTTTTTTCTATAAAAAATCAAAATTTAAAAAATGATGATAATATAAATGCTTTTTCAATTGGTGCTAAATATAACAAGAATAATATTTATTTAGCAACAGTATTTAGTCGAGCAAAAAATTCATTAACATATTTAGATAGAAATAGTTATTCTTTTGCTTATAAAATTAAAAAATTAGAAATTATTGGACAATATAAATTTGATAAAAATTTAAAAGCTAGTATTTCTTATGTTCAAACAGAAGGGAATAATATTCCTGCAGGATATTATTATCCTGGTGGAAATATAAATTTTGGGAAATATATATCAATTAATACAATTTATAAATTTAGTAAAAATTTATCTGCATATTTTGATTATCGTATTAATTTATTAAATAAAAAAGATAAATATATAAAAACAAATCATCTGTTTACAGATAATCTTTTTGGTATAGGTATAATTTATAAGTTTTAAATCTTAAATCATTATTTACTAGCTATTTCTTAAATTTAATAATTTTATAAAAAAATAAATCCTAGAAATAGTTAGTTTCTTTTTTGTAACCAAGGATTATTTATTATTTCATAATTAATACTAGTTTTTTCTCCATGACCTGGTAAAATAATAGTTCTTTTATCTAAAGAAAAAATTTTTTTTTTTATAGAATGAATTAAAAGGTTAAAATTACTTTTTGGTAAATCTGTTCGACCAATACTATTTTTAAAAATAGTATCCCCTGATATTAAATAATTATTTAATTTATTAAAAAAAATTATATGACCTGGAGTATGACCAGGACAATGATATGTTTGTAATATAATTTTCCCTATACAAATATTTTGATTATTTTTTAACCATATATTATTTTTAAAAACACAATATGGTAATTGAAATATTTTATTTTGTAATTTTATATTTTTAATCCAAAAAATATCTTTTTTATGTGGACCTAATATAGGAATATTTAAAATTTTAGATAAAGTATAAGCCCCACCAATATGATCTAAATGTCCATGAGTTATTAATATTTTTGTTATATTAAATTTATATTTATTTAAAATTTTAAAAATTTTTAAATCTTCTCCTCCAGGATCAATAATAGCTGCATCTAATGTTTTTTGACACCATATAATATAACAATTTTGATTAAAATTTGTTACAGGAATAGTTATGTAATTCATAATTATGATATTAACTTAATTTATATATTTATCAATTATTTTTAAAAGTTTATTAATTAATAATATTTATGATTTAAAGAAAATATATGTTATTCACATTTTGCTGCTTTAAAAGCTTCTGTCATTATATTGGAAAAATTATTTTTTTTATTTTTTTTAATAATTTTATCTTCTATAATATTTAAATTAATAATTATATATACTATTCTAGTTTTACGATCAATATTATTAATTTTACCTTCTATATTTTGTCCTTTTTTAAAATATTTTAAAATATTGTCAATTTTATGATTTTTATATTCAGATAATTTTACATTTCCTAATATACCATCTTTAAATTTTAATTTAATATTTTTATTATCTATGTCAGTAATAGTACCTATTACTATATTATTTTTTTTCTGTTCTATAAAATATTGATTTAATGGGTCTTCTGTTAATTGTTTAATACCTAAAGAAATTCTTTCTCTCTCAGGATCTACTTGTAAAACAATAGTTGTAATATCATTACCCTTTTTATATTTATTAACTTCATCTTCCCCTTTATTTATCCAGGATAAATCAGATAAATGAACTAATCCATCTATTCCTCCAGTTAAACCAATAAAAATACCAAAATCTGTTATGGATTTTATTTTACCTTGTACATGATCACCCTTATTATAATTTTTAGAAAATTCTAACCAAGGATTATTTGTACATTGTTTAATACCTAAAGAAATTCTTCTTCTTTCTTCATCAATATCTAAAACCATAACTTCCACTTTATCATTAACATTTACTATTTTAGTAGGATGTATATTTTTATTGGTCCAATCCATTTCTGATACATGGACTAAACCTTCAACTCCTTCTTCAATTTCAACAAAACATCCATAATCTGTTAAATTTGTTACTCTTCCTAATAATTTGCTATTTTCAGGATAACGTGTTGATATAGATTTCCACGGATCTTCACCTAATTGTTTTAATCCTAATGAAACACGAGTTTTATCTTTATCAAATTTTAATATTTTAATTTTAATTTCTTCACCAATATTAACAATTTCACTTGGATGTTTAACTCTTTTCCAAGCCATATCGGTTATATGTAATAATCCATCAACACCACCTAAATCAACAAATGCCCCATAATCAGTTAAATTTTTTACTAATCCTTTAATCTCCATACCTTCATATATAGTATTAAGTAAATGATTTCTTTCAGCACTATTTTCTAATTCTATGACTGCTTTTCTTGATACAACAACATTATTTCGTTTTTTATCTAACTTTATAACTTTAAAATCTAATTCTTTTCCTTCTAAATGAGCAGTATCTCTAATTGGACGAATATCTACCAAAGATCCTGGTAAAAAAGCTCTAATACTATTAAGTTCAACAGTAAATCCTCCTTTTACTTTACCAGTAATAATTCCTTTAATATTATTATTATTTAAATTAGCTTTTTCTAAAATTAACCAAGATTCATGTCTTTTAGCTTTTTCTCTAGATAAAATAGTTTCTCCAAATCCATCTTCTATTGAATCTAATGATACATCTACAATATCTCCTACCTTAATTTCAAGATTTCCTTGAGAATTTTTAAATTGTGAAATAGGAATACAAGATTCTGATTTTAATCCAGCATCTACTAGCACAATATCTTTTTTGATAGAAATAATAGTTCCAGATATTATAGAACCTAAATTAACAATTTTATTTTTTAATGATTTTTCAAATAATTCTGCAAAACATTCACTCATATTAGTAACTTTAAAATATTTTATAATAAATATCCACTTAAATCATATTAAGTATTATTTTTTTAAAAAACTCATATATTCCTTTTTATGAGAGAAATTTAAATATAATTTATAATTATGTATTATATAATCTATATATATCTATCGATATGCATATAAAGTTAACATTAATAAGTTTTTTCTGCAACTATATATATTATAAGTATTAATTTATTTAATTTTATTATTTTAATAATAAAATACTTTCATTATATAATTAAATAATTATAATTAATTTAATTATAAAAACTAATTTTTTTAAAATCTTTAAAAAAATTTGGATATGTTTTACTAGTACAATTAGGATTAATAATACTTACTGAATTATTAGATAATGCTAATAATGAAAAACACATAGCTATACGATGATCATTATATGTTTCAATTATAACTTTTTTTATATGTTTAGGAGGAGAAATAATGATATAATCATAACCAGTAATAATTTTTGCACCAGTTTTTTTTAATTCATTAGACATTGCTGTTAATCTATCAGTTTCTTTAACCCTCCAATTATATATATTTTTTATAGTTGTAATTCCTTTTGAAAATAAACTAGTAACAGCTATAGTCATAGCCACATCTGGAATATCATTAAAATCCATATTTATTGAGTTTAAACTATTTTTTGTACAACTAATATAATTTTTACCATAATTTATTCTTGCACCCATCTTTTGTAAAATATTAACATATTTAATATCACCTTGAATACTATTTTTATTTATATTATTTATTTTAACTGTACCTCCTTTAATCGCTGCTGCAGATAAAAAATATGATGCAGAAGAAGCATCTCCTTCTATAATATATTCTCCAGGAGAAATATAATTTTGTTGTCCAGAAATTTTAAATTGCTGATAATTATAATTATCTACATGAATACCAAATATTTTCATTAATTTAATAGTTATATCAATATATGGTTTTGATACTAAATTATTCGTAATATTAATTAAAGTATCTTGTTTTATTAAAGGACTTATAATTAATAATGACGTTAAAAACTGGCTAGAAATAGAACCTTTTATTTCAAGAATATTAGTACCTTGAAATCCTCCTTTTATCTGTATAGGAGGAAAATTTTGTTTTTCTAAATAATTTATAATAGCACCACCAGCTCTTAATGAATCTACAAGATGTTTTATAGGCCTTTCTTTCATCCTTGGTTCACCAGTTAAAATAATATCACATTTATTATTTAATGATAGTACTGCTGTTAATGGTCTAATTACAGTTCCTGCGTTACCAAGAAATAATTTTATTTTTTTTTTAGATTTTAAAATTCCATTATTTCCTATAATTAAACATTCTGTTTTATTTTTTGATAAAATAAATTTAATATTTAATTTTTTTAATGCGTTTAACATATGATAAATATCATCACTATTAAGTAAATTACTTAATTTAGTATTGCCTTTAGCTAATGCTGATAACAAAAGTACTCTATTAGAAATACTTTTAGATCCAGGTAAAGATATAGAACCTTTAATTTTATGAATAGGTTTTAGAGTTAAAATATTTTTCATATATATTATTGATATTTGAAATTAAATCTTAAAATGATCATATCATTTATGAATAGTTTTTTTCAAAATCATTCATAAAATTTATTAATTTTTTAATACCTTCTAGAGGCATAGCGTTATATATAGATGCCCTTATACCCCCTATTATTTTATGTCCTTTTAGATAAAATAATCCATTTTCTTGAGATTTTTGTAAAAACAAATTTTCTTTTTCTGGTTTTTTTAAATGAAAAACAACATTTGTTATAGATCGATTACAATGTTTAATTGTATTTATATAAAATTCACTTTTATCTATAGTAGAATAGAGTAATTTTGCTTTTTGTTTATTTATTTTACTAATATATTTTATCCCCCCCTTTTTTTTTAACCATTTTAAAACTAATCCTGATAAATATAAAGAAAAGGTAGGAGGTGTGTTAAACATTGAATTATGTTTCCATATTATTTCATAATCTAATACTGAAGGTAATTCTTTTCTTTTTTTATTTTTATTTAAAATTAAATCTTTTTTTATAATTAAAATAGTTAATCCTGCTGGACCAATATTTTTTTGTGCACTTGCATATATCATCCCATAATTTTTAATATTAATTTCTTTTGCAAGAATAGAAGATGATAAATCTGCAATAACAGTTTTATTTTGGAATATAGGTTCTTCATTTATTGCAATACCTTCTATTGTTTCATTAGGGCAATAATGTATATATTTTGAATTATTTTTTATTTTCCAATATTTCATTTTTTGAATATAATAAAGTCCATTCTTTTTTTTTACCGGATTAATTATATTAGGTTTACAATATTTTGTAGCTTCTTGTATAGCTTTATAAGACCAATGACCTAGATTTGCATAGTCAGCTGTTTCATTATAAGATAATAAATTCATCGGTATAGCTGAAAATTGTGTTCTTGCACCTCCTTGACAAAATAATATTTCATATTGTAATGGTATATGCATTAATTCACGTAAATCTTTTTTTATATCTTGTATTAAATTCATAAAATCATTACTACGATGACTAATTTCCATAACAGAAACATTTAAATTATTCCAATTTATTAATTCATTTTGTGCTTTTTTTAATACTTCACGAGGTAAGGAGGCAGGGCCAGGACTAAAATTAAATATGTTTTGCATGATTATATAATCCTAAAACATTAAGTTAAAAAATAATAATTTTATTTCAGTTTTGTATTATTAGTATACATAGACATTATAATACCAAAATTAGCCATAATAACGACTAGAGATGTACCTCCATAACTTATTAAGGGTAATGGAATTCCAACAATAGGTAATAAACCACTTACCATACTCATATTAATAAATGTACATAAAAAAAATAATGTTATTATACCTCCAATTATTATTTTATTAAAAAGGTCATGACATTTTACTGATAAGAAAAAACTTCTCCCTATTAATAATATATATAAAATAATTAATAATAATACTCCAATAAAACCAAATTCTTCTGCAAATATAGAAAAAATAAAATCAGTATGTTTTTCTGGTAAAAAATTTAGTTTAGATTGTGTACCATGTTGCCATCCTTTACCAAATAAACCTCCAGAACCTATTGCTATTTTAGATTGTAAAATATGATATCCTTTTCCTAATAAATCATAATGTGTTTTTAATAACATTAACATTCTCTCTCTTTGATAATCATGTAATAAAAAAATCCATGCAAAGGGAAGAAATATAATAAATAATATAATGCTATTCAAAATTTTTTTCCAAGATAATCCGGCTAAAAATAATATAATAGAACCAGATAAACCAATTAAAATAGCAGTACCTAAATCTGGTTGTTTTGCAACTAAAATAGTAGGGATTAAAATCAAAATCATTGTTTTTAAAAAAATTTTTGTAGTAATATAATATTCTGCTCTATCTACAATACTAGCAACAACTAAAGGAACTGATATTTTAGCTATTTCAGATGGCTGAAATGTAAAAGAATTAATATTCAACCATCTTTTAGCTCCTTTTGTAGTATAACCAGCAAATTCTACAGCAATTAATAAAAACACAGAGAATAAATAAAATAAAAAAGAATATTTTTTATAAATTTCTGGAGGAATTTGTACTGCTATTAACATAATTATACAACCTATACAAATTTGTATTAATTTATGTTTAAAAAAAAAATGATTGTTTAATCCAGTTACACTCCATGTTATAAATAAACTAACTATTAAAATTAATATAATTAATAATAGTAAAATTAAATCTATATGTAATACAGAATGAATAAAATAACTTAAATTTTTTTTTTTCATAATAAAATCACATAATTAAATATTTTATATTAAAAAATTTTTTTGGTTTTCAAAAATATAATCTAAAATTTTTCTTAAAATTTTCCCGATTGATATATTTTTATCACTATTTTCTATAATAATAGTAATAGCTATTTTAGGATTATTAAAGGGAGCAAAAGCTATTACCAGTTTATGATCTCTTAATTTTTCTTCTATTGTATTTATATTATATTGTTTTGTATTTTTAAGATTAAAAACTTGTGCAGTTCCAGTTTTCGCTGCTACATTATAATTTTTTACATTAGAAAAATACTTATATAAAGTACCATTTTTTTTATTTACTACATTAAACATTCCCTTTTTTACTATATTCCAATACTGTAAAGGTAAATCTACTATTTTTTTATATTTTGGTGAAACATAATATTTAAAAATATTATTTAATTTTTCCATCTTATAAAGATGAAGATGTTTTATAAAACCGTTATTAATTAATATAGTTAAAGCATTATGTATTTGTATAGGAGTAGCATTCCAATAACTTTGCCCTATACCAACAGAAATAGTATCTCCTATATACCAAGGATTTTCTATATTTTGTAATTTCCATTTTTTTGTAGGTAAATTACCTAATTGTTCATTAAAAAGATCAATATTTGTTAATTTTCCATAACCAAATTTATGCATCCATTTATGGATTTTATTAATACCTATATTATAGGCTAACTGATAAAAAAAAGAATCTGAAGATTCTTGTAATGCTTTATTAATATTAAGATAACCATGACCATTTTTTTTCCAATCTTTATAAATTTGATTAAATTTAGGAATTTTCCACCATCCAGGATCAAATAATATTGTATTTTCACTTATTAAATTTAAATTTAAAGCTAATAAAGCTATATATGGTTTAATAGTAGAAGCAGGTGGATAAATTCCTTGAATAGCTCGATTTATTAAAGGCTTATTACTATTTTTGAGTAAAAAATTTAATTTTTTTTTTTCATTATTATTAATAAATAAATTAGGATTAAAACTAGGGGTAGAAACCATAGCTAAAATTTCTCCATTTTTAGGATTACTAATAATAACAGTTCCTTTTTTATTTTTCATTAATAAATAAATGTATTTTTGTAAATTATAATCAATTGTTAAATAAATATCACTCCCTGTATATGCTTCTTTTTTGCAAATATTATATTTATAAAAACCTTTATTATTTATAGCTATTTTTTGATAACCAGGAATACCATATATTTTTTTTTGATAATATTTTTCAATACCATTCATTCCAATTGAAGAGTTATCAGTATAATTTTTTACAGAATTTTTATTTCTAAAAATAATTTTTTTTTTTATATTATGAGAATTGATATATCCAATAACATGAGCAAAAATTTTTCTCTGTGGATAAAAACGTTTTTGATATATTTTTAAGTATATTCCAGAAAATTTATATTTATTTACTAAAAATTTCGATACTTGTACATTATTTAAATCTATTTTTAATAAAATAGTTCTTAATGGATTATCTTTTATTTTTTGATTTATTATATTTATTAGATTATATATATCAATTTTTAATTTTAATATTTTTTTTAAGTTTACAATTTTTTTTAAAACATTACTATTATTATTTAATTTAATTTTAACTTGATAAAAATTTTTATTTTTAGCTAAAATTATACCATTCCTATCGTAAATTAATCCTCTATTAGGTTTTAAAAAAAAAAAACTGGAATAATTTTTTTCAGATTGTAATTTATATTTTTTATAAGATTTTATTTGCAAATAATATAAATTATATATTAGAATAAATAATAGTATTGAAAATACTTTAATTAAAAGTTTTATTCTCTGTAAAAAAATTTTTGATTTTATTGTATAATTTTGTAAAAAATTATATTTTATACTCATTATTATTTTATACCTATATGATTAAAAATTTTTTATGAAATTAAAAAAATTAATTTTTCTAAATCAATCCAAAAATATTTTTCTGTATAGTTATTTATTATAAAACTTTTAATATTTATTTCAATTTCTAATAATAATTTAAATATTAAATGGAATTTTTGATTATTCATTCTCTTTAATATTTTTTTATAAAAATATGATTTTGATAAAGATATTAAAAAATTTTTAAAAATTATATTTAAAGGATATTTTTTTAAATTTCTATATATTTTAAAAATTAAAAAAAAAGTTTTCTGTAATTTATTAAAAATTAAAAAAATATTTTGTTTATTTTTTTTCATTTGTCTAATAATTTCAAAACTATTTTTTATATCACCTTCTAAAATAGAAGTAATTAAATTACTATTTTTTAGATAAAAAACATTATCTAGATAATTTTGATTGTTTTTATTTATATAAATATTTTTTATAATTTGATTTAATAACATTAAATTTTTTGAATATAAATTTTTTAATAAATTACAATTTTTTTTATTTATATATAAATTAAATTTACTAAAACGATAATAAATCCAATTAATTAATTTTTTACCATTTAATTTATTATATATATAAAACACTAAATATTTATTATTTATAAAATTTTTTATAATTTTTTCTATATATAAATTTATATAATCATGAATTTCTAAAATTAAAATATTATTAATATCGATATATTTAATTATATTAATAATATTATTTTTAAATTTAAAAAAAATTTTTTTATTTAAAAAAATTAAATGTATTATTTGTTTTTTACAAAAAAAATCAATTATAATAAATTTAGAAAAAATATCATTCCAAATAGTATTATCATCAATAATTATTATTTGATTTTTAAGATAGTCTAATGTTAATAATTTTTTAAATAATAAATTTATTTTTCTTTTAATAAAAAAAATTTCATCTCCAGCTATAATATAACAAAAATATTTTTTATTATAAATATTTTTATCAAAATTATATAACAATATTTTATTCATTTTTTATTTAAAATTACTTATTTAATTAGATATTTAAATTTATAAATACGATTATTATCACGTTTTAATTGTGGTTACTATATTAAATATTTTTTGTGGTATATATATTATTTTTATTATTTCAACATTTATTAAAAGTTTAGATATTTTATTATGTGATAATACATATTTTTTAATATAATTCTGTTGATCTTTATATTTATCAAGTATAGATAAAATATATTTTTTTTTTCCATTTATTTGAATTACAATATTAAATTTATTATTTATTTTTTTAGTATCAATTTTTATAATTAAAGGCCATGACTCATAATCTATATCATTTTTATTTCCCATATATTTCCATAATACAAAACAAATATGTGGAGTAAACGGATAAAGCATTTTTAATATAGATAATATACCATTAAAAATAATGGTATGATCAATATCATTAAATATTTTATATTTTCTAATTTTATTAAATAAAATCATTATTGATGATATGGCCGTATTAAATGATTGATTATGTTCAAAAATATTTGTTACTTTAGTAATAGTTTTATTTATATAATCTTGTATTACTAATTGTTTTGTATTATGAAAAAAAAGTTTATTATTTTTAAGTTTTTGATAATTATCAAATAATTTTTTATACTCATAAATAAATATCCATAATTTGTTTAAAAACCTATACATTCCTTTAATTCCTGTTTCTTGCCATTCTAAGTCTATTGTTGGGGGAGCTGCAAACATAATAAAAAGACGTAAAGAATCTGCTCCATATTTTTCAATAATTTTTTGCGGATTAATACCATTATTTTTCGACTTAGACATTTTAATCATACCATTATTAATTAATTTTCTTCCTTTTTTATCAATAAAAATATTATTTTTTTTATCAAAAAAAACGTTTTTTTCTTTTACCCAATGATATTTTTTTTTTTTATCTATATAATAATAAGAATTAGCTAATACCATTCCTTGACATAATAAGTTTTTAACTGGTTCATTAGTATTTAATAATCCTATATCTCTCATTAATTTATGAAAAAAACGGAAATATATTAAATGCATTGTAGCATGTTCTATCCCCCCAATATATTGGTCTATAGGTAACCAATATTGAGCTTGTTTTTTATTTATCATTCTATTTTTTTCATTAGTACAAGTATATCTAGCATAATACCATGAAGATTCAATAAAAGTATCAAATGTATCCGTTTCAAGTTGACCTATTACTCCATTATTATTATATTTAAACCAATCTAAATTATTTTTAATTTTTTCACTATAATTATCTTTTATATTTGTATTAAAAAATTTTTCTGGAAATACAAAAGGTAAATTTTTTTGTTTTAATGGTATATACTGTTTATCTTTTGTAATAATTATAGGAATTGGTGTTCCCCATATACGTTGTCTTGAAATACTCCAATCTTTTAAATTAAAAAATTTTTTATAAAATGCTTTTTTTTTTAAAATTAAAGATTTAATAATTAATTCATGATTATTTTTAATATTATTAGATAAATTTAATATTTTATTTTTTGATATAATGGACATATTATATTCATGGATAAAATCACAGTCTTTTTTATTATATTGGGGATTACTAATAGTAGCTTTAATATTACTGTAATTAGATAAATAGTTTACAATTATGATTGGAATTTTTTTTTTAAGGAAAGTATTATATGCAAATAATTCACTATTAATATATTTTATCTTGTTAAATTGAAAATTATTATTTTCTAAATACAAAGCAGATGAATATTTATTAATAAATTTTTTAATTTTTTGATTATTTATAAATTTTTTACATATTGAATGACTATATAAAATTTTAATAAAAGAAATATTATTAATAATATAATAATCTTTTTTTTCTATAAATACACTAAATTTATAATTAATATTATAAATTTTAAAAATTACTTCTATTCCTTTTATTTGACCAATCCAATTTTTTTGCATATTTTTTACTTTTTTTGGCCAACCATGTAAAAATTTTAAATTATTTAGTAATTCTTCTGCATAATTAGTAATTTTTAAAAACCATTGTTGAACTTGTTTTTTAGTAACAATACTATTACATCTCCAACAACATTTATTAATTACTTGCTCATTAGCTAATATAGTTTTGTCAGTATTACACCAATTAACTATATCATTTTTTTTATATGCTAATCCTAATTTATATAATTTTAAAAAAAACCATTGTTCCCAACGATAATAATTAGGATCACATGTTGTAATTTCTCTATCCCAATTAAAACTAAATCCTAATAGTTGGAGTTGTTTTTTCATATATAAAATATTATTTTTAGTCCATATATTGGGAGATATATTATGATTATGAGCTGCAATTTCAGCTGGTAACCCAAAAGCATCCCACCCAATTGGATGTAAAACATTTTTTCCTAACATTCGTTGATATCTTGCAATAACATCTCCTATAGTATAATTACGTACATGTCCCATATGTAATTTACCAGAAGGATATGGTAACATTGAAAGACAGTAAAATTTTTTTTTATTGTAATTTTCAATAACATCAAAAGTTTTTTCATGTTCCCATTTTTTTTGTACATAAAATTCTATTTCTTTAGGAAAGTATTCTTTTTTCATACAAAAATAATTCCTGAATATATTATTAAATATTTCGTATATTAAAATAAAATAATTATTTTATAAAAAATCTTTTATTAATTTTAATTAAATATAAATTTAACTTAAAAATATGGATTTTTATACCCAAGTAATTTAAGTATTTTTATTTCTTTTAATTGCATTATACATGTTTCTTTAACGTTTTTATGATTATATGCTAATAAATGTAAACATGCATGTATAATAATATGTGCCCAATGAGATTTTAATGATTTTTTTTGTAAACAAGATTCATACTCTATAATTTCTTTACATAGGATAATATCTCCTAATAATGTTTTTTTTAAAATATTTTTTTCTAATAAAAAAGATAAAACATTAGTTGGTTTAGAAATATTTAAATATTTTTTATTTAGTTTTAAAATAAATTTTTTCTCTACAATAGAAATATTTAATTCAATTTTTTGAATATTTTTTTTAAAAAAAATTTTATATAACCAATAAAAAATATCATTTTTTAAAGGTAAATTATTGTTATTTTTACAAAAATTATAATAATTTAAAACTATATTTAATTTCATAAAATCCTAAAATAAAAATTAATTTTTATAAAGAGAGATAAATTTTCCATATAAAGAATATATATAAGAATCAATAATTTTTACATTAATAAATTCACCAATATAATTTTTATCGCTTATAAAAAAAACTATTCTATTATTTTCTGTTTTTCCAAAATATTTATTCTTTTGAATTGAGATGCCTTCTACTAAAATAACTTGAATTGTATTTAACATTTTTTCACTAAATTTTTTAGTTTGTTGTTTTATATAATATTGTAATAGATATAATCTTCGTTTTTTTTCTAAAATATTTATATTATCTAACATTTTACTAGCAGGTGTTTTTGGTCTAGGAGAATAAATAAAACTAAAACCCATATCTAAATCTAGATCTAAAATTAAAGAAAGAGTATCTTCAAAATCTTTTTTTGTTTCTCCTGGAAAACCAACTATAAAATCAGAACTAATTTGAATATTAGGTCTAACGATCCTAAGTTTATTTATAATTTTAATATATTCAGAAATATTATATCTTCTTTTCATTAAAGATAAAATTTTATTAGAACCACTTTGTACTGGTAAATGTAAAAAATTTACTAATTTAGGGATTTTCTTGTATATATTAATTAAATCATCAGAAAAATCTTTTGGATGACTTGTAGTAAATCTAATTCTTTTTATATTCTCTATTTTAGAAATTAATAGTAATAGTTTTGAAAAGTTATAATATTGTTTATTTTTATTATCAAAATAATTATAAGAATTAACATTTTGTCCTAATAAATGTATTTCTTTAACTCCTTGAATAGATAAATTTTTAATTTCTAAAAGTATATCTTGATAAGGTCTACTAAATTCTTTTCCTCTAGTATGAGGTACTATACAATAAGTACAATATTTATTACAACCTTCTATAATTGAAATAAAAGAACTTACACTCTTTGTTTTTGTTACAGGAAAAAACTGAAACTTTTCAATTTGAGGAAAACTAATATCAATTAAATATTTTTTAAATTTACGTATTTTATATACCATTTGAGGTAATCTATGAAGAGTTTGGGGACCAAAAATAATATCTACATAATTTGCTCTATTTAATATTTTTTTACCTTCTTGTGTAGCAACACATCCTCCTACTCCAATAATAATAGATGGATTATTTTTTTTTAAAATTTTCCATCTTCCTAACTGATGAAATAATTTTTCTTGCGCTTTTTCTCTAATAGAACATGTATTTAATATTAAAATATTGGCGTTTTTTATAGATTTAGTAATTTTACAATTTAACCTGTTTTCCATAAGATCAGCTATCTTAGAAGAATCATATTCATTCATTTGACAGCCCCAAGTTTTGATATATAATTTATCACTTAACATAATTAAATAATTAACAGTTTGTATTTCATAAAATTGTATAAAAAAATAGAACTGGGGTACCTGGATTTGAACCAGGGATGCCGGTATCAAAAACCGGTGCCTTAACCACTTGGCTATACCCCATATTATTATACTTTGCGGAAGACGAGATTTGAACTCGTATTATAAATAAAATAACCAGAACCTAAATCTGGTGCGTCTACCAAATTCCGCCACTCCCGCAAATTATTTTGTTTTAGCTACGATGGGAATTGAACCCATGACCTCAGCGTTATGAGTGCTGTGCTCTAACCAAGACTGAGCTACGTAGCCAATAACTAATTTATATTATGTAAATAATAAAGTATCACGTCAACTAATTTATTTATTTAATTTTAAATTAAAATGAAATTTGTGAAAAGAGTAAAAAAATATGTATAAATATAATAATTTTTATAAAAAAAATTTTGTTTTTAAAATTATTGAAAATGATATAAAAAATAAAAAATATAATTTAATATGTACTAGATTTCCTCCAGAACCTAATGGTTATTTACATATAGGTCATATCAAATCTATTTGTTTAAATTTTTCAATTGCTAAATTTTATAATGGAAAATGTTTTTTAAGAATTGATGATACTAATCCTTCGACAGAAAATATAAAATATATTAAATCTATAAAAAAAGATTTAGTATGGTTAGGTTTTAAATGGGATCAAAATATAAAATATACATCTAATTACTTTAATATAATGTATAAATATGCTCTTGAATTAATTAATAAAGGTTTAGCTTATATTGATGAATTAAATACAGCAGATATACGAAATTATAGAGGTACATTATTAACACCAGGGATAAATAGTCCATATAGAAATCGATCAATAAAAGAAAATTTGAAATTATTTGAAAAAATGCGTTTAGGAAAATTTTCCGAAGGTAGTTTATCCTTACGTGCTAAAATAGATATGAAGTCAAAAATAATTATCATGAGAGATCCCGTTTTATATAGGATCAAATTTCAAAAACATCATCAAACTAATCAAAAATGGTGTATATATCCAACTTATGATTTTAGCCATTGTATATCTGATGCAATTGAAGGAATTACGCATTCTTTATGTACATTAGAATTTCAAGATAATAAAATATTATATAATTGGATTCTTGATAATATTAGTATAAAACATCATCCTAAGCAATATGAATTTTCCAAACTAAATATAGAATATGGAATAACTTCTAAAAGAAATATTAATATTTTAATAAAAAAAAAGATCGTAAGTGGATGGGATGATCCACGCTTATTAACTATTTCTGGATTACGAAGAAAAGGATATACAGCTTTATCTTTAAAAAATTTTTGTTATCAAATAGGAGTAACTAAACAAAATAATATAATAGAAATGTCTTTTTTAGAATCTTGTATAAAATCAGAATTAAATAAATTAGCTCCTAGAGCAATGGCGATATTAAGACCTTTAAAAATTATTATTGACAATTTTCCTTTAGAAAAAAAAATCAAATTAACAGTTCCTAATCATCCTAAAAATAAAGAAATGGGATATAAAAATATTTATTTTACTAAAGAAATATATATAGATATTTTAGATTTTTCTGAATTTAAAAAAAAAGATTTTAAAAGACTTATTTTAGGAGGTAAAGTAAAATTAAGATATGCTTTTATAATTGAAGCAAAAAAAATTATAAAAGACAAAAATAATAATATTCTTTGTGTACATTGTATTTATTATAATAATACATTAGGAAATAAAATAAATATAAAAGAAAATAAAATAAAAGGTATAATTCATTGGATATCTTGTTTATATACTAAATCTGTTAAATTTTATTTATATAATAATTTATTTTTAAAAAAAAATATTAATAATAATGAAAATATTTTAAATTTTTTAAATCCAAAATCATTATTAATATATAATGGGTTTATAGAAAAGAATTTATTAAAAAATAATAAAAATAAATATTTTCAATTTGAAAGAGAAGGATATTTTTATTTTGATAAAAAATATTCAAGTAAAAATAAAACAATTTTTAATAGGATTGTATCATTAAAAACAAAAAAAAAATAAACATATAAAATCAATTATATTAAATATAATTGATTTTATAAATATTAAATTTTTAATTTTTTAGATATTTGTTGAGTCCATGCATTAATACGTAAATCAGTCAATTCTGGTTGTCTATCTTCATCAATAGTTAATCCTAAAAAATATTTTTTATTTTTTAAACTTTTAGTGTCATGAAAATGATATCCTTTAGTCGGCCAATATCCTATTACTTGAGCTTTATTAGTTTTAACAATATCATAAATTACTTTTATAGCATCACAAAAATATTCTCCATAATCTTCTTGATCACCACAACCAAATAAACCTAAATATTTATTTTGAAAATTTATTTTTTGTAAAATAGGTAGAAAATTTTCCCAATCACATTGTACTTCTCCATAATACCATGTAGGTACTCCTAATAAGAGGATATTATATTTTATAATATCTTCTTTTTCTACTTCAGAAATATTAAACACTGAAGAATTTTTTTTACTTAAATTTTTTTGTATTTTAAAAGCAACATTTTCAGTATTACCTGTATCACTACCAAAAAAAATACCAATTTTTGACATTATTATTGTTTCTCTAAAAATATTGTTTATAACATATTTTTAATATTAAATTAAATACTAATTTTGTATTTTCAAGATGTAATAAATGACCAGCATTTTTAATATTATATATTTTAGCATTAGGAAATTGAGAAAAAATACTTTTATAATAATTTATATTTATATAATTAGATTTTTCTCCTTTTAAGAAAAAAATGTTTCCATACCATTTAGGGATTACACTCCAATCTAAGATTTTTTGGTATTCATTTTTTAATATTGAAAAATTAAATTCCCATTTACCATTTATTAATGTTTTTAATAATGTATTTATTATATATTCGTTTTTAATATATAATTTCATTATATAAAAAGCAGTTTTTCTTGTTAAATTTTTTTTTTTATAAATTTTTTCTAATGCAAAAAATATATTTTTATTAAAAAATTGATATTTTACTGGAGCAATATCTAAAACAATAATAGTTTTAATATTATTTAATAATTTAAATTGCGTGATATTCATCACTATTTTACCGCCCATAGAATGTCCTATAAAAATAATATTTTCTTTTATATTTAAAAAATTTAATGTATCTAATACATCTTTTGATAAAGACATATAATCCATTCTATTGTTCTGTGGGGATAAACCATGATTTCTAATATCTAATAATATAATTTTATACTTTAAATTTTTATTTAGAAATATACCCATTGAATATAAACTTTTTTTATTTCCAAATAATCCATGTAATATAATAATTGTATATTTCTTTTTAATAAGAAAATCATTATTTGGGATAATTAAATAATTAAGAATCATATAAAAATAAATTTATTTAAAAAAAATATTTTAGCATATAAAATAAAAAATTGAGTTTCTTAATATAATTTAAAATTATGATATAATCTATCCTAGATAATATATTTTATTTAAAATATTTTAAAATTTTAATTATTAAATCTTAATTAGTGACATTATATGAAAAATATAGATCCTACAAAAACAACTTCATGGAAATATTTAGAAAATCATTTACAAGAAATGAAAAAAACAACTATTAATAATTTATTTAAAATAGATAAAAATAGATTTAAAAATTTTTCAATTAATTTTGAGAATAAAATTCTATTTGATTATTCAAAAAATTTTATTAATAAAACAACTCTATATTATTTAATAAATTTAGTTAAAGAAACTAAATGTATAGATGCTATTAATTCAATGTTTTATGGTAAAAAAATTAACGTTACAGAACAAAAAGCCGTGTTACATACAGCATTAAGATATAATTATAATAATTGTTTTTTACAAAATCAAAAAATTTATAATAATATAGATAAAATTTTAAAAAAAATTGAAAATATTTCTAATAATATTATTTTAGGAATATGGAAAGGTTATACAAATAAAAAAATTAAAAATATAATAAATATAGGAATAGGAGGATCTCATTTAGGTCCCTTAATGGTTACAGAATCATTAAAAACATATAAAAATAAATTAAATTTATTTTTTTTATCAAATATTGATCCAAATAAATTAGTTGATATTCTTAATAAAATAAAATTAGAAGAAAGTTTATTTATTATTGCATCAAAAACTTTTAGTACTCAAGAAACAATGACTAATGCTTTAAGTATAAAAAAATGGTTTATAAAAAATATAAATATAAGTTTTAATAAAGATATTTTTTCAAAACATTTTATTGCAGTTACAAATAATATTAATTCTGCAATTAATTTTGGTATAAATAAAAGTAATATTTTGCCATTATTATCCGAAATAGGAGGACGTTTTTCTTTATGGTCTTCTATTGGATTAGTTATATCTTTATCTATTGGATTTAATAATTTTAAAAAATTATTACAAGGAGCAAATAAAATGGATTATCATTTTTTTACTACTCCTATAAATAAAAATATTCCTATTATTATGGCTTTAATTAGTATCTGGTATAATAATTTTTGGAAGGCGGAAACAGAAGCCATAATTCCTTATTATGATAATATGCGTTTTTTACCATCATATTTACAACAATTAAATATGGAATCTAATGGTAAATCTATAGATAGAAATGGTAAAAAAATAAAGTATCAAACTAGTCCTATTATATGGGGAGATGTAGGTACTAATGGACAACATTCTTTTTTTCAAATGTTACATCAAGGAACTAAATTAATACCATGTGATTTTATAGCTGCTGCAATATCTAATGACAAAAACTACATCGATCATCATACACAACTTATTTCAAATTATATTGCACAAACAAAAGCATTAGCTTTTGGTAATATGAATAGTTTTTCTTGTAAAAAAAATTTATATCAGTGTTGTTTTGGAAATAATCCCAGTAATTCTATTTTTTTAAAAAAAATCACTCCTTATAATTTAGGATTATTAATTTCATCTTATGAACATAAAATTTTTATACAAGGAGTAATTTTAAATATATTTTCTTTTGACCAATGGGGAGTCGAATTAGGAAAAAAAATAGCTAATAATTTATATAAAGATATAAATAAAAATATTCAAAATATGAATCAATATGATTACTCATCTCAAGGATTAATTAATTTTTATAAATATTTTAATTAAAATCAATTTTTGATATTAAAAAATTTAATTATTTATAATTTTTTTTTTGTAATTTTAAATAAGAGTTTTTGTAAGATTTTTGGTATTTTAAAATTAATTCAAAACTAATATTTTTATTTAAAATTCTGATATTTTTAGAATATTTTGTAATAATTTTTTTTATGATTGGAGATAATTCAATAGTAGAATACTTAGTAAATAATTTTACATTTCCTATATTATTACTATTTATTTTAAATTCATTAATAATAGCTCCTACAATATGACGTACCTCTACTTTATCATTTTTACCTATATTAATACGATATGTATCCATATATTTTTGTATTTTTTTATTTTTTTTAAAATACTTATTTTTATAAAAATTTAATTTTTTATTAAATAATTTTTTTTTAACTGGCTCAGGAGATAAAATTAAAGGTCTTTTGTTTTGAGATAATTTTAATAAAATTATTATTAATTTTTCTTCATTAATATTATTTTGAATAATAAGTGTTGATATAATTTTTTTATATTTAATTAACTCTGTATCCCTTATTAAGGATAATTCTTTTTTTATTTTTTTTATTAAATTTTCTAATCTTTTTTGACATAAAATTTTATGATTAGGTAATAATATTTCTTGAATATTACATTTTATCCTACGTTCAATATTTTTTAATAATCTTTTTTCTCTATATTCAATAAATGATAAAGATTTACCTTGTCTTCCTGCTCTTCCGGTCCTTCCAATACGATGAATATATGACTCTATATCCATAGGTAAATCATAATTTATAACTAAATTTATTCTATTAACATCTAGTCCTCTTGCAGCAATATCAGTAGCAATTAAAATATCTAATTTCCCATTTCTAAATTTTTCTAATGTTTTTTCTCTATTATTTTGATTCATATCTCCATTTAATGCTGCACTATTATAATTAAATTTTTTTAAAATGTCAGATATTTCTACAGTTGTAGTTTTAGTTTTTACAAAAATTAAAACTGCATCAAAATTTTCAGTTTCTAAAAATTTCATTAAAGCATTTATTTTTTTACCATGTATTAACCAATAATTTTGATTAATATCAGGAATAGTTTTAATATCTGTTTTAATAAAAATTTCATATGGATGAATCATAAATTTTTTAGTTATATTTTTAATTCTTTTTGGCATAGTTGCAGAAAATAATGAAGTTTGATGTTTTTTAGGTATTGTAGATAATATTTTTTCTACATCTTCAATAAATCCCATTCTTAACATTTCATCTGCTTCATCTATTACTAAACTATTTAATTTAGATAAATTCACAGTTTTTCTTTGAATATGATCTAATAAACGTCCTGGAGTTGCTATAATAATTTGAACTCCTAAATGTAAACGTTTAAATTGTATGTTGTAAGACTGTCCTCCATATAATGCTAAAATACTAATTTCATTTATATATTTTGCAAATATTGAAGTAGCTTTAGTAACCTGAATTGCTAATTCTCTAGTAGGTGTTAAAACTAGGATTTGAGTTTTTTTAATAGATAAATTGAGATTATTTAACAATGGTAACATAAATGCAGCAGTTTTCCCGCTACCTGTTTGGGCTATACCTAATACATCTTTTCCAGATAATAAATATGGAATACACTTTTTTTGTATAGGAGAGGGTTTTATATATCCTATATCATTTAATGCTTTTAAAAGTAATTTATTTAAACCAAATTTAGCGAAAGTAATATTTATCATATAATATATATGCCTATTTAAAATTTAAAATATAATTATTAAAAAAATTAATATACTTAATTAATGATCTAATAATTATTAGATGGGATTATAAAATTAAATTGTAATTATGTTTGAATATAAACATAATTACAAATCATAAAAATTATTTAATACAAATAACAATTTTACAAGTAATTATTATAACTACTATATTAGTAAATATATATTTTCTTAAAAATATTATTTATTAAAATAATTTATATAATTATTTTTAAATAATGTTTTATAAAAAAATTTTGATAAATTAATTTTTTTCAATAGCAGCTTTTATACTTAATCTTATTCTTCCTTGTTTATCAATTTCCATTACTTTAACAAGTACATTTTGTAATAATTGTAAATAATCACTTACTTTACTTACATGTTTATGTGTAATTTGAGAAATATGTACTAATCCTTCTTTACCATTTCCTATAGAAATAAAAGCTCCAAAATCAACAATACGTATAACTTTACCATTATATATTTGTCCTACGATAATATCTGCAGTAATTTCTTTTATACGTCTAATTGCAAATCTAATTTTTTCATTATTTTTAGCTGCAATTTTTACAATTCCATTATCTTCTATTTCAATAATTGTATCAGTTTCTTCAGTTAAAGCTCTGATAACAGATCCTCCTTTACCTATCATATCTTTAATTTTTTCTGGATTAATTTTTATTGTATGAATTCTTGGAGCAAATTCTGAAATATTTCTTCTAGGGAAAGAAATTGCTTGTTTCATTACTTTTAAAACATGTAATCTAGCTAATTTTGCTTGAAATAAAGCTAATTTTATTATTTTAAATGTAATTCCTTCTATTTTCATATCCATTTGTAATGCAGTAATACCATTTTTAGTTCCTGCTACTTTAAAATCCATATCACCCAAATGATCTTCATCACTTAAAATATCAGATAAGACTATAAAATTATTATTTTCTTTAATTAATCCCATTGCTATACCTGCTACAGCATTTTTAATAGGAATACCTGCATCCATCATTGCTAAAGATGCACCACAAACTGAAGCCATAGACGATGAACCATTAGATTCTGTAATTTCAGATACGATACGAATCGTATATGGGAAAGTATCTAAATTAGGCATTACTGGTATTAAAGATTTTTTAGCTAAATTACCATGCCCAATTTCACGTCTTTTAGGAGAACCAATTATTCCGGTTTCACCAACAGAATAAGGAGGAAAATTATAATGAAATAAAAAATTATCTGTTTTATTATTAATTAAATCATCTAATAATTGAGCATCTCTTGTTGTTCCTAATGTAGCAGTTACTAAAGATTGTGTTTCTCCTCTTGTAAATAAAGCAGAACCATGAGTTCTTGGTAAAATACCTATACGTACATCTAAATTACGTATCATATCATGTTCACGTCCATCAATTCTAAGATTTTTTTCTATAATCTTTTTACGTACTATTTTTTTTCCTAACTCATAAAAAATTTCATTTAAATAATAAATTGAAAGATTTTCATATTCTTTTTCTTCTTTAATTACTTCAAGAGTTTTTAATTTTATAGAATCAATTATTTGAACTCTCTCTTGTTTTTCTTTTATATTATATGCATTTATTAATTTTTTATATGATAAACAAATTACTTTTTCTTTAAGCTTCTCATTTAAAGGATATAAAATCCATTGACGAGATTTTTGTTTTACTTTATCTGATAATTGAATAATATTATTAATTAAAATTTGTTGTTGATTATGTCCATATTTTATTGCATCTAAAATTTGTTCTTCAGTTAATAAATTAGATTTGGCTTCTACCATTAGTATAGCTTTTTTAGTACTAGTAACAATTAAATCTAATTTACTATTTTCCATTTCTTTTATACTAGGATTTAGTATATATTGATTATTAATATATCCAACACGTGCAGTTCCAAAGGGTCCATTACAAGGAATACCGGATAAATTTAAAACAGTAGAAGCTCCAATAATAGCTACAATATCTGGATTTATTTCAGGGTTAAGAGACATTACAGTTGCAATAATTTGAGTTTCATTTAAAAAACCTTTTTGAAATAAAGGTCTTATAGGACGATCGATTAAACGAGAAGTTAATATTTCACTTTCACTAGGACGTCCTTCTCTCCGAAAAAAATTTCCAGGAATACGACCAGTAGCATATAATTTTTCTTGATAATGTACTGATAAAGGAAAAAAATTTTGTTCTAATTTTACTTCATTATTTACTACGAGAGTTACAAAAACAGCTGTATCATCAATACTAACCATTACAGAAGATGTTGCTTGTCTAGCTATCATCCCTGTTTCAATAGTTACAGTATTATTACCATAACAAAATCTATGAATAATCGGGTTTAACAAAATAAATATCCTTTAAATAAAAATTTTTTTATATTAAAAAAATAAATTTATTTTAAAATCTCTAACGAATAGAAATTATATTAAAATATTTTTATTTTCTTAACCCTAAATTTTCAATTAATATATTATAATCATGTAATTTTTTTCTTTTTAAATAATTTAATAATTTTCTACGCTGTGATATCATATAGAGTAATCCTCGACGACTATGATAATCTTTTTTATGAATAGTAAAATGTTTATGTAAATAATTAATTTTAAATGTTAGTAGAGCTATTTGTACTCTTGTTGATCCTTTATCTTTAGGACTAATTTCATACTGTTTTATAATTTTTGCTTTTTTTTCTGTATTTAAATACATAACTTAACTCCATTAAATTATTTATAAATCAATAAAATTTACTAATTTACATTTAATTATATAACCTTTGTTGTTAATATGACAAACTCCTATAAAATTATGAAATATTTTTTCAAATATACGGAATATTTTTGTATCTATTATAGATGTTATTTTTATTTTTTCACCATTTATTATTTTTTTTATTAAAAAATTAGATAAATATAATTTAGGAAAATTATTTATAATGTAACCAATGGGTAATAATAACTTTTTAATTAAAAAAATATTTAGTTGATTATTTCGATAATTTGTAATTAATGTTTGTAATTGTTCAATAGTTATTACATTTTTATGTAAAATAGAAATATGTGATATTTGTGTTCTACGTAATTTAATTACATGAGCGCCACAATTTAATTTATCTCCTAATTCATCAATAATACTACGAATATATGTACCTTTAGAACAATTAATTTTTAATTTAATTTTATTTTCATAAAATTTTAATAATTTAATTTGATAAACTATAATTTTTCTCTTTTTTAAATGAGGCAATATTATACCTGATCTAGCATATTTATAAAGAGGTATTCCTTTATATTTAATTGCAGAATACATAGGAGGACTTTGTTTAATTTTCCCTTTAAATAAATTTATTACTTTAAGAAGATCTTTGATGGATATATTAACATTTTTTTTTTTAATAAGAAAACCATATTTATCTGCAGTATTCGTTTTTTCACCTAAAATAGCAGTAACTAAATAAACTTTATTTGAATTTATTAAATATTGACTAAATTTAGTACATTTTCCTAAACATATAGGTAATAGACCACTAGCTAAAGGGTCTAAAGTACCTGTATGTCCCGCTTTTTTTACATTAAAAATATTTTTAATATTTTGAAGAATTTGATTAGATGTAAATCCTACAGATTTATCAAGTAATAACAAACCGTGTGTTTCTTGTTTTATTTTTATTTTTAACATTTTTTAAAAATTATAATTTAAATTATAATTATTTTTTTTTAATTTTTAAATTATTTAAAATATCACTAATATATTTACCTTCTTTAAAAGAAGAATCTAAAAAAAATTTTATTTTTGGTATTTTACGTAAATTTATTTTTTTTCTTAGAACATATCTAATATATTCTGTGGTTTTATTTAAATAAAAAAGTGAATTATTTTTATTTTTTGATTTTTCTTCTTTATATGATAGGATAATAAAAATTTTTGCATATGAAAAATCTTTTGATATTACTATGTCCGTAATATTACTAAATTTATTTATTCTTGTATCATGAATATCATTTTGTAATATTTTTGCTATTTGTTTTTTTAATTCATATGAAATACGTAGATCTCGATACAATAAAATACTCCTTTTTCTTATATTTTAAAATACTATGATTAATATAAAAATTATTTTTAAACAATTATTTTTTTTTAAGTTCATTTGTTTCAAAAATTTCTATTTTATCTCCTATATGAATATCATTAAAATTTTTAATACTAATACCACATTCTATACCATTCCGTACTTCATTAACACTTTCTTTAAATCTTCTTAAAGAATCTATAATACCTTTATAAAAAATTTTATTATTTCGAAATAATTTAATTAAATTATTACGTTTAATTATTCCATATGTTACTATACATCCTGCTATTACACCAATTTTAGGAATAGTAAAGATACTTCTAACTTCTGCAAGTCCTAAAATTAATTCTTTGTATTTAGGAACTAAAATTTTTTGTATGTGTTTTTTAACATAATTAATTAAATCATAAATAATTATAAAAAATTTAATTTTTATATTTTCTATTTTTATTATATTTTTTACATTTTTACTTGCTTTAACGTTAAAACCAATAATAATCACATATTTTGCAGAATTAGCCATAGCCATTGAAATATCTGTTTCAGTAATATCTCCAACACCGGCATAAATAATTTTAATATTTATTTTATCATTAGATAAATTAATTAATGTTGTTGTAATTGCTTCTAAAGAACCTTGTACATCAGCTTTTAATAAAATATTTATTTCATAAATATTTGTATTATTTAAATTTAAAAACACTTTTTTAAATTGTTTTTGTTTATTAAATAATTGCATTTCTCGATATTTATTTTTTCTATATGCTGCTATTTCTTTAGCTTGTTTTTCATTATTTACTACTATTAAATTATCACCAGCATGTGGAATTTCAGATAAACCTATTATTTTAATAGGAGTAGATGGTCCAGCTTGTAAAATATTTAAATCTCTATAATTTATTAACCCTTTAATTTTTCCATAAGTATATCCACAGAGTGCTATATTACCTTTTTTTAACATTCCTTCTTTAATTAAAACACTAGCTATAGGTCCTTTACCTTTATCTAAATAAGATTCAATAACAATTCCTTTTGCATTACCTTTATTAATAGCTTTTAATTCTAATATTTCAGCTTGTAATAAAATTGCATTTAATAAATTATTTATTCCTTCTCCTGTTTTAGCAGAAATTTTTACAAAAATACTATCTCCTCCCCATTCTTCAGAAATAATATCATATCTACTTAATTCATTTTTTATTTGTTCAAAATTTGAAATTTTTTTATCAATTTTATTTATTGCAACTATTATTGGTAATTTATTTTTTTTAGCATGTTTAATTACTTCTATAGTTTGTGGCATAACTCCATCATCAATTGCAATAACTAATATTATTATATCTGTAACTTGGACTCCTCTTAATCTCATTGAAGTAAAAGACTCATGTCCTGGAGTATCAAGAAATGTAATATTTTTATTATTAAATTCTATTTGATATGCATTAATATATTGAGTAATACCTCCAGATTCTTTTGAAGTTATATTACTTGAAAAAATATAATCTAATAATGAAGTCTTACCATGATCTACATGACCCATAACAGTTACTATTGGAGGTCTTATTATAATAGATTTTTTATTAACTTGATTTTCATTATTAATTAATGATTTTTCTATATCATTTTCGCAACGTAATGTAACTTTATGACCCATTTCTTCTGCAATTAATTGTGCTGTTTCCTGATGTAAAAGTTGATTAATATTAGTAAATTTTTCTCCCATATTAATAATTATTTTGATA
Source organism: Enterobacteriaceae endosymbiont of Donacia vulgaris (assembly GCF_012568445.1). Classification (NCBI taxonomy): domain Bacteria; kingdom Pseudomonadati; phylum Pseudomonadota; class Gammaproteobacteria; order Enterobacterales; family Enterobacteriaceae; species Enterobacteriaceae endosymbiont of Donacia vulgaris. The sequence continues at coordinate 312,717 of NZ_CP046190.1, forward strand.
AGTTCTGAACTTTTAACAGCCATTTTATTAGATAGTTCAGTGATACTAATAGTATCATTAATAATGATATTACGATTAATATTTTTAACTGGTTTATTAAAATTTTGATATAATTTAGAAAAATTTTTTTTGTATTTATTATTAATAATTTTTTTCTTATTTTCTTTATTATGTTTATATTTTTTTTTGTTATATATTTTATTGTTAAAAATATCACTATTTTGATTTTTATTATTTATTTTTTTCTTATAATATTTTTTATTTTTATTAATTTTTTTTTTATTTAATTCTATATTTTTTTTATAATCTATATTATATATTTTTTGATCACTATTTTTAACAAATGTTTTAAATTTCTTCAATTTTTTTTTTTTAGATAAAGAATAATTATTAATTTTTAATGATGTTTTTTTTAATAAATTTTTTTTATCATTAGATAAAAATTTTTTCTTATTGTTTAATAATATATTAAATTTATTATGTAATAATTTAAAATTTTTTATTTTTTTATTTTTTAAATATATTAAAAATTTTTTCTTTTCTTCTTTATTCACTATATCATTTTCTAATTTAGTGATACCTATATCAGAAAAATATTGAATTGTTTTTTTTACTGAAATTTGAATTTTACTAGCTAATAATTTTATAGTTATAACAGCATCTATCATGCTGTCTACTCCTCTATTGTCAAAACTCATTAATTATCATTTTTTTTATTAAACCAACAAATATTACGTGCAGACATAATTATTTTTCCGGCTCTTATTTTATTTAGATTATCTATATCGGATAAATCTTCAATACTTTGTTCTGCTAATTTTTCAATAGTTAAAATTCCTTTATTTATTAAAGATTCAGATAATTCATTATTCATTCCTTTTAATTTTAACAGTTTTTTTTTAAATTTATTATTAATATTATTTATCTTTTTCATAGATAAATTTTTATAGATATTTGCTGCTAATTTTTTTATTTTTTTTAAATCATTAATTTTTATATTTAAAGTATTAGTTATTTTATTTAACTTTTCAACTGGTACTGATATTAATTCTTTAAAAGAAAATATTTTTCCATCTTCAACAATTTTTTTAGATAATTCATATTTTATATTTAAATGTTTTACAAACATATTTATCATATTATTTGTTTCTTTTTTATGTTTAAAATGTAGATCATGTTTAGTCATAACATTTAATTCCCAGCCACTTAATTGTGAAGCTAAACGAATATTTTGACCATTTCTCCCAATAGCTTGAGCTAAATTATTTTCTTCAACAGCAATATCTATAATATGTTTTTTTTTATTTAAAATAATTGCTGATATATCAGCAGGTGACATAGCATTAATAACAAATTTTTCAGGATTTTCATGCCACAAGACAATATCAATCCTTTCTCCATTTAATTCATTAGAAATAGCTTGTACTCTAGCTCCTCTCATACCTACACAAGCACCTACTGGATCAATTCGTTTATCATTTGTTTTAACAGCAATTTTTGATCTAGATCCTGGATCTCGTGCAACTCCTTTAATTTCAATTAATCCTTCTCCTATTTCAGGTACTTCAATATGAAATAATTCAATTAACATTTGTATTTTTGATCTACTTATAAATAATTGTGTTTCTTTAATATCTTCTTTTATATAAAATAATAAACCCCTTATTCTATCTCCTAATCTAAAATTCTCTCTTGGTAACATATCAGAACGTAAAATTACAGCATTAGCGCCATGTCCTAAATCTAAATTTAAATGTCCTCTATTTACTTTTTTAACAATACCACTTAAAATTTTTCCTTCTTGTTTCTTAAATTGAGCAATGGTAATAGCTTTTTCTGCTTCTCGTACTTTATGTACAATAACTTGTTTAGCAGTTTGTGTTGTTATTCGATTAAAGTTAATAGATTTTATTTTATCATAAATATAATCCCCTAAATTAAGAGTATTATCTTCAATACGTGCAGCATCTAATGTAATTTCTTTTGTAGGATAATGAACTTTTTTTACAATTAACCATCTTCTAAAGGTATTAAAATCACCATTTTTACGATCAATATTTACTAAAACTTCTATATCTTGTTCATATTTTTTTTTTGTAGCACTAGCTAAAGCACTTTCCATAGCTTCAAATATTTTTTCACGAGGTAAAGATTTTTCATTAGAAACAGCTTCAATAACAGCCAACATTTCTTTATTCATCCTAGTTATCCTTAAATATTTAATTCTTAAAATTAGAAAACTAGATTATATTAAAACATTAATATTAGTATGTTTATTTTTTAAATAAATATTTTATTATTTAAATATCAATATAATTATTTTAATAAAATTAATTTATTAATACTCTTTTATATAATTTATAAATATATATAAAAAAAAGTATTTTGGATATTACAGATTTAATTATCTATAAAATATAATTTAGGATTAAATATAATGTGGTATTTGGTTGCGGGAGTTGGATTTGAACCAACGACCTTCGGGTTATGAGCCCGACGAGCTACCAAACTGCTCCACCCCGCGTCTACTTTAATGATATGATATGCTAAAAATCGAAATAATGCAATAATAATTTTGGTACCGAAGACGGGATTTGAACCCGTAAACCCAAATCATAGGGCACTACCACCTCAAGGTAGCGTGTTTACCAATTTCACCACCTCGGTAAAATTATATTTATATTTTATTTTTTTATATTATGTAATTTAACATTTCTTATATATTTTTTTACATTAATATTACTTAATAATAAGCTAATTATAAAAAATAAAGATGCAAGAAAAATAATGCTTCTAGTTAATATTTTATTGGAAGTATTCGTATTAAAAGGTGATTTTGTATTACTTGATGATGTACTGATATCTATATCATCATTTTTTTGAAACATAATAATACTAATTAAAATAATTGAAATAAAAATAAATAAAACTAATAGTAATTTATACATAAAAAAGTTTACAAAATAGCTTTTAATTTAGATATTAATTGTCTTAATTATATATAAATTAATAATAATTGCAATATAATTTTTTATTTTGTAAAAGATTTATTTTGTTTTAATAATTTTTTCTGTAAATTGATATTACCTATTAATTTTATTTTTATTTTTTCTGTAATTATAATTACAATGAAAAGTTAATTATTACCAAAATTTGGTAATTTATTCTCCAGTAATTAAATTAATAGAAATTATTTTATTTATTAGAAATAATTTTAAAAATATTTAAGCATTATTTTATTTTAAAAAATTTTAGAAAAGATACTAAAATTAATTTTGTTCTGCATATTCTATTCTAGAATAACTTTTAATTTATTTTAAAATTATAAAAAATATTTTTTTATAATATTTATCAATGTTATTGATTTAAACTATTAAAAATATAAAAATTATTTTAATTTTTAATAATTATTTTTTTAAATATTTTTTATTTTAATTATAATTTAAAGTTTATTAATAAATAATTGAAATTAATTTTAATAAATTAATAATTAAATTATGATAATTAAATTAATTTTTGATATTTTTTATAAAAATATTTAATTCAATAATAAAATTATCATTTATGAAGAATTTATTTATAATATTTAAAACATCTTGAATAAATTTATGATATTTCATATTATAAATCTTCTTGTTTTTATAAAATATCATAAATTATTTATTTTTTAAATTTTATTTTTTTTTATCATATTCTGGAGGTCTAACTTCTTTTCTATTCATTAAATCATCAATCTGTATTGAACCTATTGTTTCATATTTTATAAGTGTATTTTTCATTGCATGTAAAATATCAATATTATCTTTTAATATTTTAAATGCTCTATTATAATTTTCTTCTATTAAATATTTTACTTCTTGATCAATAATTTTTGCTGTATCATCAGACATATGTTTAGCTTTAGCAACTGATCTTCCTAAAAAAATTTCTTCTTCTTCTTCTGTATAAAGTAAAGGTCCTAATTTTTTAGAAAATCCCCATTGAGTTACCATATTTCGGGCAATATTAGTTGCAACTTTAATATCATTTGATGATCCTGTTGATACATACTTTTCTCCATAAATTATTTCTTCAGCAATTCTTCCTCCGTATAATGTAGATATTTTACTTTCTAATCTTTGACGGCTGATACTAATAATATCAATTTCAGGTAAAAAAAATGTAACTCCTAATGCTCTTCCTCTAGGAATAATTGTAACTTTATGCACTGGATCATGATCTGGTACTAATCTACCTATAATTGCATGTCCTGCTTCATGATAAGCAGTTGCTTCTTTTTGTTTTTCTGTCATTACTAAAGAACGTCTTTCTGTCCCCATCATAATTTTATCTTTTGCTTGTTCTAATTCTAACATAGAAACAAAATTATAATTTTGACGAGCTGCTAATAAAGCTGATTCATTTATTAAATTAGCTAAATCAGCCCCTGAAAATCCTGGAGTACCTCTAGCTAAAATTTGTAAATCTACTTCTTTAGAAATAGGTACATTTTTAATATGTATTTTTAAAATTTGTTCTCTTCCTCTTATATCCGGTAAACCTACTATAACTTGGCGATCAAAACGTCCAGGTCTTAAAAGTGCTGGATCTAATACATCAGGGCGATTAGTTGCAGCAATTACTATGATACTTTCATTATTATTAAAACCATCCATTTCTACTAACATTTGATTTAATGTTTGCTCTCTTTCATCATGTCCCCCTCCTAAACCAGCACCTCTTTGTCTACCTACTGCATCTATTTCATCAATAAAAATAATACATGGAGCTAGTTTTTTAGCTTGATTAAACATATCTCTTACTCTTGAAGCACCTACCCCTACAAACATTTCTACAAAATCAGAACCTGAAATAATAAAAAATGGTACTTTTGATTCCCCTGCAATAGCTTTCGCCAATAAAGTTTTACCTGTTCCTGGAGGACCAACCATTAAAATACCTTTAGGAATTTTACCTCCTAATTTTTGAAATTTTTTAGGTTCTTTTAAATAATCTACTAATTCTTTAACTTCTTCTTTTGCTTCATCACATCCGGCAACATCATTAAATGTTATTTTTATTTGATCTGCTGTTAAAATTTGTGCTTTACTTTTACCAAATGACAAAGCTCCTTTACTACTATTTTGTAATTGACGAATAAAAAAAATCCAAATTCCAATTAATAAAAACATTGGGAACCATGCAATAAAAATAGATAATAATATGCTAGGTTTTTGAAGAGGTTCTCCTAATATCTTAATTTTTTTTAAAAATAGTACTTTTAGTAAATTAGGATCATTCATGGGTAAATAAGTAATATAATCACTCTTATTTTTTCTAAAAACATGAATTTTCCTACCATTTATACTCGTTTTAATTATTTTATTTTGTTTAACTTCAGACAAAAATGTTGAATATGAAATTTGATTTTTTTTCTTAAATTTGTTTAGATTTAAACTCTGGAAAACAGATATAAATATGACTGTAATTGCTAACCAGAAAATTAGATTTTTTGCCATATCTTTCAAAAAGTAACCCCTTGTAACTTTATAGTATATTGTATATTAATTTTTATATTCTTTTGCAAGAATATAAATTTCACTTGATTTAGATCTTGACGCATTAGGTTTTCTAATTTTAACTATTTTAAATATAGAGTTAATCTTATTATAATATCGGACTAGTTCATGACCTTGAAATGTTTTGACTAAAAAAATTCCATTATGTTTTAGATGAGAATAACATAATTTTAAAGTTAGTTCATTTAAATAACTAATTCTAGGTATATCTATTTCCTTTATACCAGAAATATTAGGAGACATATCTGACATTATCATATGTACTTTTATTTTATTAAGTTTTTTTATAATTTTATTAAAAAAAATAGAATTACATATATTACCTTGATAAAAAGTAACATTTTTAATATTACTCATTGGTAATATATCACATGCAATAATTTTTCCTTTATTACCAATTTTTAATGAAGCAAAACTAGACCATCCCCCTGGAGAAGATCCCAAATCAATTATAGTCATACCTTTTTTAAAAATTTTATCTATTTTTTCTATTTCTGCTAATTTAAACCATGATCTTGATCTATACTTACTAATATTTTTTTGAACTTTTTTTATATAAAAATCTTTAAAATTATTTTTTAACCATATTTTAGATTTTCTATTTTTTTTATAATTCATAAAATTATTTATTTTAGAATATTAAATATTTATTTCATGAAATAATTGTTAATAATAATATCAAAAAATTTTAAATATTACAATTTGTAATGAATAAACTTATGATATTATTAATTTTAGAAAATTATGTTATATTTTAGATAAAAATACATTTCTTAAAAATATCAATTAAGTTTTCTAATAATATTTAAAAAAATATATTCAAACTTTTTGTAATATTTTTGTTAATTTAAACGTCGAAATAAATTTCTTTAAAATATATCATTTTTAATTAGCATTTAATAATTCAGTTAAATTAGCAGCAGCAGAATCTGCTGAAGAAATATTGTTTGTTTTTTTATCAATATTCTTTTTATTGATACGATTTGTATGATAAGAATATCCAGTTCCTGCAGGAATTAATCTACCTACAATTACATTTTCTTTTAATCCTTTTAATTTATCATTTTTCCCTGCTACAGATGATTCTGTTAAAACTCTTGTAGTTTCTTGAAAAGAAGCAGCTGAAATAAAAGAAGAAGTTGCTAAAGATGCTTTAGTAATACCTAATAAATCACGATTATATAATGCTATATTTTTCCCTTGATTTTTTAATTTTTTATTTTCCATAATAATTTTTGAAACTTCTACTTGTTCCCCTTCTAAAAAACTAGAATCTCCCATTTTGATTATAGTAGCTTTCCGTAACATTTGCCGTATAATTACTTCTATATGTTTATCATTAATTTTTACTCCTTGTAATCGATAAACATCTTGTACTTCATTGATTATATAATTAGTAACAGCATTTACACCTCTTAATCTTAAAATATCATGTGGAGATTCTGGACCATCTGAAATAATATCTCCTTTGTTAATTATTTCACCTTCAAAAATATTTAATTGTCTCCATTTAGGAATCATTTCTTCATATGGTTCTATATCTGAATTCATCGGCGTAATTATTATTCTTCTTTTTCCTTTTGTTTCTTTACCAAATGAAATAACACCACTAATTTCTGCTAAAATAGCAGAATCTTTAGGTTTTCTTGCTTCAAATAAATCTGCTACTCTTGGAAGTCCTCCGGTAATATCTTTAGTTCCTCCAGATTCTTGAGGAACTTTTGCTAACACATCACCAATGTTAATTATACTTCCATCTTGTAAATGAATTATAGATTTATTAGGTAAAAAATAATGTGCCGGCATATCTGTACCAGGTATAATTATATCTTCATTATTTTTATTTAAAATTTTAATCATAGGTCTAAGATCTCTTCCTAATGAAGGTCTTTCTGAAGTATCCAAGACAACTATAGATACTAATCCTGTTAAATCATCAGTTTGTTTTATAATAGTTTGGCCTTCTAACATATTAATAAATTTTATTTTACCACTAACTTCAGTAATAATTGGCATACTATGAGGATCCCAATATGAAACTATTTCACCAGCAATAATATGAGATCCATTCTTTTTAGTTATGATTGCTCCATATGGTATTTTATAACTTTCTATAATTTTATTTAAGTGATCAATTACTTTTAATTCAGCATTTCTAGAAATTACTACTAATTTATTAGTTGTATTTATAACTGATTTTGTATTTATTAATTTAATAATACCATTATCTTTTACTTGTATACTAGATTCTGCAGCAGATCTTGATGCAGCTCCTCCAATATGGAATGTTCTCATAGTTAATTGCGTTCCAGGCTCACCTATAGATTGAGCCGCAATAACACCTATTGCTTCTCCTTTATTTATAATATGTCCTCTAGCTAAATCACGACCATAACAATACGCGCATACTCCAAAAGAAGTTTCACAACTAACAACAGATCTTACTTTAATATTATCAATTGAATTTTTTTCTAAAATATCACAATGTTTTTCATTTAATAATGTATTATTACTAATTAAAATTGTTTTACCATCTGTTTTAACCACATCTTCTGCTGTTACTCTACCTAAAACCCTTACTCTTAATGATTCTTTTATATCTCCTCCTGTAATAATAGAAGAAATTCTTATTCCACCTAAAGTATGACAATCTTTTTCTGTTATAACTAAATCTTGTGCTACATCTACTAACCTTCTTGTTAAATATCCAGAGTTAGCTGTTTTTAAAGCAGTATCTGCTAATCCTTTTCTAGCTCCATGAGTAGATATAAAATATTGTAAAACATTTAAACCCTCTCTAAAATTAGCAATAATTGGCGTTTCAATAATAGATCCATCAGGTTTTGCCATCAAACCTCTCATACCTGCTAATTGTCTAATTTGTGCAGCAGAACCTCTAGCACCAGAATCTGCCATCATAAAAATATTATTAAAAGAACTTTGTTTAATTAAATTACCTTTTTTATCAATGATTTGTTCTACTGATAAGTTTTTCATCATAGCCTTAGCAATTTTTTCATTTGCAGCAGCCCAAATATCAATAACTTTATTATATCTTTCACCAGAAGTAACAAGACCAGATTGAAATTGTTCTTGAATTTCATTAACTTCTAGTTTTGCTTCATTAATAATTTCAGTTTTATTTTTCGGAATTACTATATCATCGATACCAACAGAAGAACCTGATTTAGTAGCATATTTAAATCCAGTATACATAATTTGATCGGCAAAAATTACTGTATCTTTTAATCCTAAAATTCTATAACATATATTAAGAATATTAGAAATATCTTTTTTCCCTAGGGTTTTATTTATCATATGGTATGGTATACCTTTAGGAACTTGATTCCAAAAAATAGCTCTACCAATTGTAGTATCAACAAGAATATGATTTTTAATCCATTTATTGGTTAATAAATTTTTTGTATATTCTTTAATTTTAACTTTAACACGAGAATGTAAATCTACTTGTCCTGAATTATATGCACGTTCTACTTCTTTTGGTCCTGTTAATATCATTCCTTCACCATATGCATTAATTTTGTCTTTAGTCATATAATATATTCCTAATACTACATCTTGTGATGGAACAATAATAGGTTCTCCATTTGCTGGCGATAAAATATTATTAGTAGACATCATTAAAATTCTTGCTTCTAATTGAGCTTCTAATGTTAAGGGAATATGAACAGCCATTTGATCACCATCAAAATCAGCATTATAAGCTGCACATACTAAAGGATGTAATTGTATTGCTTTACCTTCAATTAAAATAGGTTCAAAAGCTTGTATTCCTAATCTATGTAGAGTAGGTGCTCTATTTAACAAAACAGGATGTTCTTTAATTACGTCATCGAGTATATCCCATACTATCGGATCTTCTTTTTCTACCATTTTTTTTGCAGCTTTAATCGTATTAGCAAAACCTTTAATTTCTAATTTACCATATATAAATGGTTTAAATAATTCTAATGCCATTTTTTTAGGTAAACCACATTGGTGTAAACGTAAATAAGGACCTACTGTTATAACAGATCTTCCTGAATAATCAACTCTTTTACCTAATAAATTTTGTCTAAATCTTCCTTGTTTACCTTTAATCATATCTGCTAATGATTTTAAAGGACGTTTATTAGAACCTGTAATAGCTTTACCTCTTCTACCATTATCTAATAATGCATCAACAGCTTCTTGTAACATTCTTTTTTCATTTTTTACAATAATATCAGGAGCAGATAATTCTAGTAAACGTTTTAATCTGTTATTACGATTAATAACACGACGATACAGATCATTTAAATCTGATGTTGCAAATCTACCTCCATCTAAAGGAACTAAAGGTCTTAAATCAGGAGGTAATACAGGTAATACATTCATGATCATCCATTCTGGTTTATTACCTGAAATTATAAAAGATTCTAATAATTTAATTCTTTTAGCTATTTTTTTTCTTTTAGTTTCTGAATTTGTATTATATAATTCATGACGTAATAATTTACATTCTTGTTTCAAATTAATATTTTTTAATAAATATTGTATAGCTTCAGCTCCGATTTTAGCTTCAAATTCATTTCCAAATTCTTCTAATAAATCTAAATATTGTTCTTCAGATAAAATTTGTTTTTTTTTTAATGAGGACATACCTTCTTTAATAACAACATAAGATTCAAAATATAATACTTTTTCTATATCTCTTAAAGGCATATTAAGTAATAAACCTATTCTAGAAGGTAAAGATTTTAAAAACCATATATGAGCAATCGGAGATGCTAATTCAATATGTCCCATTCTATCTCGTCTAACTTTAGTTTGTGTAACTTCAACTCCACATTTTTCACAAACAACACCCCTATGTTTTAACCGTTTATATTTACCACATAAACATTCATAATCTTTAATAGGGCCAAAAATACGAGCACAAAATAAACCATCTCTTTCTGGTTTAAAAGTACGGTAATTAATTGTTTCAGGTTTTTTAACTTCCCCAAAAGACCAAGATTTTATCATATCAGAAGAAGCTAGAGAAAGTTTTATTGAATCAAATTCTTCTATTTTTTTTTGTGATTTTAAAAAATTAAATAAATCTTTCACAAATTTATTACCTCAATTATATTAACTAACAAAATTTTAATATAAAATTATTATTCTGTATTTTCTAAACTGATATTTATACCTAATGAACGTATTTCTTTAAGTAAGACATTAAAAGATTCTGGAATACCAGCTTCCATTTGATGATTCCCATCAACAATATTTTTATACATTTTAGTTCTACCATTTACATCATCAGATTTAATTGTTAACATTTCTTGTAAAGTATATGCTGCTCCGTATGCTTCTAACGCCCAAACTTCCATTTCTCCAAATCTTTGCCCACCAAATTGAGCTTTTCCACCTAATGGTTGTTGTGTTACAAGACTATATGAACCTGTAGATCTAGCATGCATTTTATCATCTACTAAATGATTTAATTTTAACATATACATATATCCGACAGTAACTGGTCTTTCAAAAGCTTCTCCTGTACGTCCATCATATAATTTAATTTGTCCAGAAATTGGTAAACCGGATAGTTTTAATAATTCTTTTATTTCTTGTTCCTGAGCACCATCAAAAACAGGAGTAGCAATAGGCATTCCTTTTTTTAAATTTTTTGCTAATGTAATTATTTCGTTATCAGTAAAATTATCTAAATCTATTTTTTGTCGTATATTATTACCAATGTTATATGCTTTTTGAAGAAAATTACGTATTTTATCTATTCTTATTTTTTCTTTTAATAAAATATTAATTTTATTTCCAATGCCTTTGGCAGCCATACCTAAATGAGTTTCTAATATTTGTCCTATATTCATTCTAGATGGCACCCCTAATGGATTTAAAATAATATCAATTGGAACACCATTTTTATCATAAGGCATATCTTCGACAGGACAAATTTTTGAAATTACTCCCTTATTACCATGTCTTCCTGCCATTTTATCACCTGATTGTATTTGTCTTTTTACAGCTAAATTTACTTTAATAATTTTTAAAATTCCAGGTGCTAAATCATTTCCTTGCATAATTTTATTTTTTTGTAATTTAATTTTTTTTTCAAAAATATTTTTTATTTCTTTATATTGTTTAATTAAATTATCTAATTGAGAATTTTTTAATTTTTTTTGTAATAATATAATAAAGTTTATATCACAAATTTTTATATTTTCTTTTTTAAGAAAATTATTTTTTAATAAAAAGTTTTGTATAGTTAATAATATATTTTGTTCAAAAATTTTTTGTTCAGCAAATAAATCTTCTTTTACCTGTTTTAATTGCATTTCTTCTATTTCTATAGTTCTTTTATCTTTTTTTACACCTTCTCTTGTAAAAATTTGTACATCAATAACAGTTCCATATACACCATTTGGTACACGTAAAGAAGTATCTTTTACATCAGAAGCTTTTTCTCCAAAAATAGCACGTAATAGTTTTTCTTCTGGTGATAATTGTGTTTCTCCTTTAGGAGTTACCTTTCCTACAAGGATATCTCCATTTTTTACTTCAGCACCAACATATACAATACCAGATTCATCTAATTTAGATAAAGAAGATTCACTTACATTTGGTATGTCAGACGTAATTTCTTCTTGACCTAACTTAGTATCACGAGATATACAAGATAATTCTTGTATATGTATAGTTGTAAATTTATCTTCTTGAACAATTTTTTCTGATAATAAAATAGAATCTTCAAAATTATAACCATTCCATGGCATGAAAGCAACTCTCATGTTTTGACCTAATGCTAATTCTCCTAAATCTGTAGCAGGACCATCTGCTAATACATCTCCTTTTTTTACTAATTCTCCTAAATTTACAGATGGAATTTGATTAATGCATGTATTTTGATTTGATCTTATATATTTTTCTAAATAATATATGTCTATATCATTTTTAATATTATTATTCTTTCTTTTTATTATAATACGAGAAGCATCAACGTATTGTACAATTCCTGAATTTTTTGCAATTACAGTAACCCCTGAATCTACTGCTACAATTCTTTCCATTCCAGTCCCTACTAAAGGTTTTTCTGTTTTTAATGTAGGGACAGCTTGTCTCTGCATATTTGCTCCCATTAAAGCACGATTAGCATCATCATGCTCTAAAAAAGGAATTAAAGAAGCACCTATAGAAACAATTTGTTGTGTAGAAACATCCATATAATGTACTTGTTCTTTTTTAAATAAACCTGATTCACCTTTATAACGACATGTAATAAATTTATCAACAATATATTTTTTTTTATCTATATTAGTATTAGCTTGCGCAATAATAAAATTACCCTCTTCTATTGAAGATAAATATTTAATGTTGTCAGTAACAAATCCATTTTTTACTAATCTATATGGTGATTCTAAAAATCCATATTGATTTGTCCTAGCATATACTGATAAAGAATTTATTAAACCTATATTTGGACCTTCTGGTGTTTCAATAGGACATATTCTACCATAATGCGTAGGATGTACATCTCTAACTTCAAAACCAGCTCTTTCTCTAGTCAATCCCCCAGGCCCTAAAGCAGAAATACGACGTTTATGTGTAATTTCTGATAATGGATTATTTTGATCCATAAATTGCGATAATTGACTAGAACAAAAAAATTCTTTTAAAGCTGCAGAAATTGGTTTCGCATTAATCATATCTTGAGGTAATATAGTTTCTATATCTCCTAAAGATAATCTTTCTCTAACTGCTCTTTCAACACGGATTAAACCTATACGAAATTGATTTTCAGCCATTTCTCCAATTGAACGAATTCTTCTATTTCCTAAATGATCAATATCATCAATATCTCCAGTACCATTACGGATATTAATTAATTTTTTAATAACATCGACAATATCTTCTTTACTTAAAATTCCAGAACCAGAAATAGATTTTCTAGACAATGAACGATTAAATTTCATTCTGCCTACAGGAGATAAATCATAACGATCTTCCATAAAAAATAATTTTTTAAATAAAATTTCTGCAGCTTCTTTTGTAGGTGGTTCTCCAGGACGCATCATTCTATAAATTTCAACTAAAGCATCTAAACGTGTAGTTGTATTATCTATTTTTAATGTTTCAGAAATATAATTACCATGATCTAAATCATTAGTAAAAATAGTTTTAATAATATTATTATGCTTAAAAATTTGATTAATTATCTCTAGAGATAAAGGAGAATTTGCAGAAATAATTATTTCTCCTGTTATTGGATTAACATAATCTTTGATAACTCTTTTTCCTATCATATATTCTATAGGAATATTTATACATTTTAGATTATTTTTTTTAAGTTGATTAATATGACGTATTGTAATTCTTTTACCTTTTTCGACATAAATAATATTATTAGCTTTAATATCAAAAAATGCTGTTTCCCCTCTTAGTCTATCTGGGATTAATAACATTTCTATTTGATTATTTTTTATTTCATAAATATCTTTTTCAAAAAAGAGATCTAATATTTCTTCTATATCATAATTTAAAGCACGTAAAATAACTGTAACTGGTAATTTTCTTCTTCTATCTATACGTACAAAAATATTATCTTTAGGATCAAATTCAAAATCTAACCAAGAACCTCTATAAGGAATAATACGAGCATTATATAATATTTTCCCTGAAGAATGTGTTTTACCTTTATCACTATCAAAAAAAACACCTGGACTTCTATGTAACTGTGAAACAACAACACGTTCAATACCATTCACTATAAAAGTACCATTTTTAGTCATTAATGGTATTTCTCCCATATATACTTCTTGTTCCCGTATATTTTTAATGGATAATTCAGGTTTTTCTTTATCATAAATAACTAATCGTAATATTACTTTTATAGGAGCAGAATAAGTCATACCTCGTGTATGACATTCTTTAACACTAAAAAGTGATTTTTCTAAACGATAATCGACATATTCTAATTTGGCATGACCACTATAACTAGTTATAGGAAATATACTCTTAAATGCAGCTTCTAAGCCATATTGTCCTGTAAGATCTTTTTTTATAAATTTTTTAAATGAATCAATTTGAATAGATAATAAATATGGAATATTTAAAACTTGAGGTCTTTTTCCAAAATCTTTACGAATACGTTTTTTTTCAGTTTGAGAATAAACCATATGGTTCCTCAGTTATCTGATCAATTAAACAATTTAATTCAATTAATATTTATATTATTAAATATTATTTTATATAAATAAATTTTTATTTAAATTTTTAAAAAATTATTTAATTTCTATTTCTGCTCCAGAAATTTTTAATTTAGATTCTAAATCTAATGCTTCTGTTTTATTAATAGATTCTTTTAATATTACAGGAGCAGATTCAACTAAATCTTTAGCTTCTTTTAATCCTAACCCCATTATACTTCTAACGGCTTTAATAACAGAAATTTTATTTTTTCCTATACTTTTTAAATATATATTAAATTCTGTTTGTTCTTCTTTCTCTTCTTTTTCTTGATTACTATTTCTTTCATTTATTATACTAGAAACACCAAATTTTTTTTCTATAGAACTGATTAATTCCATTAAATCCATAATTGACATAGATTCTATAGCTTTTATAATTTGTTCTTTAGTTATTGACATAATAATACTTTCCTAAAAATAATAATATTTTTTAAAATAAAATAAATTTATTTGATATTCTTAATTGCAAGTAAAATTCTAATAAATTTTCCTATAGAAATATCTTTTATAATTACTATAAAACGTGTTATAGCTTCTTTATATGTAGGTAAGTCGGCTAAAAGATTAATTTTTTCACTATTTATGATTTTATTATCAAATGCTGCTGCTTTAATTTTAAAATTTTCATTTAATTTACTGAATTCATTAAATAAACGAGCAGCTGCTCCAGGATGTTTAAGTGAATATGCAATTAATATAGGACCCTTTATTAACGGTTCTAGACATTGAAAATTACTATTTTTAATAATTAATTTTAATAATTTATTTCTTACAATACTTATAATAATATCATTTTTCCTACTTTTTTTCCTTAATTCATTTAAATTATTACTATTAACACCACAGAAATCAGCAATAACAGCTGATAAAGCATGTTTATTTATTTTACTTATTTTTGCAATAATCATTTTTTTTTTTGTGATATTTAATGACATTCTAAAAGGATTGCACTCCTATTTTTTTAGTAAAAATTATGATTGTAATATAAAAGAAATTTTTGTAAAGTGAAATATTAATTTATTAAATTCATACAATCTTTTGTAATTTCTATAGAGATCCCCATAGTTGAGGATATGTATATTTTTTTTATATAATTACCCTTTAATTTTGTTGGTTTATATTTTTTTAAACTTTTTAATAAAGTTTGTAAATTTTCTTTAATTTTATTATTTTCAAAATTAATTTTTCCTATACTAGCATGAATAATACCGTTTTTATCATTACGAAAATTAATTTGTCCATTACGTATTTTTTTTACTGTTTCAGCTATGTTATTTGTTATTGTTCCTAATTTAGGATTAGGCATTAGTCCTTTAGGGCCTAAAATAGGTCCTAATTTACTAACAATATCCATTGCTTCTGGCGTAGAGATCACTACATCAATTTTTTTTTCACCATTAGTAATTTTTGTTGATAAATCATTCATTCCAATTAATTCTATTCCTAATTCTTTTGCTGTAATTGCTTCTCTACCACTAGCAAAAACTGCAAATTTTACTTGTTTACCAATACCATGAGGTAAACAAACACTCCCTCTAACATTTTGTTCGGTTTTTTTTGTGTTTATACCCAAATTAATAGCAATATCAATACTTTCAATAAATTTTATTTTACTTAAATTTTTTAAATTATTGATAGCATTTTCAATAGAGAATTGTTTTTTTAAATTTATATTTTTTGATATATAATCCATACGTTTTGTTAATTTTCCCATTATTTAATCCTCAATAATTAATCCCATAGAACGCGCGGTTCCTTTTATAGAAGACATCATAGATTTAATATTTATTCCATTCATATCAGTATATTTAATTTCCGCAATTTTACGAATTTGATCTTGTGTAATTACACCAATTTTTTCTATTTTTGGTTTATTTGATCCTTTTTTAATTCCAAGTATTTTTTTAATTATTGCAGATACTGGAGGAGTTTTAGTAATAAATGTAAAAGTTTTATCAATATAAATTGTAATTACTACTGGTATAGGCATTCCTTTTTCTAAATTACTAGTTTTTGAATTAAAAATTTTACAAAAATTCATAATATTAACACCATGTTGTCCTAATGCAGGACCAATAGGTGGGCTAGGATTAGCACTACCAGCAGGTACTTGTAATTTTACATATGTTTTAATTTTTTTTGCCATAAATATATCTCAGTTAATTAATATTTATCCTTTTTCTACTTGTCGAAAATCTAAATCTACAGGGGTAGATCTTCCAAAAATAGATACAGAAACTTTTAATCTACTTTTTTCATAATCTACTTCTTCTACTGTTCCATTAAAATCAGAAAATGGACCATCTTTTACTCTAATTATTTCTCCTGGATCAAATATTGTTTTGGGTCTAGGTTTATCTCCAATTTTTTGTAAGCGATTAATAATTATATTTACTTCTTTATCACTAATAGGTAAAGGATTATCAGATTTACCACCAATAAAACCTAAAACTTTAGGTACACTACGTACTAAATGCCAACTTAATTCTTTCATAATCATATGGATTAATATATATCCTGGAAAAAATTTTCGATCACTTTTATATTTTTGACCTCCACGTATTTCAACTACAGCTTCAGTAGGAATTAAAATTTTACCAAAATAATTATCCATATTATGAATTTTTATATATTCTTTTAATGATTGAGCAACACGATGTTCAAAACCAGAACGAGCTTGAATAACATACCATTTTTTTTTTAAAGATTTATTCATTATTATAACCTCGTTCCAGTTAAAAATGATATTAAATAAATTAAAAAATTATCTAATACACAAAAAATAATAGAAATGATTGTAATAATTAATATTATTATTAATGTTGTATTCCAAGTATCTTTATAAGAAGGCCATATAACTTTACGAGCTTCTATACGCGCATAATATATAAAAGAAAATAATTTTTTACCTTTTTTTGTACAGGAAATAATAAATATTATTAATGTTAATATTAAAAAAAATAAAATTAAACGAATAAACAAATCTATATTTCGATAATTATAATTTAATATTAAAATAATAACTAATAAAATTGTACTAATAAACCATTTTACAAGATCTGTAATATATTTATTTATGTTTTTTTTAAATTCTACAATATTCATTGTATATAACCACAAGCAACCAATATAAAATATATATATAAATTATAAAGAAATTTTACTAATAATTTATTAAATATTTTAATATTTTAAACAAAAGAATCAAAGGGAGTATTTTCCCTTATCTTCTTTTATATGTATTATTTATTGTAAAACTTTAGTAACTACTCCAGCACCGACTGTACGGCCACCTTCACGAATAGCAAAACGTAAACCATTAGTCATTGCTATAGGATAAATTAATGTAACAATCATATTAATATTATCTCCAGGCATAACCATTTCAATATTTGAGGATAATTCTATAGTTCCTGTTACATCTGTAGTTCTAAAATAGAATTGAGGACGATATCCTTTAAAAAAAGCTGTATGTCTACCACCTTCATCTTTAGATAAAATATAAACTTCTGCTTCAAATTTAATATGTGGTGTGATGGACCCTGGTTTAGCTAAAACTTGTCCTCTTTCGATATCTTCTCTTTTAATTCCTCTAAGAAGTATACCTACATTTTCACCTGCACGTCCTTCATCTAATAATTTACGAAACATTTCTACTCCAGTACAAATAGATTTTATAGTATTTCTAATACCTATAATTTCTACTTCTTCACCTACTTTTATAATACCTCTTTCTACTCTTCCTGTTACAACTGTTCCTCTACCTGAAATTGAAAAAACATCTTCTATTGGTAATAAAAAAGGTTTGTCAATGGCTCTTATAGGATTAGGTATATAAGTATCTAAAGAATTTGCTAATTCAATAATTTTTTCTTCCCATTTTTTATCACCTTCAAGTGCTTTTAAAGCTGATCCTTGAATAATAGGAGTCGTATCTCCAGGAAAGTTATATTGTGTTAATAAATCCCGTACTTCCATCTCTACTAATTCTAATAATTCTTCATCATCAACCATATCACATTTGTTTAGAAAAACTATAATATAGGGTACACCTACCTGTCTTGCTAATAAAATATGTTCTCTAGTTTGTGGCATAGGACCATCTGTTGCGGCAACAACTAATATAGCACCGTCCATTTGTGCGGCTCCAGTAATCATATTTTTTACATAATCAGCATGTCCTGGACAATCCACATGAGCGTAATGTCGTTTTTTAGTATCATATTCAACATGAGAAGTATTTATTGTTATACCTCTTGCTTTTTCTTCCGGAGCATTATCAATTTGATCAAATGCT
This sequence comes from Enterobacteriaceae endosymbiont of Donacia vulgaris, assembly GCF_012568445.1. Taxonomy (NCBI): domain Bacteria; kingdom Pseudomonadati; phylum Pseudomonadota; class Gammaproteobacteria; order Enterobacterales; family Enterobacteriaceae; species Enterobacteriaceae endosymbiont of Donacia vulgaris. The sequence continues at coordinate 331,802 of NZ_CP046190.1, forward strand.
TTTGCTGAACCACCATATTTTTTAGATAAAACAGTAGTTATTGCTGCTGTTAAAGTAGTTTTTCCATGATCAACATGTCCTATAGTACCCACATTAATATGTGGTTTAGAACGTTCAAATTTTTTTTTAGACACAGATTAATATCCTTCTAAATAAATTAATATATATATAATTTTATTCAAATTTTATGATTTAGATCTAGATTCAATAATTATTTTTGCAATACTATTAGGTGCTTTAACATATTTTAAAAATTCCATAGTATATGATGCTCTTCCTTGGCTATAAGAACGTAAGTCAGTAGCATAACCAAACATTTCTGATAAAGGGACACAAGCACGTATAGTTTTCCCAGTAGGAATATTATTCATACCTTCTATAATTCCTCTTCTACGATTTAAATCTCCAATAACATCTCCCATATATTCTTCAGGAGTTTCAACTTCTACTTGCATTATAGGTTCAAGTAAAATTGGATTAGCTTTTTTAAATGCATTTTTAAATGCAATAGCTGCAGCTAATTTAAAAGCTAATTCAGAAGAATCAACATCATGATAAGAACCATAATGAAGTCTGACTGAAATATTTACCACAGGATAACTTGCCATAGGGCCAGATTTTAATTGTTCTTGAATACTTTTATCTATTGCTGAAATATATTCACTAGGTATTACACCACCTTTTATATCATTAGTAAATAAATAACCTATATTATTTTTTGGTGATTTTAATGGAGCAATATCTATTACTACATGACCATATTGTCCTCTTCCTCCAGTTTGTTTAATATATTTTCCTTCTATGTTAGTGATACTATTTTGTATAGTTTCCCTATAAGAAACTTGTGGTTTCCCAATATTTGCTGATACATTAAATTCTCTTTTCATTCTATCAACAATTATTTCTAAATGTAATTCACCCATACCAGCAATAATAGTTTGGTTAGTTTCTTCATTTGTCCAACTCTTTAATGAAGGGTCTTCTTTAATAAGACGATTTAAAGCTAAACCCATTTTTTCTTGATCTATTTTAGTTTTAGGTTCTATTGCAATAGAAATAACAGGTTCTGGAAATTCCATAGTTTCCAAAATAATACATTTATTAATATCACATAATGTATCTCCTGTTGTTACATTTTTTAATCCAATAGCTGCAGCAATATCTCCTGCATATACTTTTTTTATTTCTTCTCTTTTATTAGCATGCATTTGAACAATTCTACCAATACGTTCTTTTTGTTTTTTTATAGGATTATATATAATTTCTCCATTACTAATAGTTCCTGAATATACTCTAAAAAAAGTTAAATTTCCCACAAAAGGATCATTAGCAATTTTAAAAGCTAGAGCGGAAAATGGTTCTTTATCATTAGTATTACGGATTACTAAAGTTTTTTTTTTATTATTAGATATTCCTTGAATTGGAGGAATATCTGTAGGTGATGGTAAATAATCAATTATAGCATCTAGTAATGCTTGTACTCCTTTATTTTTAAAAGCTGAACCGCATGTTATTAAAGTAATTTCATTATTTAAAACTCTTTTTCTTAAAGAAAATTTAATTTCCTCTATAGAAATTTTATTTCCGTTTAAATATTTTTCTAATAATATTTCATTAGATTCAACGGCAGTTTCTATTAATTTTTGATTCCAAAATTTTGCTTCTTTTTCCATATTTAAAGGTATATTTGTAAAATTACAATTTATACCTTGATCTTGTTCATTCCAATTTAAAGCTTTCATTTTTATTAAATCAATTATACCAGTAAATTTTTGTTCAGAACCAATAGGTAATTGTAATGGTACAGCTTCTGTTAATAAATTATTTTCTATTTGCTGAATTACTTTTTTAAAATTTGCGCCCATTCTATCCATTTTATTGATAAAAGCAATTCTGGGTACTTTATATTTATTAGCCTGTCTCCAGACTGTTTCTGATTGAGGTTGTACACCTCCTACAGCACAATAAATCATAACTACACCATCTAATACTCTCATAGAACGTTCAACTTCAATTGTAAAATCTACATGTCCTGGGGTATCAATAATATTAATTCTATGTGATTTATATTGATTGAACATCCCAGACCAAAAAGTTGTAGTAGCAGCTGAAGTAATTGTAATACCTCTTTCTTGTTCTTGTGCCATCCAATCCATTGTAGCTGCACCATCATGGACTTCTCCTATTTTATGATTTACTCCTGTATAAAATAAAATTCTTTCTGTTGTAGTTGTTTTTCCTGCATCAATATGTGCGCTAATACCAATATTACGATATCTTGTTATAGGAGTTTTACGACTCATATATTTATTCCTCTATTCTATTATATAAAAAATTTAAAATTATATTAATATTATTTTTAATAAAATATTAAATTTTAAATATTAAATATTGATTTAGCTACGCATATTTTATTGATTAATTGATTCATTATATTTTTAAATTTAAATTATTTAAATTTTTTTTTTAAACTAATATATTACCAACGATAATGAGCAAATGCTTTATTAGCTTCTGCCATTTTATGTATTTCTTCTCGTTTTTTAACTGCATTTCCTTTATTTTCTAAAGCATCTAATAACTCATTAGTTAATTTTACAACCATAGATTTTTCATGTCTTTTCCTTGCAGCATTAACTAACCAACGCATAGCTAAAGTATTTCTTCTTATTGGTCTAATTTCAACAGGAACTTGATACGTTGAACCACCCACTCTTCTTGATTTTACTTCTACTATAGGTTTCACATTTTCTAATACATTTAAAAAAATATCTATTTCTTTTTTACCTATTTTTTTTTTTATTATATTTAATGCAGAATAAACAATAGATTCTGCAATAGATTTTTTACCATTCATCATAAGTATATTAATAAATTTAGCTAATAAATCTGATTCAAATTGAGAATCTGGTAATATTTTTCTTTGACTAATTATGCGTCGACGAGGCATGGATATTGACTCCATTTTGTAATAAAACTTAAATAAACATAAATAAAAAATAATATTTAATAATATTATTTAGGTTTTTTTGTTCCATATTTTGATCTACCTTGTTTACGATCTTTTACTCCAGTACAATCTAAAGCACCTCTAACAGTATGATATCTAACACCAGGTAAATCTTTTACTCTACCTCCTCTTATTAAAATTACAGAATGTTCCTGTAAATTATGTCCTTCTCCTGAAATATAAGAAGTCACTTCAAAACCATTTGTTAATCTTACTCTACATACTTTTCGTAAGGCAGAATTTGGTTTTTTAGGAGTTGTTGTATATACTTTAGTACATACACCTCTTTTTTGCGGAGAAGCATTTAAAGCAGGTACATTTGTTTTAATTGTTTTTCGTTTTCTATATTTTCTAACTAATTGATTAATTGTTGCCATATTATTTCCTAAATTTAAAATATTAAATTTATTTTTAAATATTTTTTAAAAAAATTACCAAATTATTTGTTTTTTGTTTTTTATTATTAAATTAACAAATTTTATATAATTTATGCGTATAATTTTTTTTGAAATATTTAAATTTAAGCCTCTAGCCAATATATCATCATTTATTGCAAAGATTAATATTTTAATTTTTTGTTGTTTTTTAATAATTTTTTTCATAAATACACTATTTTTTAATCCAGCTAATATTCCATCTTGAATTAATAATAAATTATCATTTTTATTTAAAATATTTAATAGTGAAGAAAAATTACAAGATGTTGGCGAACTAAATAAGGTATATAACATATAAAAATATTTTATTTAATTAAAAGTTAAGAATGATATTATAATTATCAATTTTTTTTTTCCATATTAATGGATTTATAATTTTCACTGGTATAATCCAGTTATTTTTTTTTATTCCTAATGTTTTTAACGATTTTGAACAAACAAAATAGTTTTTAATATTACATAATTGTAAAATACTAAAACTGATATTATAATTTTTTAATAAAAATGTTTCTGGTTCTTGTTGTTTTAGTATTTGTAAAATACCATCTCCTATAAAAAATAAAGCTATATCCTCAGTTAATGAGGATATAGATATTACGGCATCAAGTCCTTCTTTACCAATACTATTTCCATAAGGAGATTTTGAAAATATAAATGCTATTTTATTCATTAAAATTGAACTAAACGATCACAAGTTAATATAGATTTTGTAAATGTACTTAATGTAGTTATTTTAAAATTCGTATCAATAACATTATTAATTCTTTTGTTAAAATTAATAAAATTATTTTTATAAAAACTATTTTTTCCTTCTAAAATTAAACCTCTTTTCTTAGCTGAGGTAATACATAAATATAAATTGATATGATGTTCTATACTTAATTTTTTCCAAGAATCAATTAAATTAAATTCATCATTATCAAATTTAATATTTTTATTAGCATTACAGACTCCATTTCGATAAAAAAAAATATCTTTTATTATATTTTTTGTTTGTATTACTGCCTTAGAAAATAAATATGCAGAATAAGAATTCTGATTCGTATATGGAGCTTCTGTAACTAATATTACAAAAATCATATTATTTAAAATCCAAAAAAATATTTCTCATATTAATTTAATATAATTTTACTTATAGTGTATATTATTTTAAATATATTTATTTAGATATTGTATCTCTAATGTCTACAAGTTCAATTTCAAATATTAAGGTAGAATTAGTTGGTATACCAGAAATAATTTCTGAGCCATAAGCTAATTTTGGAGGTATAACTAATGTAATTTTACCACCTTTTTTAATATATTTTAAACCTTCTTTCCATCCATCAATTGCTTGTTGTAAAATCATGAATAAAGGTTTATTTGGTTCTGTACTATCAAATTCAGTTCCATCAATTAAGTTTCCTGTGTATTTAACAACAATAATTTGATTATTACTTGTAATTTTTTTACCAGAACCTATTTTATTAATTTTATATACTAATCCACTTTTACTTTTTTTAACATTTTTTCTTTTTAAAAATTTTTTAATATATTTTTGACCTATTTTAAGATTTATTTTTGATTCATCTTGAGTATCATCTGGTGTACTAATGCTTTTTAAATTTGTATCAAATAATTGTAAAACTCTATCAATTTCATCATCAGAAAGTTTATATTGTCCATCTAAAGAATCAGATACACCTTGAAGAATTAATTTTCTACTTAATACTATTTTTAGTATTTTTTGTATTTGATATGAATGTGTTAAATGTCTGCCTATTAAAGCACCTAAAGCATATGAAATTTTATCATTATCATCTTTAAAAAAGATTTCTTCTTTTTTCTTTTTTATATTTTGTTTTTTTTTTTGATTTTTTATTTTTTTTTTAATAATGTTTTTAGATTTATTATTATTATTCCACCAAGATACATTATTTAATGTAAATGCATTTGTAGTAGATATATTTAATCCAATACTTAAAAGCAATATAAGAAATATTGATACTTTTTTAGTAAAAAATTTCATTTTTTCTCCAAAATTTTTTAGTAAGATTAAAATTGTAATATATTATAATATATATATATAAAATAAGATGATTTATTATCTTATTTTATATAAATATTACTTTTAATAAAACAAAAAAACAAGCTAAAATGTTAATTTTTATAAAAAATTAAATTAATAATTTTAACATTCTTCTTAGTGGTTCTGATGCACCCCAAAGTAACTGATCACCTACTGAAAAAATTGAAAAACAGTTTTTATCTATGTTTAATTTTTTTATTCTACCTACAAATACATCTAGTTTACCATTAATATAAGATGGAGTAAGATAATTAATAGTGTCATTAAAATTATTTGATATAATTTTGACCCATTTATTATGAGAATTAATAATATAATGAATATTATCTATAGATAAATTTTTATTTAATTTTATCGTAAAAGATTGACTATGCGAACGTAGAGTAGCAACTCTAACACATAATCCATCAATTGGAATTATTTTTTTTGTATTTAAAATCTTATTAGTTTCAAATTGTCCTTTCCATTCTTCTTTTGTTTGTCCACTATTGTTAATTTTTTTATCTATCCATGGAATTACATTATTAATTAGAGGAATATGAAAATAATTTTTAGGAAAATTAGAAGAATACATTTGTTTTGAAATTTCTTTTTCTATATTGAGAATATTATTATTGAAAGAATTATTTTTCATTAAATCAGTTGTATTTTTAGATATATATTGCATTTGTAAAATAAGTTCTTTCATAAACTTTGCACCAGCTCCTGATGCAGCTTGATATGTCGAAACAGAAATCCAATTAATTAAATTATTTTTAAATAAACCACCTAAAGCCATTAACATTAAACTAACAGTACAATTTCCTCCTACAAAAGTTTTTATCCCCATATTTAATTTTTGTTTTATATATTCTAAATTAATAGGATCTAAAACAATAACAGCATCTTCTAATGTTCTTAAATTAGATGCCGCATCTATCCAGTAACCATTCCAACCCATTTGACGTAATTTAAAATACGTTTTATTTGTATATTCACTTCCTTGACAAGTTACGATTATATCTAATTCAAATAATTTTTCAAAATCATAAGCATTTTCTAATTTAACATTTTTATATTTTTTATTAAAATTAGTGATGTATTTCCCATATTGAGAAGTAGTAAAAAAAGTAGCATTGATACAATCAAAATCTTTTTTTTTTAACATTCTATTTATAAGAACTGATCCTACCATTCCTCTCCATCCAATAAAACCAACATTTTTCATTATTACCTCTTATAAAATTATATTTTTTATTTAATTTATTACATAAATGTTATATATATATTTTTTTATATTAAAAAATTAAAAATAATAAAATATTTAAGTAAATATTTTTGATAATTTATTAAAATTATTAAAAAAAATAAACATTTAAAATATCTATAATAATTTTTTCTAAAATTATATGTTTTTTAAAATGGCATTATTTTATTTATATTCCAATTAATTGGTTTTTTTTTTTGTAAAATTAAATATTTATTAGTTTTAGAAAAATGTTTACAAAAATAAAATCCTTTATAAAAGGAAAAAGGAGATGGATGTGATGTAGTTAAAACTAAATTTTTTGATGTTATAAAATTTATTTTTCTTTTTGCATATGATCCCCATAATAAAAAAACAACATTATTATAATTAAAATTAATTATTTTTATTACATTATTTGTAAAAATTTCCCAACCAATATTTGTATGAGATTTAGGTTTTCCTTGTTCTACAGTTAAAATAGAATTTAATAACATTACTCCTTCATTAACCCAATTAATTAAATATCCGTGATTAGGAATAATGAAGTCAGGTATATCTAATTTAAGAGCTTTATAAATATTTTTTAATGTAGGAGGAATAGTTACATTTGGCATCACTGAAAAAGCAAAACCATTAGCTTGATTAATACCATAATAAGGATCTTGCCCAATAATTACTACTTTTAAATTATTAAAATTTATTTTTTTAAAAATATTAAAAATATATTTTTTTTTAGGATAAATGATTTTATTATTATTAATATCTGTATTAATTTTATTAATTAATTTTAAAAAATAACTTTTTTTCGTTTCTTGTTGAAAAAAATTTTTCCAGATAAAATTTTTATTTTGCATAGTAATATTTAATTTGTAAAAATATAAATTTATGTAATTCAAAAAAAATATTATATAATATTTTTATAAAAAATAAATTTTTTATATTTTAATTTTTGTTTTTAATATTTTATTAAAAATAAAATCTTAAGGAGCATCAAATGTACTACTATGAAATAGTTTTAATGATTAATCCAAATCAAAGTGATCAAATAAATAACATTATTAAATATTATAAAAAATTTATTTTAAAAAATGATGGTTGTATTTCCAGATTTGAAGACTGGGGGAGAAGACAATTATCTTATCCTATACTTAGATTACATAAAGCACATTATATATTAATGAATATTACTTTAAATAATATTAATATAATAAAAGATCTTGAAAAAAGTTTAAGAATTAATGAATATATTATTAGATATCTAATAATTAAAACAAAAACAGAAAGAAAGAATATATCTTGTATTTTAAAATCAAGAGATGAATTTCAAGAAAAACGTCATGATGTTATAAAAACAATATAATATAAATTTCTATAAATAAATTTACTTAATAAACATTTAGAGGTCATTAATGGTACGTTATTTTCGTCGTCGTAAATTTTGTCGTTTTACAGCAGAAGGAATTAAAGAAATTGATTATAAAGATATCTATATTTTAAAAAATTTTATCACTGAAAGTGGTAAAATTGTACCAAGTAGAATTACTGGAACTAAAGCAAAATATCAACGTCAATTGGCTAAAGCTATAAAATTAGCAAGATATTTATCTTTAATATCTTATACTGATCATCATAAATAAATTTATAAAATTATTATTTTGTTTTAATTAAAGTATAAATGATAAAGAGTACTAAATAATGAAAATAATTTTATTAGATTCTATTTTAGGTTTAGGTAAAAAATCTCAAATTATAAATGTTAAACCAGGATATGCACGTAACTTTTTAATACCTAAAAATAAAGGTATTATTGCTACAAAAAATAATATTAATTTTTTAAAAAAACAAATTTTAGAAAAAAAATCTAAATTATTAAATATTTTAAATATAGCAAAAATAAAATTAAAAAAATTTAATTATATAGATAAAATAATAATTAAAGCTAAATCAGGAAAAAATGGAAAATTATTTGGATCAATTGGTAAAACTGATATTATAAAAAAATTAAAAGAAATAGGATTTAATATTATAAAAAAAGAAATAAAATTACCTAAAGGAAGTTTAAAAACAATAGGAGAACATAATATTCTTTTTCAATTTCACGAAAAAGTTTCAGTTAAAAAAATAATTTATATAATAAATGATAAATAATAAATTTTATTTAATTTAAAATTAAATTATTGACTAATTAATAATTTTTTATGTATAATCACTACATATGGAACATGATTATTTCAAACAATATTATTTTACAAAATCAGTCAGGTCTGGAAAGAAGCAGCTGTAGTAAATGTAATATGTGTGAAAAATAGTCATGTTTCGTTAAATTAATCTTTTTTAAGATATGTGTCAAAATAATGAATTCTCACGTTTTAGCCATTAAATGGCGTCCCCGATCTTTTGATGATGTTATTGGACAAAATCATATAATACAAGCTATTAAATATAGTTTATCTAAAAAAAAAATCCATCCTGCTTGGATTTTATCTGGTAGTAGAGGAGTTGGGAAAACAACAATAGCACGTATTTTTGCAATGGGTTTAAGTTGTTTACAAGGTATAACACAAAATCCCTGTGGATTATGTGAGAATTGTATTTCTATTCAAAATAGTTCTTTTTTAGACTTAATTGAATTAGATTCTGCGTCTAAAACAAAAGTAGAAGATATTAGGGAAATTCTAGAAATTATTTATTATCCTCCTGTAAAAGGGAGATACAAAATATATATTTTTGATGAATTTCACATGTTATCAAAACATAGTTTTAATGCTTTACTAAAGATATTAGAAGAACCTCCAGAATATGTTAAATTTATATTTGCAACAACAGAATTACAAAAAATACCATTAACTATTATATCTAGATGTATGCAATTTAATTTAAAATTAATAGAAAAAAATATTATTTTTAATCAATTAAAAAAAATTTTAAATAAAGAAAAAATTATATATAATGAAAAAGCATTAGATATTTTATCTAATCTATCATATGGTAGCATGCGTGATGCATTAAGTTTAACAGATCAATTAATTTCTATGGGTTCATTAACTGTAGATAATGTGTATTTAATGTTAGGATTAGTAAAAAAAAAATATTTGTTTTTACTAATATCTAATTTTAAAACAAAACAAAATAGCTTTATATTTAATTTAATTAATAAAATTTCTATGTTGAATGTTAATTGGGATAATATTATTACAGAAATAATGATATTATTACATAATTTTTTAAAAATTAAAATTTTAAATTATAATTCTAATGATTTTTTTAAAAATTCAAATTTTGAAAAAAATATAATAATATTTTATAAAAAAATATTTAATGATTTTACAGAAAATGAATTAAAATTTCTATATAAATTTTTTAATACAGGCAAAAAAAATTTATATTTAGCACCCAATCCTAAAATAGGTTTTGAAATGATTATATTAGAAATATTAATATATTTTAATAAATATTAATTATATTTAAAATGTAAAAATAAATATTAATTTAAAATTATTTAAATATTTTATATAAAAAAGGAAAAATTATTTATGCAAAAAAAAGAAATTAAAAGTTTTCAATCTGAAGTTAAACAATTATTACATTTAATGATTCATTCACTTTATTCAAATAAAGAAATTTTTTTAAGAGAATTAATTTCTAATGCTTCTGATGCTGTTGATAAATTAAAATTTAAAACTTTATCTAATCCTGATTTATATGAAAATAATTCAGTATTAAAAGTACAAATTTCTATCGATAAAGAAAAAAGATTAATTATTATTAATGATAATGGAATTGGGATGTCTCGTAAAGAAGTAATTGAAAATTTAGGGACAATTGCTAAATCTGGTACTAAAGATTTTATAAAATCTTTAAATTTATCTACAGATAAAAAATCAGAAATTAATTCACAATTAATAGGTCAATTTGGAGTAGGATTTTATTCTGCATTTATAGTTGCTGATAAAGTATCTGTAAAAACTAGATTAGCAGGTTCTCCTTTAAATGAGGGAGTATTTTGGGAATCTACAGGAGAAGGAAATTATTCTATAGTTAATATTAACAAAAAATTAAGAGGAACTACAATAATATTACATATACGTCCTAAATATGATGAGTTTTTAGATACTTGGCGTATAAAAACAATAATTAATAAATATTCAGAACATATAGATTTACCAATAGAAATAGAGATGTATAATGATAAAGAAAAAAAATATTATTGGGAACAAGTTAATAAAGCACAAGCACTTTGGTTACGTAATAAATCAGAAATTAGTGTAAAAGAGTATAAAGAATTTTATAAGCAATTAACATATGATAATATTGATCCAATAATTTGGAGTCATAATCATGTAGAAGGAAAACAAGAATATATTAGCTTATTATATATTCCTTCAAATATTCCATGGGATATACGTAATAGAGATTATAAAAATGGATTAAAATTATATGTACAAAGAGTTTTTATTATGGAAGATGCAGAACAATTATTACCTAAATATTTAAGATTTATAAGAGGTTTAGTTGATTCTAATGATTTACCTTTAAATATTTCAAGAGAAATTTTACAAAAAAATAATATTATTCGTAATATGAAAATCACATTAACAAAAAAAGTTCTTAATATGTTAATGAATCTTAGTAAGAATCAAAATGATTATAATAATTTCTGGAAAAAATTTGGTCTAGTGTTTAAAGAAGGTCCTGCAGAAGACATAAATAATAAAAATATTATTATAAAATTATTACGTTTTTCTTCAACACATAATAATAACGCAGAACAAAATGTATCTTTAGAAGAATATTCAAAAAGAATGATAAAGGGACAAAATAAAATATATTTTTTAACATCAGATAATTATATTTCTGCAAAAAATAGTCCTCATTTAGAATTTTTTTCTAAAAAAGGTATTGAAGTTTTATTATTAATAGATCATATTGATGAATGGATGATGAGTTATATTACAGAGTTTGAAGGTAAAAATTTTCAATCTATTAGTAAACAAGATGATTCATTGGATGAATTTATTAAAAATAAAGATAATATTATAAACAATGAAACAAAAGAAGAATTTAAACCTTTTTTACAAAGAATACAAAAAATATTAGCAAATAAAATAAAAAAAGTAAAATTAACCAATAGATTAATTAATACACCTGCTATTGTTACCACAGATTTAAATGAAATGAGTACTCAAATGGCAAAATTATTTGCTGCAGCAGGACAAGAAACTCCAGAAATAAAATATAATTTTGAATTAAATCCAAATCATATTTTGATAAAAAAAATCTTAAAAATAAAAGATGAAAAATATTTTTCTGAATTTATTTTTTTATTATTAGAAGAAGCAATTTTGGCAGAAAAAGGTACTTTAGATAATCCACATAAATTTATTAATCGTATAAATACTTTTTTATCTAAAATATAAATATTTAGATAAGATAATTATTAAGATAATTATCTTATCTTTTATATAAGAAAAATTATTCTTTATATATTTAAGTATAAATTTTTTTTTATTTAAAATAATATTTTACTAAAATTTTACTTTATTTATATAAAAATTATATTTTATTTATAATAAACTATTTACTATTTTAAAAAATCATTTTATGATTTAATGAAAATATATGAAATTTTATTAAAAATTTTATATAATATATATATCTTATCTTTTTATTTTAAAAAGAATAAGAATTCTATTTACAATTTTAATCAATTAATAATATAAAAAAATGGCAGAAAAAAGAAATATATTTTTAATAGGACCTATGGGAGCAGGAAAAAGTACAATTGGACGTCATCTTGCAAATTTATTAAAAATGGATTTTTTTGATTCAGATCAAGAAATTGAACGTCGTACAGGAGCTGATATAAATTGGGTATTTGATGTGGAAGGAGAAGAAGGATTCAGAAAACGTGAAAAGAAAATTATTGATGAAATAACTAAAAAACAAGGAATTATATTAGCAACAGGAGGAGGTTCTATTCAATCAAAAGAAACAAGAAAATTTCTCTCTTCTAGAGGTATTGTAGTATATTTAAAAACTACTATAGAAAAACAGTTAAATCGTACTAAAAGAGATAAAAAACGTCCTTTATTAAAAAATAAAAATAAATTAGCTAAAAAAATATTAGAAGAATTAGCTAAAAAAAGGAATCATTTATATAATGAAATTGCTGATATTATAATTAAAACGGATGAACAAAGTGCCAAAATTGTTGCTAATCAATTAATTAACTTATTAGAAAAAAATTAAAAGGATACAATATTATATATGGGAAAAACTATTTTAGTTTCAACAAAAAAACATAAATATTCTATTATTATAGATTTTAATTTATTTAATAAACCATTATCTTTATCTTTTTTAAAAAAAGGAGATAGTGTTATGATTGTAACTAATAAAATAATTTTTTCTTTATATTTTAAAAAAATATATAATCAATTTAATAATATAGGTGTAAGAATAAATCATGTACTTATTCCTGATGGTGAAAAATATAAAACATTAATGACTGCAAATATTATTTTTACAGCATTACTTCAAAATCTACATAATAGAGATACTACTCTTATTGCTTTAGGGGGAGGTGTTATAGGTGATATAACAGGATTTGTTGCGTCTAGTTATCAAAGAGGCGTAAAATTTATACAAATACCTACAACATTATTAGCACAAGTAGATTCTTCTGTAGGTGGTAAAACAGCTGTTAATCATATTTTAGGAAAAAATATGATAGGTAGTTTTTATCAACCTCGTATTGTATTAATTAATTTAAGTTGTTTAGATACTTTATCTAAAAGAGAGTTTACTGCAGGTTTAGCTGAAGTAATTAAATATGGTATTATTTTTGATAAAAATTTTTTTTCTTGGTTAGAACATAATATTATTAAATTATTTAATTTAGATAAAAAAACTATACTTTATTGTATAAAAAAATGTTGTGAATTAAAATCTAAAATTATTTACGAAGATGAATATGAAAAAAATAAAAGAGCATTATTAAATTTAGGACATACTTATGGACATGCAATTGAATCTGAATTAGGATATGGTAAATGGTTACATGGAGAAGCTGTATCAGTTGGTATTGTTATTGCTTCTTTAACATCAAAAAAACTTAATTTAATGAATAATAAAGATGTAATACGAATTATTAATTTATTAAAAAAATGTAATTTACCAATTCAAAGTCCACAAAATATGAATATAAAACAATATTTTAAACATATTTATAGAGATAAAAAAATAAATAAAAATCAAATTAATATTGTAATACCAGTTAAAATTGGTAAAGTAATTATATATAAAAATATTCCAGAAAAAATTATTTCTGATGCTATTAATGAAAACAAAAATTTAATTTTTTAATATAATTTTAGAATAATTATTTATAATAATGAATTTAATAAAAATGAAAAATAATTTAATTGCTGCATCTATTTTATCAGCTAATTTTGCATATTTAGGTAAAGAAATTAAAGATGTTCTAAAAGCAGGAGTTGATATAATACATTTCGATGTGATGGATAATCATTATGTACCTAATTTAACTATTGGTCCATTAGTTTTAAGATCTTTAAGATCATATGGAATAAAATGTATAATTGATATACATTTAATGACAAAAAATATAGATAATTTAATAATTGATTTTATTAAATCAGGAGCAAACAGTATTATTATACATCCAGAAAGTTCATATCATTTAGATAAAAGTATCTCATTAATAAAAAATTATGGATGTAAAGCAGGATTAGCATTAAATCCTTCTACTCCTTTAGATTGTTTAGAATATATAATTCATAAATTAGATTTAATATTAGTTATGTCTGTTAATCCAGGATTTGAAGGACAAAAATTTTTAAATCATATTTATAAAAAAATTATTCAAATTAAAAAAATTATTAATAAAAAAAATATTTTATTAGAAGTAGATGGAGGTATAAATCTTAATAATATAAAAAAAATAGCTTTTTCCGGGGCAAATGTATTCGTAATAGGTTCAGCTATATTTAAAAATAAAACACCATACTATAAGACTATAAAAAATATAAGATTAAAATTAAATAATATATTTTAAAATAAATCTTTAATTTTTTAAAATTATTATATAATAATAAAAAACATTATGAAAAAAAAAATAATATTTAGTGGTATACAACCAACAGGATTTTTAACTTTAGGTAACTATATTGGAGCTTTAAAACAATGGGAAAAACTACAAAAGAAATATTCTTGTTTTTATTGTATAGCAGATTTACATTCTTTAACAATACATCAAAAGAAGTCTATTTTAAGTAAAAATATATTAGATGTTTTAGCTATGTGTCTAGCATGTGGAATTAATCCTGAAAAAAGTATTATTTTTATACAATCTCATGTTCCTCAACATTCTCAATTAAATTGGATTTTAAATTGTTTCACTAATTTTGGAGAAATTCAAAGAATGACTCAATTTAAAGAAAAAATATTTTTAAATAAAAATATTAATGTGGGGATATTTAATTATCCCATATTAATGGCTGCTGATATATTGTTGTATCAAACAAATAAAATCCCGGTAGGGAAAGATCAAATTCAACATATTGAATTAACTAGAAACATTGCTTATCGATTTAATAAAATTTATGGAAAAATCTTTACTATTCCTGAAAAGATACTTAACTATAATGGTTCCTGTATAAAATCGTTATTAAATCCTAATAAAAAGATGTCTAAATCTGATTTTAATAAAAATAATATTATTAGTTTATTTGATAGTGATTTTATAATTGAACAAAAAATTAAAAATGCAGTTACTGATTCTAATAATCCTCCAATAATAAAATATGATTTTAAAAACAAACCAGGTATTTCTAATTTATTAGTTATATTATCTAATATAACTAATTTTTCTATAGAAAAATTAGAAAAAGATTTTCATAATAAAAATTATAATTATTTAAAAAAATCAATTATTAATAACTTATGTTTATTTTTAAATAAATTAAGAAAAAAATATTTTTTTTATAGAGAAAATGAAAAATATTTAAAAAATGTTATTATTAATGGTGCAGAAAAAGCAAAGAAACATGCTTCTATTACTTTACAAAAAGTAACCAATGCTATTGGTTTAGATATATGATATCATTAAATTTATAAAAAATAATATAATAATTTATCGAGTACCATAAATAACAATTGTTTTACCATGAGCATAAATTAAATTACGTTTTTTTAACATTTTAAGAGTACGGCCTACGGTTTCTCTAGAACAACCCACAATTTTCCCTATTTCTTGTCTTGTTATTTTTATTTGCATACCATCTGGATGAGTGATTGCCTCAGGAGACTTAGCTAAATTTAACAAGGTTGTAAAAATTCTCTGTGTAACATCTAAAAAAACTAAATTATTTATTTTTTTAAATGTAGTTTTTAATTTCTCAGCAATTTGAAAAGAAATTTTCATAATAATATGATTATTAATGTTAACTAAATTAAAAAATTTTTTATATGAAATTTTTGCTAATTCACATTCTGTTTTTAATTTTATTAATGTAATTTCTTTATAAGTTGGATGAAAAAAACCAATTTCACCAATAAAATTACCTGAATTTAAATAATTAATTATAATTTCTTTTCCATTTTTATTTTTAATAGAAACAATAACAATACCCTTTAATATATAATATAAATTTTTAGAAATATCTCCTTGTTTAATTAAAATCATTTTTGCTGGATATTTATTAATATGACAATATGAAAGGAACCATTCTAATGTAGAATCTTTTTGCAACTTAAAAAACATTAATAATTATCTCCTGCCATTATTTTTTTCCTTCAAAATTAAATAATATAAAAAATGTGCTGATACCCAGAATTGAACTGGGGACCTCATCCTTACCAAGGATGTGCTCTAACCTTCTAAGCTATATCAGCCAAAATATCCATAAATTATTATTTATATTTAATAATAAAAAAATATTTAAGCAGACAACGGGAATCGAACCCGTATTACCAGCTTGGAAGGCTGAAGTAATACCATTATACGATGTCTGCTAAAAATATATAAACATGTATTATATAAAAGTTATGGTGGGAGAAGGATTCGAACCTTCGAAGTCTTTGACGACAGATTTACAGTCTGCTCCCGTTAACCACTTGGGTATCCCACCATTTAAAGATTTTAATAAATAAAATTTTTTAATATATATTTTAAGATATACATGCCGGCTACCGGAGTTGAACTGGTGACCTACTGATTACAAGTCAGTTGCTCTACCATCTGAGCTAAGCCGGCATTTTATTTTTTATAAAAAAATATATTTT
Source organism: Enterobacteriaceae endosymbiont of Donacia vulgaris (assembly GCF_012568445.1). Taxonomy (NCBI): domain Bacteria; kingdom Pseudomonadati; phylum Pseudomonadota; class Gammaproteobacteria; order Enterobacterales; family Enterobacteriaceae; species Enterobacteriaceae endosymbiont of Donacia vulgaris. Next base: position 348,850 of record NZ_CP046190.1, read on the forward strand.
ATAAGAACTTTAAAATTTATATCCTGGTATTTACCTACTCTTACATGAGGTAAACCTCACACTACCATTGGCACTACAACGTTTCACTTCTGAGTTCGGAATGGGTTCAGGTGGTACCATTGCGTTATTTATACCAGGAATATTTTGTTAAGTTATAAATAATTAATAATTAAATCTAAACGATTCTGGTGTTGTAAGGTTAAGACTCACGGGTGTTTATTAGTACTGGTTAGCTCAACATATTACTATGCTTACACATCCAGCCTATCAACGTCATAGTCTTTAACGTCCCTTAAGGAATTTTTGTAAATAATTAACAAAAATTCTGGGAAGATTAATCTTAAGATAAGTTTCGCGCTTATATGCTTTCAGCGCTTATCTTTTCCGTATTTAGCTACCGGGCAATGCTATTGGCATAACAACCCGAACACCAGAGATACGTTCACTCCGGTCCTCTCGTACTAGGAGCAAATTCTTTCAATCTTCCAACGCCCACGGCAGATAGGGACCGAACTGTCTCACGACGTTCTAAACCCAGCTCGCGTACCACTTTAAATGGCGAACAGCCATACCCTTGGGACCTACTGCAGCCCCAGGATGTGATGAGCCGACATCGAGGTGCCAAACACCGCCGTCGATATGAACTCTTGGGCGGTATTAGCCTGTTATCCCCGGAGTACCTTTTATCCGTTGAGCGATGGCCTTATCATACAGGACCACCGGATCACTAAGACCTGCTTTCGCATCTGTTTGAATTGTCATTCTCACAGTTAAGCCAGCTTTTGCCTTTGTACTAACCTCACGATTTCCAACCGTGATTAGCTGACCTTAGTACTCCTCCGTTACTCTTTAGGAGGAGACCGCCCCAGTCAAACTACCCACCAGACACTGTCTCTGACCCGGATAACGGGCCAAGGTTAGAATAATAAACATCAAAGGGTGGTATTTCAAGGTTGACTCAATATTAACTAGCGTCAATATTTCATTGTCTCCCACCTATCCTACACATTAATGAATATCATTCAATATCAAGCTATAGTAAAGGTTCACGGGGTCTTTCCGTCTTGCCGCGGGTATACTGCATCTTCACAGCAATTTCAATTTCACTGAGTCTCAGGTGGAGACAGTCTGACCATCATTACGCCATTCGTGCAGGTCGGAACTTACCCGACAAGGAATTTCGCTACCTTAGGACCGTTATAGTTACGGCCGCCGTTTACCGGGGCTTCGATCAAGAGCTTCTTATTAAAATAATAACTCTATCAATTAACCTTCCGGCACCGGGCAGGCGTCACACCGTATACGTCCACTTGCGTGTTTGCACAGTGCTGTGTTTTTAATAAACAGTTGCAGTCAGCTATTATCTTAGACTGATTTCAGCTTCAAAAGTAAATTTCTCGACCTACCATCAGCGTGCCTTCTCCCGAAGTTACGGCACTATTTTGCCTAGTTCCTTCACCTGAGTTCTCTCAAGCGCCTTAGTATTCTCTACCTGACCACCTGTGTCGGTTTAGAGTACGATTCAATATTATCTAGAGCTTAGAGGATTTTCTTGTAAGCAGGGTATCAATTACTTCAATACAATAAAGTACCTCGTCATTACGCCTCAATGTTTATAATTATTCGGATTTTCCTAAATAATACATCTACACGCTTAAACCAAGACTACCATCACTTGGCTAATTTAACCTTCTTCGTCCCCCCTTCGCAATAATAATGAGTACAGGAATATTAACCTGTTGTCCATCGATTACGCTTTTCAGCCTCATCTTAGGTGTCGACTTACCCTACCTCGATTACCGTTGGATAGGAACCCTTAGTCTTTCGGCGAATAGGTTTTTCACCTATTTTATCGTTACTCATGTCAGCATTCGCACTTCTGATCTTTCCAACAAACTTTACAATTTATCTTCAACAATTTACAGAACGCTCCCCTACCCAATAAATAAATTCTTTATTGTCGCAGCTTCGGTGTATAATTTAGCCCCGTTACATCTTCCGCGCAGGATGACTAGACCAGTGAGCTATTACGCTTTCTTTAAATGATGGCTGCTTCTAAGCCAACATCCTGGCTGTTTCTGCCTTCCCACTTCGTTTCCCACTTAATTATAACTTAGGGACCTTAGCTAGCGATCTGGGTTGTTTCCCTCTCCACAACGGACGTTAGCACCCGCTGTGTGTCTCCCGTGATAACATTATTCGGTATTTGAAGTTTGCATCGGATTGGTAAATCTGGAAGATTCCCTAACCGAAACAGAGCTCTACCCCCGAATATGAATTACACGAGGCGCTACCTAAATAGCTTTCGGGGAGAACCAGCTATCTCCCGGTTTGATTGGCCTTTCACCCCTAACCACAAGTCATCCGCTAATTTTTCAACATTAGTCGGTTCGGTCCTCCAGTAAGCATTACCAAACCTTCAACCTGCTCATGGTTAGATCACCGGGTTTCGGGTCTATATCTTGCAACTAAAACGCCCTTTTAAGACTCGGTTTCCCTACGGCTTCCTTATACAGTTAACCTTGCTACAAAATATAACTCGCTGACCCATTATACAAAAGGTACGCAGTCACATTTTTTTCAAAATGCTCCTACTGCTTGTACGTATATGATTTCAGGTTCTATTTCACTCCCCTAACCGGGGTTCTTTTCACCTTTCCCTCACGGTACTAGTTCACTATCGGTCAGTCAGTAGTATTTAGCCTTAGAGGATGATCCCCCTATATTCAAACAAGATTTCACGTGTCTCGTTTTACTCATTGAGATTATAATCACTATATTTTAATATACGGGACTATCACCCTATATTGTATAACTTTCCAGTTATTTCTATTAATATAATAATTACATATATCTCTGGGCTTTTTCCTTTTCGCTCGCCACTACTAAGGAAATCTCTATTGATTTCTTTTCCTCAGGATACTTAGATGTTTCAGTTCTCCTGGTTTACTTCGTTATTCTATGTATTCAAATAACGATAATATATAATTATATATATTAGGTTACCCCATTCGGATATCACCGACTAATAATGTTTTAAATCAACTTATCGATGCTTTTCGCAGATTAACACGTCCTTCATCGCCTCTGACTGCCAAGGCATCCGTCATATACGCTTATTTACTTAACCTTACAACCCACAATCGTTTAATAAACTTAATATTAATTAAGTAATTAAAATATAATTTTTTTAAATTATTTTCTGAT